>JAGWYG010000047.1 GCA_018969485.1 Chloroflexota bacterium
ACGTGGGTGATGCCGCCGAGGACGCGGGCGACGCCGAGGACGCGGGCGATGCCGCCGAGACTGCTGCGGACGACGCGGGGGAGATCACCGCAGGCGCTGCTGGTGACGCCACCGAGGACGCGGGCGCTGAGGCTGCCGCGGACGACGCCGGTGACGCCACCACGGACGACGCCGGTGACGCCACCGAGGCTGCCGAAGCCGCTGCGGACGATGCCGACGTGGGTGATGCCGCCGAGGACGCGGGCGACGCCGAGGACGCGGGCGATGCCGCCGAGACTGCTGCGGACGACGCGGGGGAGATCACCGCAGGCGCTGCTGGTGACGCCACCGAGGACGCGGGCGCTGACGCCACCGCGGACGATGCCGGTGACGCCACCGAGGCTGCCGAAGCCGCTGCGGACGACGCCGGTGACGCCACCGCGGACGACGCCACTGAGCCTGCCACAGACGCCGACGCGGGTGATGCCGCCGAGGAGGCGGGCGATTCCGAGGCTGCCGAGGGCGATGCTGGTGACGGCACCGCAGGTGATGCCGAGGCAACCGAGGCCGCTGATGCCGGTGACGCCACCGAAGGCGATGCCGGCGACGCAGGGAGCGCCGCAGCCGATACCACGGGTGCATGAAGCCAGTTCTGCCGTGGTGCCGGTCGTCATGTGTCGTGGCGGAAGCCGCCGCCACGACACCGACCCGACGACCGGTCTACTGGAGCACGCCGATGCAGCGTCGTGCCATGATTCTCGCGTGCGTCTCGGGCATGCTGCTCGGCGCATGCCGCTTCGCGCCGCAGGCCGGAGCGCAGCCTGACCGAGCCATGCTGGCGGCGCAGGCACCGTCGCGGTTGCATGTGCCGATGGTGCGCGGCGCTGCTGGCGATGGATGCGCCGCGTGTGCCCAACCCCACGCGACGATCATCGCCGGGCTCGATGAGGTCCAATTCCCGCTGGTGATGAGCAGGGTCGCTGCGGATTCATCGCTCTACGCGCCGCTGATCTGGGCCAGCGCGCAGGCCACCGGCGGCGATCGCACCGGGCTTGCCGGGACGCTGCCAAGCCCCGGCTGGATCGGCCAGATCGATCGCGGTCGCGTGGTGGTCTGGGCTGGCCACGAAGGGGCCTGGACGCAGGGGAGCGATGCGCGGCGTGACAACGACGTGTTCCGTCAGCGCGTGATCGCCTGGCTGCTCGCTGGGGGGACGCGGCTGGGCTTCACGGCCGGCCATGGCGAGTGGCTGACGCTGGCCGATCTCTCGCCGCACCTCCGCACCTGGCTCGAGGCGACCGGCGTGCAACTGCGTGCGCTCACGGCGCCACTCGACGAGGCGCTGCTCGCCACGGTCGATGCGCTGGTCTTCGGCAACCCGTGGGGGGCTGTCGCAGACGGCGAGCTCGATGCGCTGGATCGCTACGTGCGCGCCGGCGGTGGCGTGCTGGCGACGGGGCTCGGCTGGAGTTGGCGCGCCAGCCATGATGATCCCCAGGCCGTACAGTACCCGCTGCAGCGCTTGGGCATGCGCCTCGGGTTCGCGGTGATGGATGGCGGCATCGAGGATCCTGCCGATGCCGCCGGCGTGCCCGCGATGCCCACCTACGCGCTGCGCCCGCTCGCCGCGTATGCTCCGATGCGCGTGGTGGTCCTCACCGGCACCGACGTGGCCCGCGTCGTGGGGTTGGCTGCGGCGGCGCTGGCGAGCGGCGAGCGGGTGCTATTCGTCATCGAGGGCGAACGCATGGGCCTGGCGCTGCCGACTGAGGACTGGGCCCTGCTGGCCGATCCGGTCGGCGCGGTTGCGGCGCTCGACCGGATCTATCGCGCCGAACTGGAGTTGGCTGGATCGGTGCGGCCGCCGTTCGGCGGTGAGATGGTCTGGCTCGTGCCGCGCGATGCGCCCGATGCCGCGTGGTGGATGCACTCCGGGAATCCGATTGTCTTTCAGCGCGCTGCGGCGCGTCAGGAGTTGATTCCGCGATTCAACGGCGAGGGGCACCCGGGGTGGGGTATCGCGCATGAGCACGGCCATAACATGCACGCTGCCGCCAATGATCTGTATGTCCCCGAGGTGACGGTCGAGGTGTGGCCGAATGTCTTCGGGTTGTGGAGCTACCGGCAGAATGGCTGGAACTGGGCAGCGCAGATGGGCGCCGGGCTGTTCGCCGCCGGCCATGCGTATCACGCCCGGGCGACGCCGGCGTTCGCCGATCTGGCGGCTGATCCGTTCATCTTGCTGGGATGCTTCGATCTGCTGATCGGCACACACGGCTGGGATGGCATGCGCACGATGCTGACGCAGGCGGCGCGCGACGCGGCGGACGGCATGGCTGCCGGGGATGACGCAGCGCGGCTGGCGTATCTGGTCGAACGCTTGAGCGCCGGCTACCAACGCGATCTGACGCCGCTCTTCCGGCACTGGGGGTTTGCGGTGAGCGCCGCCAGCGCGGCCGTCACGGCGCAGTGGCCGGCGACACCGCTGACGCCATGATCCGCCGGCAGCCGCATCAGCGGGCGCCGACCGCACGCCGATGGCCGGTGCGTCGCGCCCGGTTCGGCGCCGCCGCGCCGGTCAGGATCCGGGACTGGCCCGGCAGGGGCGCGACACGCCAGCCATGCATCACTTCGACCCCGTCAACGTGTAGACGATGCGCCCCGAGCCGCCGAGTGGTGCGGCGTCGAACACACCGACGACCATCGCGGTGAGACCGTGCTCGTAGCCGAGCAGCATGAACTCACCCTGGCGCCCCGGCAGACGCTTCTGCTTCCACCATCCGGCCGTCTGGACCAGGCCGTCGTAATGAGCGGCGATCTCGTCAAACGTGGCGTCCGTCCGATAGAACCGCTCGACCTTGGTCTCGGGCTTGACGAGGTCTTGCTCCATCGCCTGCCAGGCCACCTGCTGCCAGGTGCGCACGAGTTGTGCGGCGGCATCGCTGCCGGTCGGCTCGAACGGCGCGGCGCCCGGCGGAGGGGCGGCCTCGGGGACGGGACCACCACAGGCGGCGAGCAGGGCGGTGGTGATCAGCATCAGTACGACGCGGCGACGCATCAGGACTCCTCGCTGGTAGTGTGCAGGACATGGCGCCGGGTGATGGCGAAGAACTGCATCAGGCTGTCGATGTCGACCCACTCGTCGTCGGAGTGGAGCCCGTCGCCGACGGGGCCGAAGCAGACGGCTGGTATGCCGGCGTCGCTGTAGAAGCGCGCGTCGGAGCCGTAGTGCTCGCGAACGAAGCGCGTCGGCTGACCGGTGACGCCGGTGATTGCGGCTGTGAGCGGCGCGAGCATCGGGTGCGCCGGATCGGTGTCGAGCAACCCCCCGGCGATTGGTGCGCCGAGGACCTCGGCGCCCGGGAAGGCATCGCGGACGCCGGCGATGATCGCTGCGGGCGTGTCGGCGGCGATGTGGCGGATGTCGAGACGCAGCCGCACGCGCTCGGGCAGACGGTTCTCGGCATTGCCACCGGTGACGATCGTCGGGACGACGGTGGTCTGCCATGCGGCTTCGCGCGGCGTGGGGAAGCGCCGCTCGAGCGCGACCAGGCCGTCGCGCAGCCCGGCGATCGGGTTGCGGCCGGCCCATGGCCGCGATCCGTGCGCCGGCGCGCCCGGGATGATCACGTCGAGCCGCATCATGCCTTTCTGGGCGTGGCAGATCTGCAGGTCGGTCGGCTCGCCGGCGACGAATAGCCCGCAGCGCCAGCCGGCTTCGAGCAGCAACCGGGTGCCGTCGAGACCGCCGATCTCCTCGTCGGTGACGAATTGGACGCCGATGTCGGGCGGTGATGCCAGGGTGGCGCAGGCCTGGAGCAGATGCAGATAGACGGCTGCCGAGCCTTTCATGTCCTGGCTGCCGCGGCCGTAGATGCGCCCCTGCCGGACACTCGCGCGGAATTGCTCGGCGCGCGCTGGCACGACATCGAGATGGGCGTTCAGGATGATCGCTGGCGCCTGTGTGTCATGCAAGGTGACCATCAGCGATGGGGCACCGTTGCGCTCGTACCGCCGCCGATGCAGCCCGGCTTGTCCGGTGAGCTGATCATCGACATAATCAAGAACCGCTGCGAGCTGATCGGGCCGGTCGGCGGTCGATTCAAATGCCATCAGCGCGACGGTGGTGGCTACGATCCGTTCGCGCAGTGCTGGTTCCATGCACCCTCCCCGTGTGGTCTCGCGCGTATTCTACCAACCCGGCACTGCGAACGCAAGTCGGGGCGGCTGAAGGAGACGGGTGCCACACGAAGGCACGAAGGGGCGGGGACGGTCTCACACGAAGACACGAAGGCACGAAGGGGCGGGAGGCACGAAGACGAGGACGGGCTCACACGAAGCCACGAAGGCACGAAGGGGCGGGAGACGGGGACGGGCTCACACGAAGCCACGAAGGCACGAAGCCACGAAGAGCGGGAGACGGGCTCACACGAAGCCACGAAGCCACGAAGAGCGGGAGACGGGAGACGGGCTCACACGAAGCCACGCAGGGGCGGGGGCAAGGTCCTCTTTCCTCGCGCCACCCCCGCAAGGGCTCACAGCCCGGGTTCGTCGGCTGGGGCTGGCGTCGCCTGTGCCACCGCCTTGAACGGGTCATCGGTGAAGTCGACGCCGGCGACGTGGGTGATCCGGCGCACCGCGGCGCGCGCCTGCCTGGCATCGGCGAACGTGGCGTATCGCAGCAGGAACCTGTAGGTATTGACCTTGCCGGCTTCCTTCCTGAAGCGCGGCGCTTCGCTGGCGGGGTGCGCCGCGGCGAGCTCACGCTCGATATCGCTGCGCTCGAGCGGCGTCACCGCCTTGCCCCAAGCCGCCTCGGGGCCGCGATACAGCACGGTGAGCGCCGTCTGGCCGCGCTCGCGGGCCGTCGCCTCAAGCTGCTTCTCGGCTTCATAGGCCGCGAGCTCGGCGTCGGTGCGCGCGACCAGCCGTGGGGCGCGCTTCGTGAGGAACTGCTCGGCCGCGCGGCCTGCATCAAGCAGCACCGCATCCCAGCCGGTGTGCGTCGGCTTGCCGGCGAACTGCTGCTTGTAGGCCGTGTTCTGCGCCGTCGCGTCGAACTTGGCCAGACGCACGCCCTGGTCGCTGTAGTAGACGTGCGGATGCGCGTCGGGCGCACCGAGCGAGTCGTAGGTGACATGGAACTCGTTGAAGAAACGCGGCCTGGTGAGGTGGCGCTTCACCGAGATGTGATAGGCGCCCTCATCGATCAGCTTGCCCTGGCCGGCGTAGATCTCCTTGTCGGCGAGCAGTTTGTCGAAGCGCCGATAGGCCTGGACGACCGGCGCGGCGCGCCCGGTGAGCCGCCGCTGCACCGCCCGATTGCCGACCGATTGCTGCAACGCCAGAATCGCCGCCGGCACACCGTGTACCGCGCCGTCGCCTGCCCGCGACGCGGTACGACCGGCGCGCTCGTCATCGGGCCCACGTCGCCGCGCTGCTCGCTGTCGCATCGCCGCCACCTCCCACGCACATCGATCCCGGCATCACGGCACCATGGTTGTGCCGCGCCGATGCCGGACACAGCCGCACCGCCCACCGCGCGTCCAATGCATATGCCTGCGTCTGCTCATGGCCAGTGCTGCGGATCGCGCGACCAGCGCGCCACCAGCGCAGCGTCCCCGGCGGTGAGTTGGCCATCGGCCTGGGCGGCGGCCAGCACATCCTCGAGGCTGGTGAGCGTGTGCAGCGGCGTGGCGGCGGCGACGAACGCCGCCGCGGTGGCGGGCCAACCCCAGGCGAAGATCGCGACGCAGCCGGTGACGTCCGCGCCGGCCGCCCGCAATGCCGCCGCCGCCTGCAGCGCGCTCTCGCCCGAACTGATCGTGTCCTCGAGCAGCACCACACGGCGCCCGGCGACGTCGGCGCCTTCGATCTGGCGCCCACGGCCATGCCCCTTGGCGCCGCCACGAACGTACGCCATCGGCAGATCAGTGTGCGCCGCGACCCACGCCGCCCATGGGATGCCGGCGGTCGCCGTTCCGGCGACCACGGTCGCGGCTCCGACGTGCTCGGCAAATGCCCCGGCGATGATGCGGCGCGCCTCCGGCTCACCGATCAGCAGGCGATTGTCACAGTAGATCGGCGAGCGCACGCCCGAGGCAAACGTGAACGGCTCTGCCGGCCGGAAGAGCACCGATCCGGCACGCAGCAGCAGCCGGGCGATAGTCTGGCCCTGGTCCACGATGATCTCCTCTGTTCCGCAGCCGCAGCGACGCCGGACCGGCCGTGGGTGGTGCGCCTGGCATGCGATGTGGCCAGCGGCAGCGTCGGGCGGCCGGCGGATCCCAGCCAGCGATGCCCGGCGCAGCGCCATGTCGGGCATGGCCACGACGACCGTCAGGGGCGCGCGTACCGGCTCAGTATCGCGCGTCGCAGCAGCGCTGTCAACCTGGCCAAGCCCGCCAGCGCGAGACCCCGGTCCGGCCGGGGTGCCACGCACCGGCGGGCGACGCAGCGCCGTCGCGCCGCAGGCGCCACGCCGGGTTGGCGGCGGCAGATCCTGCGCCATGCACCCCGCCAGCGCACGACAGGCCAGCCGTGCCCGTGGTAGGATGCGCAGGAGCCAATCGCAGCGAGGGGTGCCATGACCCAGTCACACTCGGCCGCTGACGCCTACCAGCCGGAAGCCTATCACCTCGAGCGGCTCGACGCCGCCGAGCAGCAGCGGCGTGTCGCGGCATTCGTCGCCACGATGGCGCGGCGGCGCAGCGTGCGCCAGTTCTCGACCGAGCCGGTGCCGTTCGGCGTGATCGAGCAGGCGGTGCGCGCCGCAGCGCTGGCGCCGAGCGGCGCCAACCAGCAACCCTGGACGTTCGTCGTCGTCAGTGATCCGGCGCTCAAGCAACGGATGCGTACCGCCGCCGAAGCCGAAGAGCGCGAGAACTACCAGCGCCGGATGTCGCAGGAGTGGAAGGACGTGCTCGCGCCACTGGGGACCGACTGGCAGAAGCCGCACATCACCGCTGCACCCTACGTCATCGTCGTGTTCGAGCACAGCTACGGGCTGGCCGCCGGCGATGCGCGCGTCAAGCACTACTATGTCCGCGAATCCGTCGGCATTGCGACTGGCATGCTGCTCGCGGCGCTGACCCACGCCGGCCTCGCGACGCTGACGCACACGCCGAGCCCGATGGGGTTCCTCGTCGAATTGCTGGGCCGGCCGCCGAATGAACGGCCGTTCCTCCTCATCCCGGTCGGCTATCCGGCACCGGGTGCGACGGTCCCGGCGATCACGAAGAAGCCGCTCGACCAGGTGTTGATCCATCATGCCGCCGGCGATGCCCCCGCGTTGTAGTGCGCGTCGTCGGAGCCAGGAGCGGCCATGCATACTGTGCGCGTCTGCCGTGGTGATCGCGTCGAACATGGGGTGCCGCTCGAGCACATCAGCGAGGTGCTCGCCGAACCGGCGTCGCTGGTCTGGCTCGATCTGTCCGATCCTGATGACGCTGCGATCGCCGTGCTGCAGCAGGAGTTCGGCTTTCACGGCCTCGCCATCGAGGACGCGGTGCGCCACCACGAGCGGCCGAAGATCGATGTCTTCGCCGATCACCTGCTGGTGATCTTCTATGCCGCAGCCTATCGCGACGCCGTCGGTACAGCGCCCCAGATCGTGCTCAGCCAACTCTCACTGTTCATCGGGCGCAACTACCTGGTCAGCATCCATCGCGATGCACAGCGCTACACCGAAGCGACAGCACGCCGATGGGAGTCTGGCCGCATCCGGGCCGAACACTCGATCACCGGGCTGCTGCATGACCTGCTCGATGCCATCGTCGATGACTATTTCACCGTGACGGATCAGGTGGTCGAGTGGGTCGAGGAGCTCGAGAATACGATCTTCGGCCGCTTCCGCAGCGGAGCGATCCAGGAGATCTTTGCGCTCAAGAAGGACCTGCTGCTGCTGCGTCGCGTCGTCGCGCCGGAACGTGATGTGCTCAACGTGTTGCTGCGTGAGCGCGGGCCATTGCTGAACGATAGTGCCGGGCTCTATCTGCAGGACGTCTACGATCATCTGGTGCGTGTGACCGACACGATTGACACGTATCGCGATCTGCTGTCGAATGCGCTCGACAGCTATCTCTCGCTGCAGGCCAACGATCTGAACCAGCTGATCAAGACCCTCACGCTCTCATCCGTCATCCTGATGAGCTGTGCCCTGATCGCTGGCATCTACGGCATGAATTTCCACTTCATGCCGGAGCTTGGGTGGTTCTGGGGCTATCCGTTCGCCCTGCTGCTGATGGCGTGCGTCAGTGCCATCCTGATGATCATCTTCCGTCGGCGCCACTGGTGGTGAGGTGGCGGCGAGCGCTGCATCCGGCCGGGCGTGGCCGATGGTGACTGCGGTGGCGCACGCCACCACACCGGCGCGACGGGGCAGCCCGTGCGCCAGCGAGGATGCACAATGGCCCGACCGGTCGGTGAGGCATCGCAGGGTGGGCGCTGGCGGGCGCTCGTCGCGCTCGCGGTAGCCTTCATCAGCGACAGCGCCGAGGGCGGCCTGGTGAACGTCCTGTTCCCCGTCATCCGCCAGTCGCTGCAGCTCGGCGTCGATGCGCTCGGGCTGCTCAGCAGCATCAGCCGCGTGGCGCGCATGGTATTCGGCCCGCTGTGGTCGGTCGCCGCCGACCGCTACGGCCGCACGCGCGTCCTGGTGCTGGTGACCGGCGTCTGGGGCATCTGGACTGCGGCGGCGGGGTTGGCGCAGGATTTCACGCAGCTCCTGATCCTGTACAGCATCGGCGTGATCGGGACGGTGGCGAGCGAGCCGATCGCCAACGCGCTGCTGACCGATCTGTTCGCGGAGCACGAGCGCGGCCGGGCGTACGGCGCCATCCGCTCGGTGGGCACCGGCGGTGGCCTGGTGCTGGTGCCGCTGATCGGCCAGCTGGCCAGCATCCCCGACGGCTGGCGGCTGGGCATGCTGCTGATGGGGCTGCTCAGCATGCTGAGCGGCCTGCTGATCGCCCTGTTCGTGCGCGAGCCACCGCGCCGCCAGGCCGCCAACGAGTTCGCCGGCGTGCGCATGGCCGACGTCATCGGGCTCTTCCGCATCCCCAGCTTCGCGCTGCTGGCGGCCATGCTGCCGATGGTCACCAGCCTGCTGGTCTTCCCGTTCTTCGTCACGTTCTTCGTCGACGCCCGCGGCTGGCCGACGGGCGACGCCACCCTGCTGTTCGGTGTGTTCATGGCGGGCTTCGCGCTGAGTTCGATCATCGGCGGCGTGCTCGGCGATCAGTTCGAGCGTCGGCGCGGACCGAACGGCCGGATCATGCTGATGCAGCTGTACCTGCTGGGGTTCGCCGCGGTGTCGTATCTGGCCCTCCAGCGCGACTGGGGGCGGGGCGCGGCGGTGTATGGCGTCCAGTTGCTGTTCGGCCTGGTAGCCTCGATCGGTTTTTCGGGCGTGGTGCTGCCGATGGTCTCGGCGATCGTGCCGACGCGGCTGGCGGCGACGGCATTTGCGGTGCTGTTCTCGCTCATCCAGGGGCTGGCGGCCGCGGTGCTGACGCTGGCACTTGGCGCACTGGCACAGTGGTACGGGTTCGCGAACGCGATGCTCTGGCTGGTGACGCTGCCGTACCTGGCGAATGCGCTCTGCTGGTTCGCGTTCTACCGCGTATATCCGCACGATGTCGCCGCGCAGCGCGCGGCGCACGAGGTGGCCGGGTGAACGGTTCGCGGTGGCGCGCGCGGGGCCACGCTGTCGCATCACGGCCCGGCATGGCGTCGGCGCATGCATGGAATGCCGCGTGCGCATCGCGCACGGCAGCCCGGGGCGCGCGGGGCGCCGGCCGGGCACAGCGTCGGTGGCGCGCCGCAGCGGCCCCGCGGCAGCACCGCCATGCTTGCCCGCCGTCGGATCACGCTGGTATAATCGTGGGCAGATGTGATGCATGTCGTCGCGTCGTCATACGTGCAGACGGATTCGCCGAGTGACCGGGCCTGAACGTCAAGAACTGAAGACGGCGCGCGAGCGCATCGCAGCGCGGCGGCGCGCCCGGCGCAACGCCCGGCTCGCGGGCTGGCTGGTCATCCCGCCCGCCATGGGGCGCTGGCCGTGGCGCACCATCGGCATCATCGCCGCCGGCGGCACGCTGCTCATCGCGCTCGTCGCCGTCTGGAGCGCGCTGTTCGGCCAGATGAACGACACGCTCGACGCAATCCGGCAGGACGACCCGCGGCTGCGCGTGACCCCGAGCCCGCCACCGGCGCCGAGCGTGGTTCCGCCCGGCGTGACGCCGCCGCCCGTCACCATCACGGCGACGCCCGGCGAACAGGCTGCCGTGAGCCGCTTTCCCAATGCCCCGTTCACCGTCCTGCTCCTGGGCGTCGACAAGCGCTCACCCGACGAGAGCGTCCGCAGCGACACCTTGATCGTGGTGTATGTTGATCCTTCAGCGCGCTTCGTCAGCATGCTCTCCATCCCGCGCGACTCGGCAGTCGAGATCCCGCCCATCGGCCAGACAAAGATCAACAGCGCGTATGGCTACGGCTACGCCAATGCCGCGACGCTCTACGGCGCCGACACCAGCCCCGACGCCGCCGGCGGCGCCTATGCAGCCGAGACCGTCGAGCGCTTCCTCGGCGTCCGTATCGATTACATCGCCCAAGTCGACTTCATGGGATTCGAGCGGCTGGTCGACAGCGTCGGCGGCATCACCATCGATGCCCAGGCGCCCGTCTTCGATGCCGAGTTTCCGACCGAGCAGTATGGGGTCGAGCGGATCTACATCGCGCCGGGGCTGCAGACCCTCGACGGGCGCATGGCGCTGGTGTATGCACGGACCAGACACGCGTCGAGCGATTTTGATCGTAGCCTGCGGCAACAGCAAGTGCTGCGCGCACTGTTCGCGCACGTACGGCAGCGTGGCATCTTCGCGAACGTCGCGCTGCTGCCGCGCTGGCTCGAGGTGCTGGCGGGTAATGTCCGCACGACGCTGCCGATCGACGACCTGCGGGCGATGGGTGAGCTGGCGCGCTTCTCTGGCGATCTGTCGACCGAGCGCATCCAGCAGCTGAGCGTCAACCCGGCCGACGTCGCCGTCGATCGCGAGGACGGCTCGACGATCGTGTGGAATCGGGCCGATCTGACGCGCCTGATCGCGCGCTGGCGCGATCCGGTGGCCTGGCTGACCCGCACCACCAGCGTTCCGGTCCCCGAGGAGCAGGAGCCATCGGCCACGGCGTTGCCGGCGACGGCGCTGCCGGCCTGGCAGGCGCCGCCGCGTGGCGCCGAGCGGGTCGCCTTCGTCGTGGTGCCCCCCGACAGCGAGCAGGCGCGCGTGCAGGTGCTCAACGCCGCGGCGATCAACGGCGTCGCCGGGCGCATGACCACCTTTCTGCGCCAGCAGCGCTTCACCTGCGTCGATCCCGAGACGCTCAGTTCGACGGCGACCAGGACGCTGATCTACGACTTCGGCGATCATCCGATGACGCGTCAGCGTCTCGCCGAGGTGCTGGAACTGGATGACGCGCAGATCATCACCGAGATCGACGACCGCGCGCCGCCCCAGGGGCGTGGCGTCGACATCGTGGTGGTGCTGGGGAGTGATGTGCGCGATGCGTGGCTGGTTCCGTGAGCTCCCGGCCACGCGGCAGCGGTGAGAGGCGACATGACCATCGACTCGGTCAGTTTCATCAAGAGCCTGGTGGCGGCGCGCGAGCAGTCCGGCGATCCGGCGGCGACGGTCTTCGAGCACTATCTGCGCTGGAAGGGGCCGCCGCAGCATCTCGTGCGCCAGCCGCCGCCCGCCGATGCGCCGCCCGGGACGCTGCCGGTCTCGCCATGGTTCTCGGTGCTGACGTATCGCCAGAACCCGCTGTATCAGACGTACTGCACGCTCGGCGCGAGCTATCGGCCGATCCCGCACAGTGCGGCAGGCATCGGCGATGCGCGGGGCGTGCGACACGAATACCTCATCCATGCGCCGGAGGACCACGAGGCGGCGGTCTGCGAATTGCTGCTGCTGGTCAGCGAATATCCCCAGCTGCATGGCCGCGAGATCGGCGTGGGCTTCGTGCTGCCGATCGGCGAGCCAGTGGTGGCCGGCTCGGGCATGGAGTACCTCTACTGCAGCCTGCCATTCCTCGATGACCAGCGGCTATACCAGGCGGATGCGTTCAGCCGGATCGACCGCCCGGAGGTCCTGATCCAGGTGATATGGCTGGTGCCGATCTACCGGTCGGAGTATCTGCACCTGCGCACGATCGGCAGCATCGCCTTCGAGGAGTGGTTGTTCGAGCATCACCGCCGACGCTATGATGCGTATGCGTTCGATCGGCTGCCGCTGATCTGAGCGGCGTGGCGGCCATCAGGATGCGTGGCCGGGAGCATCGCCGGGTGACCGGCAGCAGCGGAGGGTATCGATGATGGCAGGTGCTGCCGGGATGACCGGATCGCCGCTCCCCGACGCGGTGGTCGTCGGCAGCGGCCCGAATGGCCTGGTGGCGGCGATCACGCTGGCGCGGCACGGCCTGCGGGTGATGGTGTTCGAGGCGGCCGACGAGATCGGTGGTGCGCTGCGTTCGGCGCCGCTGACGCGCCCGGGCTTCGTGCACGATCTGGGCTCGGCGGTGCATCCGCTGGGCGTTGGCTCGCCGGTGATGCGCGCATTGCCGCTGGCGCGGTTCGGCGTACGCTGGATACACCCGCCGATGCCGGTCGTCCATCCGCTGGACGATCGGCCGGCGGCGCGGCTGGAGCGCAGCATCGCGGCGAGCGGCACGTCGCTGGGCGGCGATGCGCGCCGCTGGCATCAGCTGATGACGCCGCTGGTACGCAACTGGCAGCCGATCGTCCGCGACCTGCTCGGGCCGCTGCGCGTGCCGCGGCATCCGCTGGCCAGCGCTGCGTTCGGCCTGCGCGCACTCTGGCCGGCAGCCCTGCTCGGTCGCGCGTGGTTCACCGACGAGCCGGCGCGAGCGCTGCTGGCCGGACTCTGTGCCCACGCCTGCCTGCCGCTCGAGGCGGTGCCGAGCGCGGCATTCGGCCTGATGCTCGGGATGCTCGGCCACGCGGTCGGCTGGCCGATGCCGGCGGGTGGTGCCGGCAGCCTGGCGCGGGCGCTCGGCGCGCTGCTGCACTCGCTCGGTGGCACGATCGTCACCGGCCGGGCGATCACCAGCCTCGACGAACTGCCGCGCGCCCGCCTGACGCTGCTGGACCTCAGCCCGCGCGGCCTGATCGAGGTGGCCGGCGACCGGCTCGCGCCGGGCGAGCGCGCCGCGCTGCAGCGCGTTCGTCACGCCAGTGGCGTCCTCAAGGTCGACTGGGCGCTGGCCGATGGCATCCCGTGGCGCGATCCGGCCTGCCACCATGCTGGCACGCTGCATCTGGGCGGCAGCGCTGCTGCCATCGCGCGATCCGAGCGCCTGACCGACGCCGGCCGTCACAGCGCTGATCCGTACGTGCTGCTGGCGCAGCCAAGCCGGTTCGATCCGCAGCGTGCGCCGGCGGGATACCACACCGCGTGGGCATATGGCCATGTGCCATTCGGCGACGACACCGACCGTACGGCGGCGATCGAGGCGCAGATCGAGCGCTTCGCGCCGGGGTTCCGCGAGCGCATCATCGCCCGGGTGAGCCATACGCCCTCGGCGCTGGCGGCGCTCAATGCCAATCTGGTCGGCGGCGACATCACCGGCGGCCGCACCGATCTGGTGCAGCTGTTTCGCCGGCCGACGCGCGTCTTGCGCCCGTATCACACGTCGATCCCCGGCGTCTACCTGTGCTCGGCATCGACGCCGCCTGGCCCGGGAGTTCACGGGCTGTGCGGCTACCATGCCGCACAGGCGGCGCTGCGCGATCTCGCGGCCCGGCGCATTCGCTGATCACCGCACGGAGGAGGCCTGCCATGCCACCACGCTACCGCCCCGCCGATTCGCTTGCGTCGCCGCGCTTCACCGGCATACGCACCTTCGCCCGCCTGCCCCATGTCCAGGCCACCGCCGACGTCGATGTCGCAGTGGTCGGTCTGCCGTTCGACACCGGCGCCACCTACCGCGTCGGGGCACGCTTCGGCCCCGAGGCGATCCGCTCGGCCTCGGCGTTGCTGCGCCCGTTCAACCACGAACTCGACGTCGCAGTCTTCGACATCCTCTCGGTGATCGACTACGGCGACGCGGCGGTCGTTCCCGGCTTCATCGAGCCGAGCTACGCGGCGATCACCACGCTGCTACAGCCGCTGGCGGCCGCCGGCGTGATCACGCTCGGCCTCGGTGGCGACCACAGCATCGCGCTGGCCGAATTGCGTGCGCTCGCGGCGGTCCACGGGCCACTGGCGCTGGTGCAGTTCGACTCGCATGGCGACGTGTGGGATTGCTACTACGGCACGCAGCGCTACACCCACGGCACGCCATTCCGCCGCGCCGTCGAGGAGGGCCTGCTGCGCCCCGAGCGGTCCATTCAGCTGGGCATGCGCGGCCCATTGTTCGCCGCCGGCGATCTGCACGACGCGCGCGATCTCGGGTTCACCGTGATGACGACCACCGAGGTGCTGCGGCATCCACCAGGGGAGATTGGCGCACGCGTGCGCGCCACGGTCGGCGATGCCCGGGCGTTCCTGTCGTTCGATATCGACTTCATCGACCCGGCGTTCGCGCCTGGCACCGGCACGCCCGAGATCGGCGGCCCGACGTCGCATCAGGGCCTGCAGCTGCTGCGCGCCTGCACCGGCATCGACTGGGTCGGCGCCGATGTCGTCGAGGTGCTGCCGGCGTTCGACCACGCGCAGCTGACTGCCCAGCTGGCGGCACAGGTCGCGTACGAGTTCCTCTCGCTGGTGGCGTACGAGCGCCGCGCCCGGGATGCGCGTGCGTGATGCGGCGGCGCATGCATCGTTCAGGTGGCGCGGGCGAGATCGACGACGCCGCCTGGGGCAAACTGGGCGGCGAGCTGTTCGACCATCGCCTGACGGTCGCTCCCGCCGGCGCTGCTGCCGAAGAGCGCGTCGGCGGTCACGGCGATGTCCTCGAGGATGCGCTCGATGCGGTAGTAGCCGATCAGGCGCGGATCGGGCGTGGCGGTTCCGTAGCCGGCGAAGAACGCCTGCTGCGCCGGCGACGGACCCCAGTGGACGCCGATCCCGGCACCGACGAACATCAGGTCGCGCTCGATCGGCGCGGCAACCAGCGTGTCCCAATCGACCACATAGAGGCTGCCGTCGGTGCCCAGCAGCACATTGCCGGCGTGCAGGTCGGCATGGCACACGACGGCGGCGCCGATCACCGCCTCGCGCAGCCACGCACGCGATTGCCCGACCAGCGCCGTGATCGTGGCGCGCCGCTCGCGGATCAGCGCCAGCAGCGCGGCGGCGGCGGCGTCGACCGGCGTCGGCGCGGCGACGCACAACGTCGCCACCCGGATGCGCCACCGGCCGCTGAACTGCTCGCGCGGCAGGCCGGCCGGGATGGGCAGCTGGTGCAATTGCCGCACGACCGCGCCGAGCATGGCCCACTGCGCATCGTCGAGCGCGATGTCCCAGCCGGAGCGGCCGACGACGTAGGGCGCGACGCTGACGCGATGCTCGCCGAAGGTGCTCCAGGGCACGCTGCTGCCGAACGGCATGCGCGGCGCGATCACCTGGCCAACCCCGCGTGCGGCGAGCTGGAGCGGAATGCTGCCGCTGGCGTCGAGCCATGGCGCACGCCGCAGCTTCACGTAGTACGGCCCGGTCGCGCCGTCGGCGCGATAGACCGCGGTCGCGAGATCGGCGCCGAGCGGCAGAAATGTCAGCCGGTCGACCGCCAGATGGTAGTGCTGGGCCACATGCTGCAGCAATGCCGCATCGTCGAGCGCCGGTGGTTCGAGCACGGCGGCCTCCTCACACGCCGCTGAAGGCGCTGAAGCCGCCATCGACCGGCACCACGACGCCGTTGACGAACGTGGCGCCCGGGCCGCACAGCCACACGAGCGTACTGATCAGTTCATCGGCGCGGCCGAAGCGGCCCGCGGGAGTGTGCGCGATGATCGTCGCGCCGCGCGGCGTCGGCTGCCCCTGGTCATCGAGCAGCAGCCGGCGGTTCTGTTCGCCGATGAAGAACCCGGGTGCGATGGCATTGACGCGCAGCCCTTCGCCATAGCGCGCCGCCAGCTCGACCGCCAGCCAGCGGGTCAGGTTCTCGACGGCCGCCTTGGCGGCGCTGTAGCCGACGACGCGGGTGATCGTCCGTTGGGCCGCCATGCTGGAGATATTGATGATCACGCCGGCGCGCTGCGCGGCCATCGCCTCGGCGATCAGCTGGATCGGCAGCAGCGTGCCGGACAGGTTCAGATCGATCACCTGACGCAACGCATCGTGATCGAGGCCGAAGAACGAGCCACCCGGCGGGATGGTCGCGCCGGGCATGTTGCCACCGGCAGCATTCACCAGGATGTCGATCGCCCCCCACTCGTGGAGCACCAGCTCACGGGCCGCCACCAGCTGCTCGCGGTCGAGCACGTCGGCGGTCAGCGCCAGCGCCGCCCCGCCCGCCGCTGCGATCGCTGCCACCAGCGCCTCGGCCTGCGTACGGCGGCGCCCCAGCACGCCGACGCGCGCGCCCGCCGCCGCCAGGCCGTGCGCCATCGCGCTGCCGAGCACTCCGGTGCCGCCGGTCACGATGGCGGTCTTGCCGGCCAGTGAGAACATCGACTCAAGGGTATGCATCATCACACCTCGCCCGGTCTGTCTCCACCGTCAGCGCCAGTGTCACGCGCCGGGCACGCGGCCGCCCGCGCGGCGCGTCGGTGCCACGCCACTATACCACGGGATGTCGTCACACCCGCGCCGGTGTCGCCGCCGGCATGCGTCGCGATCGCGACGGGGGCGGATCACGGATCGTGGTTGATGATCGGCCGCACGAATGGCCCGATGAAACCCTCGCCCCAGAGCTGCTCGAGCGGCCGGCCCTCGACGAGGATCGTGACGCCCTGGATGCTCGGAAAGCTGGTGAGCGATTCGACCAGCACCCGCACGGCGGCCGAGCGGTCGGGGGCATCGCCAAACGCCGATGACAGGTTGATGGTCGCGATGGCCGATTCGATGGTGACGCCACGTAACACCGTGTTCGATGGCAGCGCCTGGGCCAGGATCGGCGCATACCCGGGAATCCCCGCGAGCAGCGCCTCGACCGTCTCGGCCGCCGGTTGGCGCGTCTTCGGCACGAGCCAGGTGAAGCGGATGGTGTGGGTGCCGTCGATCGAGAAGGCATACAGCGGCAGGTATGTCGTGACGGTCACGTCATTCGGCACGCCGGCAGGGTTGATCGGATTCAGCAGCGGCCGTGCGGTCGCCCCGATCACCGTGGCCCCGTTGACGCGCAGCTCGACCCGCGCGATGGGCGCGATGTGGGTGAGCGTCAGCACGATCGCATCGAAGCCGCGCGTCGGATCGCCGAGCCATGGTTCGCGGTCGAGGTCGATGATCGCGGTGTCACCGTCGACGGTAAATGCGTTGATGCGCGCCTCGCGGTTCAGCACCGGCTGCAACTGTCCGCGCGGGCCAGCGATCAGCGCGCCGAGCACGGCTTCGGCAAGGCCTCGCTCGCCCGGCTGTACCACGCGCTGTGCCGGCGTCAGCACGGTGCCGGTGATGTCCTGGAAATAGAGCCAGGCCAGGGTTGGCGCGCTGGCCACTGCCGGTGGCGTCGCCGTGGCGGCTGCTGGCGTCGCCGTGGCGGCTGCTGGTGTCGCCGTGGCGGCTGCTGGCGTCGCCGTGGCGGCTGCTGGCGTCGCCGTGGCGGCTGCTGGCGTCGCCGTGGCGATCTCAAGCGCCCGGGTCATCTGCGGCCGCACCACAGCATCAGTCGGCACAACAGGTGGCAGCAGCGCCGGCTGCTCACCGCCGGGGCCGGTCGCCAGTTCCGTGACCGTCGCCGCGAAGCCAGTACCTCGTGGTACGGCAGGCGCCGCAGCATCGGCCACGCGCGTCGGCGCGTCGTCCACCGCCACAGCGCGACCAGACAGCAGCGTCGGCAGCAGCAAAACGCCGCCCGCGACCAGCACCATCGCCAGGAGCGCGGTGGCAGCCAGCACCAGCGGGAGTTGGCGCGGCAGGCGGCGGGCACCGCCCGTCGCGCGATCGATCGGGTCCACCCGCATCGGCGCAGCGACCCGCGACCGTGCGCCAGCCTCTGCGCCGCGCTCCGTTGCCGATACCCGCATCCCTTCGTATAATGGGCAGCGATGAAACTGTGCCGACAGGCAGAAGGCGCGCTGATCCACCGGAATCTCCACCGCATCGCCACCGAGATAGCAGCGGTGTGCCGGCGTCGGCGACGCGAAGCGGATCGCCCGGTTCTGTTTCAAGCCAAGGAATGGGCAATGCGGTGCCGGATCACCCATACGCGTTCGTCGCCTTCCGATGCGTCTGACCATACCAGGAGCGGCTCAGGAATGCCCGCCACCATTATAGATCCGTCCAGCCATGCAATGGCGGGGCACCGGTGTCATCTGGCGAGAGTCGGCGAGTTGACGGAGAAGCCATGCGCATCGTCATCCTCTCGGACATCCACTCCAATCTCGTCGCGCTCGACGCCGTGCTGGCGGGATGTGGCGAGCACGATGCGATCTGGTGCCTGGGCGACACGATCGGCTACGGGCCGCAGCCCAACGAATGCGTCGAGCGGCTCAGCGGCCACCACGTCGTCGCGCTCTCGGGCAACCACGACCTGGCATGCATCGGCCGGGTGGACCTGGCGATCTTCAATCCGGTCGCCAGTGCCGCCAATCGCTGGAACGGCCAGCAACTCAACGCCGCATCGCGCCAATGGCTCGACGCGCTCCCATCGCAGCGCGTCGTCGATGAGCGCACAACCCTGGCGCACGGCAGCCCGATCGATCCCGTCTGGGAGTATCTGCTGACATGGTCCCAGGCGCGCCGGAGCTTCGCCGCATTCACCGGCCAACTCTGCCTGGTCGGTCACTCGCACCTGCCACTCGCCTTCACCCGGCACCCCGACGGCACCATCGAGCAACTCTCGCCGATCAGCGACGGCCACGTCATCACGCTCGGCGATCCGCAGCAGCGCTACATCATCAACCCCGGCAGCGTCGGCCAGCCGCGCGATCGCGATCCACGCGCCGCCTATGCCATCTTCGATACCGGGCGCAACACCATCAGCTTCGCACGTCAGGCATACGACGTCGCGGCGACGCAGCAGCAGATGCGCGCCGCCGGCCTGCCCGAGATCCTGGCAGCACGGCTGAGCCACGGCATCTGATTCTGAACACGGAGGAGACCCAGACACGATGCGCGTCATCACCGGAAGCGCCAAAGGTCACCGTCTGCGAGCGCCGAGCGATCTGGGGACGCGGCCGATGCTGGATCGCGTCAAGGAAGCGCTCTTCTCGGTCCTCGAGGGATACGGCCCGTTGCGCGGCCGGGTGCTCGACCTGTACGCCGGCAGCGGCGCCATCGGGATCGAATGCCTCTCGCGCGGGGCGGCATGGGCCGATTTTGTCGAACAGCGGGCCCACGTGTGCCGCGTCATCGCCGACAATCTCGCACACACCCGGCTCGCCGGGCGCGCCCGCGTGATCCAGTCGCCGGTCGAGCGCTTTCTCGCCACGCACCGTCCCCAGCACTCCTATGATATACTGATGATGGATCCGCCCTACGCCGATCCGCACATCCCCGAGACGATCGCCACGATCGCATCGTCGGGACTGCTCGGCGGCGAGGGCGTGCTGATCGTAGGACATTCGCCGCGCGTGACGCTCGAGGACGGCTATGGCACGCTTCGCCGGATCAAACTGCGCCGTCTCGGCGACTCATGCTTCTCGATCTACCACCACGACCGCGGCGCGGCCGGCGACGCGTGAGTGGCCAGGCATGCGATTCAGCACGAGGCCACGATGAGGACTGCACTCTATCCCGGCAGCTTCGATCCGGTCACCTACGGGCACCTCGACATCATCGCGCGTGCCGCGCCGCACTTCGACCGTCTGGTCGTCGCGGTCTTCGACCGGCCCAACCGCCGGCTGCGCTTCGACGGAGCGCAGCGCGTGGCGTTGCTCCGCGAAGCCACCAGCGGGCTGGCGCGGGTCGACGTGCAGCCCTATCACACCCTGACCGTCGACTACGCCCGGGCCATCGGAGCCAGCGTCATCGTCCGTGGGCTACGCTCACCGGCCGATCTCGCCGCCGAACAGCCGATCGCACAGCACAACCGCGTCATGGCGCCGGACATCGAGACCTTCTTCCTCATCGCCGCGCCCCATCACGCCGCCTGCAGTGCCAGCATCGTCCGCGAGATCGCGGCACTGGGAGGAGACGTCACATCGCTGGTGCCGCCCCACGTCGCAGCGGCGCTGCGCAACGTCGGAGCCGAGGCATGAGCCGGCGAGCCAGAGCGCATCGTCGCATGCGGCGACCGCCACCGAGGAGGGGGTGATCTGACATCGAGCTTGATCGTCTGCTAGATGAACTTGAGGAAGCGCTCGCCGATGCGCGGCGGGTTCCGTTCAGCAGCAAGATCATTGTGGATGAGCATCGCCTCACCGACATCATCGATCGGCTGCGGGGGGCCGTCCCCGACGAACTCAAGCGTGCGCGCCGGCTCATCTCCGAGCAGGAGCGGCTCCTCGGCCAGGCCAATCACGTCGTGCAGCAGACGCTCGATGAGAAGGGCCTGACGGCGGCCGTCGAGATCGAGCGCGCGCGCCTGCTCGACCAGGCGCGTCGCGACGCCGACGCGATCCATGACGGCGCCGACGAGTACGCGCGTCAGGTGCTCGAGGACATGGAGCGTCGGCTCTCGCCGATCCTGACGAGCATCCAGAAGGGACTCGCAGACCTGCGTGAGCGGCGTCGGTGACTTGACACATCGTCACGTCGTCGCCTATAATCCGGGCTTGTGTCATGAAGGATCACGTCTATGGTGCCGCGAGCCACCCGGCCCGACCTGACGTTCAACGTCGCCCAGTTGCTCCGCGAAGACATCGGCGGGCGGCGCAACTACGAATTCGCCGAGCCGGCGCTCGAGCTCGACGGCGCGCTCGTGTTGCGCGATGTGCGTGGCGTGGTGCGCCTGACGCGCACTGCCAGCGGCGTACTCGCTGACGCGCGCGCCGCGGGCGTCGTCGACCTCGAATGCATTCGCTGCCTGGCCGCAGTGGCGGAGTCGCTCAGCCTGGCATTCCGCGACGAGTTCCATGCGCGCGTCGAGGTCAACACTGGTATGCCGCTGCCGCCGCCCGATGAAGATGATCCGTTCTTCATCAGCGAGAATCACATGCTCGATCTCGGCGAGGCGATCCGCGAGTATGCGCTGATCGCCATGCCGATGCGTCCCTTATGTAAGCCCGAGTGCCTCGGGCTCTGTGCATCGTGCGGCGTCGATCGTAACGTCACGCCGTGCACATGCCAGGAACACCGTGGTGATGATCGATTCGCGGCGCTGCGAGCGCTGTTGGACGACTGACACAGAAAGGATCTGACTGGATCATGGGTGCCGCACCAAAAACCAAAGTCTCGCGCCACCGCCGCGGGAACCGCCGCCAGCACCAGCGCCTCGATGCACCGACGCTGGTGACCTGCGCCAACTGTGCGCAACTGATGCGCGCGCACCGCGTCTGTCGCGCGTGTGGCATGTATCGCGGGCGCCAGGTGATCGCGATCGCCCGCCCGACCACCGACGACGAGGAGTGATCCGCCGGCTCATCGCCGGCACTACCGGATGCAGGCCGTGAGCGTAGCCTGAGCGAGCCACGATGACAGCATATGCAGCGATCACGGGTTGGGGGATGGCGGTACCCGAGCGCGTCGTGACCAACGCCGATCTGGAGCAGCTCGTCGAGACGTCCGACGAATGGATCGTGACCCGCACCGGCATTCGCGAGCGGCGCGTCGCCGTGCCGGGCGAGCGCACCTCGACGTTCGGCACCGAGGCGGGGCGACGGGCGCTGGCGATGGCCGGCCTCGCCCCCGGCGACATCGATCTGGTGATCGTGGCGACCTGCACGCCCGACCAGCCGCTGCCGGCGACGGCGTGTCTGGTCCAGGCCAACCTGGGGATCGCCCGCGCGGCAGCCTTCGACGTGGTTGCCGCCTGCAGTGGGTTCATCTACGGCCTGACCGTCGCGACCAGCATGATCCGCAGCGGCGCCGCGCGCAATGTCCTGCTCGTCGCCGCAGAGATCCTGACGCACTATGTCGACTGGAGCGATCGCAATACCTGTGTGCTGTTCGGCGACGGCGCCGGTGCGGTGGTGCTCCAGCCGAGCACCGAGCCGACCGGGCTGTTGCACGGCGAGCTCGGCGCCGCCGGCGAGCATGCCGATCTGCTCGCGGTCGACGCTGGCGGGACGGCGCTGCGCCTGACGCCGGAGTTGCTCGCGTGCGGCCGCCAGTATGTCCATATGAACGGCCGCGATGTGTTCAAACTGGCGGTGCGCGGCATGGGCGACTCGTCGCAGCGCGTGATCGCGGCGGCCGGGCTGACGACCGACGACATCGACCTGATCGTGCCTCATCAGGCCAATCTGCGCATCATCGAGGCGACGGCAAAGCGCCTGGGCATCTCGATGGAGCGCGTGTTCGTCAATCTCGATCGCTACGGCAACACCTCGGCGGCTACCATTCCGATCGCGCTGGTCGAGGCGGCGACGCACGGCCGGCTGCGTCAGGGCGATACGATCCTGCTGACCGCCTTCGGCGCCGGCCTGACGTGGGCCTCGGCGGTCGTGCGCTGGGGGGCGCCGGCCTCGCAGGGGTGAGGATGCGATGAGCACTGCGTTGATCTTCCCCGGCCAGGGGTCCCAGGCGGTCGGAATGGGGCGTGATCTGTATGCGTCCTCGGCGGCGGCGCGTGCGGTGTTCGATGCTGCAGATGCAACCCTCGGGTTTGCCCTCAGCACGGTCTGCTTCGAGGGGCCGGCCGATCATCTGACGGCGACCGAACAGGCGCAGCCGGCGTTGCTGACGACGTGCGTCGCGACCTTGGCGGCGCTGGCCGACGATGTGGCGCCGGTGGAGTATGTCGTGCGGCGGGCATCGTGCGTCGCCGGGCATAGCCTCGGCGAGTATACGGCGGTGGTTGCTGCCGGCGCGCTCGATCTGACGACCGCCGTGCGCCTGGTGCGGCGCCGCGGCGAATTGATGGCTGCGGCGAGCGAGGGCGGCATGGCGGCGGTCTTAGGGATGGACTTCGAGGCGCTGGCCGCCATCTGCCGACGGGCATCCGACGAAGCCGGACTGGTGGTGGTTGCCAACGAAAATGCGCCCGGCCAACTGGTGATCAGTGGTACGGCCGCCGGTCTCGCGCGGGCGAGCGCCGACGCGCGTGCGGCGGGTGCGCGGCGGGTGATTCCGCTCAAGGTCAGCGCGGCGTTCCATTCGCCGGTGATGGCCGCCGCTGCCACCGAGATGGCACACCTGCTGCGCGATGCGCCGATCCACGAGCCACGCGTGCCGGTCTTCGCCAACGTCACCGGCACGCCACTGCATACCGCCGACGCCATCCGCCACGAGTTGATCATGCAGGTGACATCGCCGGTCCGCTGGACGACGATGGTGCAGCAGATGGCCGGCGGCGGCGTCGGGGCGTTCGTCGAGATCGGCCCGGGAGCGGTGCTCTCGTCGCTGGTGCGCCGCATCGCTCCCGATGCGGTGGTGCGCGACATCGCCGGCGCGGCGGCGGTGGCCGAGGCGCGCACGGCCACCTGGTGAGCCGCGCGTCGGCTTACCTGCCGCTCACCGCGCCTCATCGAGCGTCGCGCGGCGCATGATTTCGCGCACCTGAATCGACAGCGGGCTTGCCGCGATCATCTCCTCCGTCGCGGTGCCCCGGTAGAGCGCGTCGGCCAGCGCACGCCCCTGCGCGGCCATGTGGGTGCGGTTCTGCAACGTGTCGAAGTAGGCAGTGTGCCTGAGCAACAGCGCTGCCTCGTTGGCCGGCCGGAGCTTGCCGGCATAGATGCGGTGCGGCGCCCGCACCGAGAGCCCCATGTGGTCACAGCGCGACAGCACGGCGAGGTCGCGCTCATGACGGTACATGTCGTCGACTGCGACACGATTGCCGTATAAATCACGGTAATAGCTCGGCGGATACCGGCCGATGCGTGCGAGCATGTCGTTGACCCGCGAACGGTGCCGGTCGTCGGGAATGTGCAGATACTCCCAGAAGACAAAGTTGGCCCCGGCTGCCGCGATCGCGCGCAGTGTGTTGTTGAGCTGCATGTCCGTATCAGTGACGTACGGCACGATCGGAATCATCGCCACACCAACCGGGATGCCAGCGCGCCGCAGTGCGGCGATGGCTTCGAGGCGCAGCGCCGGCACCGAGGATTTATCCTCCAGCTTTTCCGACAGGTTGGGGTCGACGGTGAGCACCGAAAAGACCACCATCGCCAGCGACTGGGCGTTGATCCGCTCCAGCAGGACCAGATCTTCCACAACGGTGTGGCTCTTGGTCATCAGCACGCATGGCTGGCCACGGTCGGCAAAGATGCGTAGCACCTGACGGGTCATGCGGTACATGTTCTCGGCCGGCTGATATGGGTCGGTCAACGATGTGATCGCGATGACGTCACCACGGTCGATGTGCTCCAGCTCTTCCTCGAGTCGATCGGGCAAATTCACCGGAACGCGCACCGTCTCGTTGAATGGCCGACTGTGATAGCTCCATCCGTCGCAGTATGGGCAACCAAATTCACAACCATCATAAATCGCCATCATGTATGATGACAAAAAATACTCATTGATGATTGGCCGCTTTGCACTGAGTACAGCACCATTGAGGACATTTTCGATGTAGTATGCCATATTGATTCCCCAAACGATTGTTTCGCATCGACGACAGTCATTCAGTCACAGATCTGATGATCACCCCTGATCAGCGAGCACTGCGACCAACGCTGCGTGGATGCTGCCATTAGACGCCACCAGACGATCGCTCCAGGGGTTCCACGTCGTGCCGGCCCACGTCGAGACGCGACCGCCGGCCTCGCGCACCAGCAGGGCGCCGGCCGCGGAATCCCACGGGTTGAGGTGCCGCTCCCAGTGGCCATCGAGGCGGCCATGGGCGACGTAGGCCAGATCCAGCGCAGCGGCGCCCGCGCGGCGCACACCCTGGGTGCAGGCTTGCAGGCGATCGAACTGCCGAAGGTTGTTGTCGGGCGTCGTCGCATAGTCGTACGGAAAGCCGGTCGAGAGCAGCGCGGCAGCCAGCGTCGGCGTACGCGAGACGCGGATGGGGCGATCGTTGCACCAGGCGCCGGCGCCGGCACTGGCGACGAACATCTCGTCGCGGAGCGGATCGTAGATCACGCCGAGAATGGGGTCGCGCTCGCGCACCAGTGCGATCGAGACGGCGAAGAAGGGAAAGCCGTGGGCGTAGTTGTTGGTGCCATCGAGCGGATCGATCAGCCAGCATGTCGATGCACCCCGCTCGTAGCGGCTACCCTCTTCGGCGATGATGTCGATGTCGGGGAAATCGCGGCGCAGAGACCCGACGATCAGCGCCTCGCTGGCGCGATCGATGTCCGTCACCACTTCGTAGGCGCTCTTGAGTTGGGTTTCGGGGCCACGTCGCAGCCCTTCGATGAGCAGCGCGCCAGCCTGGCGAGCGAGATCGATGATCTGCGGGATCATACGCCCTTCCTGTAGCCATATTCGACGCCGATTGCCCGATCGGCGGCGGGCATGACCGGCATGCGCACAACGGAGATGCTAGAATGCATGCGCTGGCTACAGCATAGCACGCCGATGCCGGGGGAGGCAAATCATGGAGATCGACCGCACATCATCGCGCCGTCCGACGTCATCGCGCTGGTGCTGGCGCGGCCCTGCGGTGCTCTCGTTGGCGCTGGCGGCATGCTGGCTCAGCGCCTGCGGCGCTGGCGCCGCCCCCGGCGCCGCGACGCCGGCCGCCGTGCCCGAGCCGGTGAGGCTGGCGCAGCGTGCGCTGGCCGACGAGCTCGGCCGGCCGCCCGAGGCCGTCGCCATCCGCGCCGTCGAGGCGGTGGACTGGCCCGACGGCAGCCTGGGCTGCCCGCAGCCCGACCGGATGTACCCCGCGGTGATCACGCCCGGCTTCCGCGTGACGCTCGAGGTCGATGGCACCAGCTATACGCTGCACACCGACCGGGCGACCCGCGTGGTGCG
>JAGWYG010000161.1 GCA_018969485.1 Chloroflexota bacterium
TCGCGATCACCGCGCACATATTCCATCTCGGCTCAGTTTGCGCACGAGGAGACACGGATGGAGACCAACGAACGATCCGTCCAGACCGGTGGCGCTTCCGACGCCACGCTCAGCCGTCGCCAGTTCCTCCGCATGTTCGCCCTGGGGACCGCCGCCACGGCATCGGGCGCGTTGCTGGCCGCCTGCGGCGGCTTGCCCGGCGCACCAGGCGCCGGCACGTCGTCCCGGCCGCTCACGCCGTCCTTCTACCAGTGGATCGTCGACCTGCACCCGAGCATCCCCGAGGTCAACAAGAACTTCGACGGGCTCAACTTCCAGATCGCCCCGGTCGAAGGTTTCGGCATCGAGCGCTTCGTGGCCGAGGGCAAGAACAAGGAGAGCACCTGGGACGTCTACGTCGGCATGACGCCGTTCGTCGAGATGACCCAGTTGATCAAGGCCGATGTGATCGAGCCGTGGGACAACTACATCCCCAAGGACGTGCTCGACGACTTCATCCCGTCGATCCGCGCGGAGTGCACCGTCGACGGCAAGCTGTACTCGTGGCCGTTCCTGCTCGACGTCATCGGCATGTCGTGGAACTCGGGCCTGACCGACACGGCGGGGATCAGCAGCGTCCCGACCACCTGGGATGAGTATCTGGCGAATGCCAAGGCGGTGGTCGATTCGGGTGCATCGCCGTACGGCGCCACGTTCGACGCACGCGGCTGGCGCTCGATCGCGCCGTTCACCCACAGCCAGAGCAGCGATGTCTACACCGCCGAAGGCCTGTTCGACTTCACCAGCGATGCAGCCGTCGAGGCGCTGATTCTGATGAAGAACATCATGGATCTCGCCAATCCCGACATCCTCAACGAAGGCACCACCGACGGTGGCGTCAACAACACGCCCGACGAGGCAGCGTTCGCGGCGCAGCAGGTCGCCTACTACACCAAGTACTTCAACGCGCCGTTGCGCTTCGCCCAGACCGGCGGCTTCTCGGACAAGCTGCAGATGGCCGGTCTGCCGAAGTTCGCCGATGGCGAGGGGTCGACGGTGTTCTGGACGACCGGTGCCTGTCTGTTCAAGTATGGCCAGAACAAGGACAAGGCCGTCGAGTATATTCGTTCGCTGACCTACGACCAGAAGATCTGGCAGGATTCGATCGCCGGCTCGGCGACGGCGCACCCGGGCCAGTTGCCGCCGTACAAGTCGGTGTATGCCGGCTGGGAGGGCAGCCAGCCCGCCTGGATGCAGCCATTCGTCAGTCTGGTGCGCCAGCAGCTTGATCGCGCCCGGGGCATCACCAACCACCTGTTCGGCCTGACGCAGTTCATCATCGGCAAGCCGTACTGGGAAGAGTTCCTCACCGGCACCGAGTCGGATCCGAAGGCTGCGCTGCAGAAGGCCAAGGATGCCGTGGCCGCCGAGTTGCAGAAGGCCAGTTAGCCAGATCACCGTCATCCGTGGTCCGGCAGGATGTTCCATGGCGGGGAGCCGCAGCCGTTCCCCGCCGCTGCCCCAGGTGGCCTGCGCGAAGGAGCGACCATGGCACCAGCACTCTCGCACCGCGCCGACCCTGCGCGTGGCCGACGACTCGGCGACCGACGCAGCGACTACGCCAACTGGCTGTTCCTGGTTCCCGCGGCATTCTTCTTCATTGGCTGGCAGGTCTACCCCATCCTGCGGGTCTTCGTCCTCAGTTTCACCGACTACCGGTATCTCGACATCAATCCGCCGGAGTTCGTCGGCCTCGAGAACTACGCGAAGGCCCTGGCAGACCCACTGCTGTACACCGGCCTGTGGCGTGCGTTCCAGTTCACCGTGATGTTCGTGCCGCTGACGATCCTGCTGCCGCTGATGCTGGCCGGCCTGATCGATCGCGTCGAGTCGCCGTGGCTGTCGTTCATCTACCGGCTGGTCCTGTTGATCCCGGCAGTCATCCCTGGCCCGTTGATCTTCGTGTTATGGAAATGGCTGTACGACTTCCAGATCGGGCCGATCAACACCATCCTGGTCGAATGGCTGGGGGTGTTCACGCGCCAGACGGCGCCACAGTGGCTCGGCGGCACGCCGCTGTCGCTCATTGCGGTGGTGATCATGGAGGTCTGGTGGGGGCTGGGATACCACACGGTGTTCTTCCTTGCGGGGCTGGCGGCCATCCCGAAGGATCTGTCCGAGCAGGGGCGGATCGACGGCGCCAGCGAGTGGCAACTGTTCTGGCACGTGATCGTCCCCCGCCTGCTGCCCATCCTCTCGGTGCTGGTGGTGCTGCGCTTCGGCACGGCGATGTCGGTCATCGATGAATACCTGATCTTCGGCGCGTTCGACCGGATGTCGCCGACATACAGCTGGACCGTCTACATGTACGATCTGGCGTTCCGCATCGGCGACTGGCTGCAGGGATATGCCTCGGCGATCGGCTGGATCGGCGCGCTGGTGATGATGGTCTTCGTGGTCGGCATGCTTCGTCTGTTCCGCTCGCGCGATTAGGGGATCACGCTCATGGCCACCATCGCTGCCCCGCATCATCGTCGCCGGATCCGCCTGGCACCGCTGGCGAAACACCTGGTGATCGTCTTCTTCATGGCGATCATTCTGCTGCCAGTGCTGTGGGTCGTGCTGCTGTCGTTCAAGCCGATCAACGAATCGTACTCGACGCAGATGTGGCCCAGCCAGTTCGACTTCAGCCACTATGGCTTCGTGCTGACCAAAGTGAACACGCTGCCGGCGAACATGGCGAACAGCATCTTCGTGACGATGGCAACCGTCGTCATCACGACGGTGTGTGCGATTCTGGGCGGGTATGTGCTGGTGCATGTGCGCCTGCCCGGGCATGCCATCGTCATCTGGATCCTGATCGCCTCGCTGTTCTTCCCGACGCGGCTGCTGTCACTGATCTCGATCTACGAGATCCAGCGGCAGCTCGGCCTGATGAACACGGTCATCGGGCTGGTCTTCCCCTACATCACGCTCAATCTTGCGATCAGCATCCTGATCATGCGTGGCATCTTCGAGCAGATCCCGCACGAGCTGGTCGAAGCGAGCCGCATCGACGGCTGTGGCCCATGGCGCACGCTGCTGCTGGTGCTGGTGCCGCTGCTGCTGAACGGCGTCGTCGTCGTCTCGATGGTCAATTTCGTGACGGCGTGGGGCGAGTACCTGCTGGCGGTGACGCTCACCAACGACCAGTCGGTGCGGACGCTGCCGGTGGTCCTGGCGTCGGCGCACTCGGGCATGGGGCAGTGGGCCTTCCCGCGCATCGCCGCGGTGTATGTGCTGACGATCACGCCCGGGATCGTGGTGTTCGCCTTCATCCAGCGGCTGTACTTCAAGGGTCTGGCCGAAGGGGCGCTGAAGCTGTGAGCCGCTATGCCGAGCTGGGCGTCCGCCCGGTGATCAATGCCGACGCCCGGCTGACGCGGCTGGGCGGCTCGCTGATGGCGCCGGAGGTCCGCGCCGCGATGGATGCCGCCGCGCGGCAGTACGTCGACATGCACGAGCTGCAGACCGCCATCGGGCGGCGGCTGGCGGCGCTGACGCACAACGAGGCGGCGCTGGTGTGTGCGGGCGCGGCGGCGGGGCTGTTCCTCAGCACGCTGGCCTGTGTCGTCGGCGGATCGCTCGGCCGCATCGCCGGATTGCCCAGCCTGGCCGGATGCCCCGATGAGGTCGTCATCCACACCGCGCACCGCATCCCGTACGATCTGGCGGTGCGCCAGACCGGCGCGCGGCTGGTGTCGGTGGGCAATGTGATCCAGACCTTCGACTGGGAGCTGGAGGCGGCGCTGGGGCCGCGCACCGCCGCCGTGCTCTACGTCGCCGGCGCGCACCTGGGCGGCGGCGCATTGCCGCTCGAGCGCGTCGTGGCCATCGCGCACGCGCATCGGGTGCCGGTGATCGTCGACGCCGCCGCGCAGCTGCCACCGCCCGAGAACCTGTGGCGTTTCACGCGCGAGCTCGGCGCCGATCTGGCGGTGTTCAGCGGCGGCAAGGATCTCGCCGGCCCGCAGGCGAGCGGGCTGGTCGTCGGCCGCGCCGACCTGATCGAGGCGTGTCGGGCGCACGCTTCGCCGCACCAGCGCCTCGGCCGGCCGATGAAGGTTGGCCGCGAGGCGCTGGTCGGGCTGATGGTGGCGGTGGAGCTGTACCTGCAGCAGGATCACGGCGCCCGGATCGCCGGATTCGAGGCGACCGTGGCGCACTGGATCGCGCAGCTAGGCCAACTGCCGGGCATCGACGCGCGGCGCGGCTTTCCCAATGAGGCGGGCCAGCCGACCCCGCGGATGCTCCTGACCCTCGATGCGGCGCGCTGCGGCCTGACCGGCGCCGCGCTGCGCGAGCGGCTGTGGCAGGGCGAGCCGCGGATCGCCGTGGCGGCGCTGGGCGAGGACACCATCGCGGCGACGCCCGACTGCCTCGCGCCCGGCGAAGAGCACATCGTCCTCGGGCAGATCGCTGCGGCGCTCCATGCGGCGCAGCCCGGGAGGTTGCCATGACGCGACGACTGCGCGTCGGCGTGGCGGGCGCCGGCTTCATCGGCGCAGTA
>JAGWYG010000162.1 GCA_018969485.1 Chloroflexota bacterium
CCGGCGCGGCCCGCGGTCGTGAACAACGGCAGCCGCAGCAGCGCGCCGAGCCAGACCAGCGCAACCCCGGCGATCGCTGCGGCGAATGCGGCGACCAGCAGCTTAGCCCGCTCGTCCGCCCTGCGCCCCAGCATCCACGCTACGGCGATCACGGCCGGATTGAGCACGGCGAAGCCAAGCACCAGCCAGAGGCTGACGTCGGGCTGGATCTCGGGGGGAATGCCGGCGATGCCCTTGCTCGCCTGCAGCAGCGTGACGAGGGGGATCACGAGATTACCGTGCTGTGCCCGGCCCGCCGCCGGCCTTGGCCTCGATCTGGTCGCGCAGCTTCTCTTCCTCGTACTGGATGAACCAGCCGATCATCTGCCGCCACAGCGCTTCGCACAGGTCCGGCGGCACGCCGCGCTCGGCCGCCCGCGCCCGCACCCGGTCCACCACCTGCTGGTTTCGCCAGGGAACATTGGCCTCCTGGTTGGACGCGAACTTGAGCTGCCAGGCGCGCTCGACGTAGCCGAGGCGCTCACCGATCATATCGACCAGGGCCTTGTCGATCCTGTCGATCTCGACGCGGACCTGGGACAGGTCCTGGCACTGATCGGGCGGGCGGACGCTCATGCGGGTGCTCTTCGACTGTGGGGCCGGGCGCGCGGCCCGTGCCATGCCAATAGGATTTCGAGGCTGTAGCGCACTTTTCAGCGCCCAAGAAGCCGGCGCACGACCGCGCCAGCCACTCCTCGGCATCACGTCGCACGCCAGCCCTGCCGGGACGGCTCGAGCCCGGTCATCGACGCGAGCCAGGTATCGGCCGCCTGCCGCGTCGCCGCCACGTCGTGCACGCGCAGGATTTGCACACCCTGGGCGAGCGCCGCAATGGCTGCACCCAGCGACCCCGCCACCCGCTCGCTCGCAGCCTCCACGCCCGTGAGCCGGCCGATAAAGCTTTTGCGCGAGGCCCCGAGCAGGATCGGCACGCCCAGGCCATGGAAAACCGACAGCGAGCCCATCAGCGCGAGATTGTGTTCGATCGTCTTGCCGAAGCCGAGGCCCGGATCGACGAGGATGCGCTCGCGCAGGACGCCGCCCGCCATCGCCACCTGCACCTTCGCCGCAAGCGCATCGAACACGTCGAGCACGACATCGCCATACTCCGGACGGTCCTGCATGGTGCGGGGATCGCCGCGCGCATGCATGAGGACGACCGGCACGCCGAGCTCCGCCACGGTCTCGATCGCGGCGCGATCATGCGACAGCGCGGATACGTCGTTGACGATGTCGGCACCGGCCGCGACCGCCCGGCGCATCGTTTCGGCATTTCGAGTGTCGATGGAGATGCGCGCCTCGATCGTGCCGGCCAGCGCCTCGATCACCGGCAGGACGCGGCGGCACTCCTTATCCACATCGATCGGCTCGGCGCCGGGCCGGGTCGATTCCCCGCCGATGTCGATGATGCCGGCGCCCTCCTCGACGAGCCGGCGGGCATGCGCGACGGCGGCGGCCGCACTGTCGAGCCGCCCACCGTCGGAGAAGCTGTCAGGCGTGACGTTGAGAATGCCCATGATCACGGGCCGGTCCATGGCGAGGCCGCACACGCGTGGCCGCGGCCGCTGCAGGGCCTCGAACGCCTCCGCCATCGCCAGCGTCGCCCCGCCCCAGTCGCGCTCGGCAAAGCCGCCCAGCCCGAGGATGCGCCGCAGCGCCTGCCCGCCCTGCCGCCGCTCGATCGTCTCGACCGCGGTGAAATCGAGCCAGCCGCCCGCGAGCCGCAGCCCGTCCCAGACCTCGTCGGCCTGCATCGCCGCCGCTGTCGGGTGAAGGCCGAGCGGCCTCAGATAGATGTCCGCCACCGGTGCTCCTTGACGCCACTGCCGCCTTGAACCGCGCGCCGGCCGGTGCCACAAGCCTCCGCCAGCCTCATGCCGTCGGCCTATCAGAACCGGCGCGCCAGGTGAACGATCGAGCTCGGGGAGCCCGCGGGATGGCGCCGTCGACGACATCGCCAGCGCCCGCCCGGCCGCTCGGTCGGGTCCTGGTGTGGATCACCGAGGACTGGTTCGTGCTGTCGCATTTCCGCCCGCTCCTGCGCGCGCTGGTGGCAGGCGGCGCCGACGTGTGCGTTGCGACCCGCGATGCCGGCCGGCGGGCCGAGATCGAGGCGCTCGGCGTCCGCGTCGCCCACTTCGCCGTCGATCGCGCCAACCTCGATCCGATCCGCGAGACGGTCACGGCGGCGCGGTTCGCCCGCCTCATCCGTCAGGAGCGGCCCGATTTCCTTCACCTCATCGGCATGAAGCCGATGGTCGTCGGCGGCCTCGCCTTGAAGCTCGCGCCCGGCTGCGATCCGGGGCTCGTGTTGCATGTGATCGGGACCGGCCACGTCGCGGTCTCGCAGGCCTTCACAGTCCGCCGGATCGTGCGGCCGGCTGCGCTCGGCGTCATTGCCCATCTGCTGGCCCGCCCGCGCTCGTGGGTCTTCACGGAACAGGAGGACGACCTCGCGTTCCTGGTGAGCGGAGGCGCGCGCCCCGGCCAGCGCTTCACGATTCTGGGCGGCGCCGGCGTCGACCCCGACCATTTTGCCCCCCTGCCACCGCCGGCGGGCGACATCCCGACCGTGGGCTATGTCGGCCGCATGATCCGCGTCAAAGGCGTCGACACGCTGGTCGCGGCATTCGGGCTGCTCGGCGAACGGGGCGTGCGCGTGCGGGCGAACCTCTATGGCGCCTGCGATGCCGGCAACCCCGATGCACTGAGCGAGGACGCGCTCAAGGCGCTCTCGGCCGATCCTGCATCCCAGGTAACCTGGCACGGCCCGATCCGCGACGTGCGCCAGGCCTGGGCCACCGCCGACATGTTCGTCCTGGCCACCCGTGGCGGCGAAGGCATGCCCCGCGCGATGCTGGAGGCGGCGGCCTGCGCCCGGCCGCTGATCGTCACCGATGTTCCCGGCTGCCGCACATTCGTGCGCAACGGGATCGAGGGGCTCGTCGTTTCGCCAGGTGATGCCGCGGGCCTGGCAGACGCGATCGAGCGCCTCGCCGGCGACCCCGGCTTGCGGCAGCGGATGGGCGCGGCGGCGCGCGAGCGTGTGCTTTCGGGCTACACCGAGCGCCACGTCGCCGAGGGAATACTGGCCGGCTATCGCGCGCTCTCCGCCATCGGCGTCGCGAAGGCCGCGCCCTGACGCAGCATGACCGCGCGCCGCACACGCCGTGCCGGCCGCCGCAGCCTTGGAGAGCACAGCGGCATGGTGTACCAAGACCGCATGGAAGCTGCCGCCCGATCGCCGGCTCCGCCCGCCCGGGTGCTGAGCCTGCCCAATGTCCTGACGTACGCGCGCATGCTCGCCGTCCCGGCGATCGTTGCCGTGCTGTTCTTCATGAACAACGAGCGCGGCCGCTGGATCGCGCTCACCATTTATCTGGCCGCCTGCATCACCGACTGGCTCGATGGCTATCTGGCCCGCGTCTGGCGCCAGCAGTCGACGCTCGGGCGCATGCTCGACCCCATCGCCGACAAGCTCCTTGTCGGCGCCACGCTCCTCATGCTGGCCCACGACAACACCATCGAGGGCATGAACGTGTGGGCCGCTGTGATCATCCTGTGCCGGGAGATCCTGGTGTCGGGCCTGCGCGAATTCCTGGCCGAGCTAAACGTCAAGGTGCACGTGACACAGCTCGCCAAGTGGAAAACGACGCTGCAGATGGTGGCGCTGGGCATCCTGGTCGTCGCACCGGCCGGCGAGCGCTATGTGGCCGGCGTCACGCAGACCGGCCTCGGCCTCCTGTGGGTCGCAGCGCTGCTGACGCTGTGGACCGGCTACGACTACCTGCGCGCCGCCGTCCGCCACGCCATCGAGGTCTGACATGGCCGGCCCGCAGACGGTGACGCTGCGCTACTTCGCCTGGGTCCGCGAGCGCATCGGGCGCAGCGAGGAGCGGATCGAGCTGCCGGCCGGCATCGTCACCGTCGCCGATCTGATGACTTGGCTCAGCGGCCGCGGCCCCGAGTACGCCCACGCCTTCGAGCGGGCCGACATCATCCGCGCCGCCGTCGACCAGGTTCACGTGGCGCACAACACAATCGTGGCCGGCGCGCGCGAGATCGCCTTCTTCCCGCCGGTGACCGGGGGCTGACCCGTGGCCGTACGCGTCCAGACGCAAGATTTCGACATCGGCGCGGAGATGCGGGCCTTGACCGCCGGCCGCACCGGCATCGGCGCCGTCGCCACTTTCATAGGTCTTGTGCGCGGCGGCGACGGCCCTGGCGACGTCGCGACGATGGAGCTCGAGCATTACCCCGGCATGACCGAGGCCGAACTCGCCCGCGTCGAGGCCGAGGCCGCAGCGCGGTGGCCTCTCTCCGCCTCGCTGATCATCCATCGATATGGCTTGCTGCGCCCCGGCGACCAGATCGTGCTGGTAATCGCCTGCTCGGCCCACCGCCACGCGGCCTTCGAGGCGGCCCAGTTCCTGATGGACTACCTCAAGACCCGCGCCCCCTTCTGGAAGAAGGAGACGACCGCCA
>JAGWYG010000048.1 GCA_018969485.1 Chloroflexota bacterium
TCTTCTCTCTTCTCTCTTCTCTCTTCTCTCTTCTCTCTTCTCTCTTCTCCCGCCTCGGATTGACAACAACCCCGGATGCCGCGTAGCATGGATCTGCCTTCCGGCGTCTGCAATACTGTCAGGGAAAGGTTGCGCATGGAGCGCGCATATCACCGCTGGCTGAGCCCAGCGCTCGGCCGACCAGCGGAACTGCTCGTCTTCGGGCATCGGGGAACGCCGATGCTGGTCTTCCCGACCGCCCGCGGACGGTTCTACGAATACGAGGATCACGGCATGATCGCCGCTCTACGCGGCCCGATCGAGCAGGGTGCCATCCAGCTGTATTGTGTCGACAGCATCGATCACGAGAGCTGGCTCTGCGAACACATCAGCCCCGCCATGCGGATCGCCCGCCACAGCACTTGGGAACATTACATCCTCGATGAAGTCCTGCCGTTCATCTATTCCCAGAACCCCGACCCTGCGCTGATCGTCCACGGGTGTTCGTTCGGCGCGACCCACGCGGTGCTATTCGGCCTGCGCCATCCGACGCGGGTCAGGCGCATCATCGCATTCTCGGGGGTGTACGATGTGGGACGCTGGCTCGGCGACTATCATGGGGATGACCGATATTTCCACGAGCCGTTGGCATTCATCGCAGGGCTGCAGGAAGATGCGACGGCGCGGGAACTGCGCCGTCTGGATATCATCCTGGCGGTTGGCCGTGATGACTCTGTGAATGCCGGCAATGCACGGCTGTCGGATGCGTTGTGGGAGAAGGGCATCTGGCATGCGCTGCGCTGGTGGGATGGCCAGGCGCATGATTGGCCGTACTGGCAGCAGATGATTCAGCTCTACATCGGCGGCGTGCGCTGAGCAACGCGCGGCCGGCGTGCCCGGTGGCTCGCCCGGTCACGGGGGCGCGCTGCGCTGCGCGCCCGTACGCCTCAGGGATGCGGCGCCAGGCGTTCGTCGAGCAATCGGAGCAGCGTGGTGAGGCGCTCGGCGACCTGCTCAATGGAGCGCACGCTGAGGCCGGCGCGTGCGGCAACGTCGCCGCTGGTGCGTGCGGCCGCCGGCCCCTCGGCGCTGCCGATGGTCACCAGGCGCTGGCGTGCCTGCTGGTGCAGCCGGAGCGCCACCGGATGCTGGCGCCCGGCGATCGGGATGATGCCGAAGCCACTGGCGACGAGCACCTCGCCGAGAACTGCATCCCATGGTTCTGGCGTGCGTCTGGGTGCCACCGCCGCCTGGGGTGCGCCGGCGGCGATGCCATCGAGCGCGACGAACAGCGTGGTGGCGGGATCGAACGGATAGCGCTTCAGCATGTCATCGATGCCATGCCCGACGGAGAGCGCGCCGATGCCGGCGATCCAGAGCTCGACCCGCGTATGGGCGATGATCGATCCGGCCGCCAGCAACGCCGCCGCAAACTCGCCCGCCTGGATGTGACCGCCGTGGCGCAGCCGCCCACGGCCGTAGCCCACGCCCGCCAGCGCCGCCAGCAGCAGCGCGAGCACACATTGCGCGTACCACCAGGGCTGCCGGGGGTCCAGCACGCTGGCGAGCGTGCAGGCGGCGAGCAATCCGGCGAACACCACGCGCCAGGTGCGAATGCGCCGCTCGTCGAACCACCACGCCCGCCACGCCGCCGCCGGCGGAGCGTTATCCAGCGCCACCAGCACGACCACCGTCAGGCGTGCGGCCTCGGTCGACGCGCGCGTCGCGATCACGTTCTGGCTGGTGCGTCGCGGGGCGAGCAGCGGATCGCGCCGCATCATCGCCACGATGCCGACCAGCAATGTCAGCGTGGCAGCGCCCAGTGCCACCGCTGGCCACCAGTACCCGATGACGGCGCCGAGCACGGCGCATCCGGCGAGCAGTAGCCCGTCGTAGCCCGGCGGCGCGACGATCGTGAACGTGTCAATGGCGACCTGCATCCCGGCACGGCGCAGCCGGCCATTGAAATACGCCGCCGCGCGCGCCTCCGCCACCGACGCGGGGGATCGGTCGCCGACGTGATCGATCAGGTGCTCGAGCACCTCGAGCGGATCATCACGAAACCGACGCGGCGCGCCCGAGCGATCGGGCGCCGATGCAGCAGGCCGCCGCGGGGGTGCGCTCATGGTCGTGGCAACTCGAGGCCATAGCGCCAGCGATAGTAGTGCGCGCCGACGTTGCCCATCTCGACCTGCCATTCCGGTCGCTCGTCGGGCACGTACGTCAGCACGCGCCGCTCAAACGGCTGCACCAGGACGTCGCGCGGCGCGCCGCCGACCAGTACGGTCATCCAGTATGGCTCGGCGATCGGGTATCCGAGCACGGCGATCCAGTCGATGAGCACGTCGTTCACCAGCACGCCATCCCGCTCGACCGGCCCACGTCGCTGCAGATAGTCCCAGAACACTGCCGGGATGTTGTGTCCGGTGGCGGTGATGTAGGCGACGAGGCGCGCTTCCTCGCGACCGCCGCGCGGATACGCGATCGCGGTGCCGTCGCGCAGCAGCCGCTCGGTCGCCAACTGCCCGGTGAGGTCGGCCGCGGGCGCCAGCCATGCCGCGAAGCTCGCATACGTCGGCGCAGCGGGATCGTTCAGGTCGCCGGCGACCGGCACCATCGCCGGCCCGCGGTCGAGATAGTCGCGCAGCCCGATCTGTACGCGGCCGCTGATCAGTTCGCTGACCAGCAGGCCATTGGTTACGGCGGCGCTGGCCCCCGGGCCGGGCGCGGCGCCGAGTTCCATCCGCCCTTTGTCGAAGTACTGCACCTGGCGTACGCCACCCAATCCATCGACATAATGCTCGGCCAGGCCAATGCTCGCCGACGGCCCCCAGATCCAGCCCCGGGCGATCTGCCCGAGCGCGACCGGGCGGTCGGTACGGCGCCAGGCCTGCTCGAACGCAGCATCACCGAACTGACCGACCAGCGGCTGGGCGGTTGCGACCGGCTGCAGCGCCAGCGCCACCAGCGTCGGCGTCCCGCCCACGGCACCAAACGACACGGCGGTCGGCGTCGGCTCGCCGCCGGCCGGCGGCTCCGCCGTCGGCGCGGCGGGGGCGTCCGGGCCACCCGGCGCCGGAGCATCACCGCCGGGCGGCGTATCGCCGACCGGCGCGGGGGCCAGCGCGGGCTCGGGGGCGCGACCGCACTCGGTATCGGGCAGACACTGTTCGAGGATCAGGTCGTAGCGCACAAACTGGTTGCCGATGTCGCCAACATTCTTGACCTGGGCGTAGTAGAACCCATCAGCCCGCGGCACGAAGCGAATCTGCGAGTCGAGCGAACCGGCGACGTCGTCGTTGACGTCCAGCACCGAGATGCCATCGCGATCGAACAGCGCCAGCGTCGTATCCGCACCGGCGAGCGTCTCACTGTTGATATCGGGGCTGTTCTTGTACGGGCGCGTGTCGGTGTACAGATAGTAGGTCTTGCCGGTCTTGCCGAAGAACCGCACCCAGTCGGCATCGCCGATCGGACACAGCCGCCGGTTGGACTGGAGCTCGTTCGACGTGATCAGCCGCGCCTGTTCGGGCAGCCCATCGTCTTCGAACAGATCGCGGCACACCTCGGCGATCGGCGCCGGCGTCGGCCCATAGCTCTCCGAACGCACCACCAGCGTGTAGGTGCGGTTGCGCCCGCCGAGATTCAGCGTGTCGCGCACCTTGATGACGTAGAAGCCGTCGCGCGGCGAGCGCCACGACTGGATGCGCGGCTTGACATCGCGCGGATCGGGGGCTGCCGGATTGCGCAGGAAGAAGTCATCGTTGGATGTCAGCCGCTCGCCCGCGTCGGTGTAGAGCTCGAGCGACAGATCGAGGCCGGCTTCCATCGCCGAGATGTCGATGGTGTAGACTTTGCCGCCGACCGCACCAAACTTGAACCAGTCTTCCTCGCCCTGGGTGCAGATGCCGTGATTCTCGGGGACATCGGCCAGCAGCAGCCGCGCGGTGCCGAACGTCAGCCCGGGGAGGTCCACGTCGGGGCAGCCGCTCCCCGGGGTCGGCGTCGCCGTGGCCGTCGAGGCCAGCGTGGGCGTGATCGTGGGCGTCGCCGTCGGCGCGGCGACAATGATGGTGAGCAGCCCGAGCGATGTCACCAGGTTGTCGGTACGCGTCGCAATGATCTGGATGGTGACCGTCTGCGATACGGCGCTCGCCGGCGCGGCGACGAAGAAATTGAACGGCAGATCGGCATTCTGGTTGATGGTCACCGACGTCGCCGGTGCGATGGTCAGCGACCAGCCGGCGGGTAATCCGACGGCAGAGACGGTGAAACTGCGCGGCGCGGTGTCCTGGTTCCTCAGGCTGGTGGTGAATTGACCGGGCGCGCCGCCGGGCGCGATCGATACGGCACCGCTCACCGGTGCCCAGAAGAAATTCACCGATTGGCGCACCGGCGCGCCGGGTCGCGATGCTGATGCAGGTGCCGTCACGGCGCCGATCGCCACGAGCGTGACCGCTATGATCCCCGCGATCGCGAGGCTCCAGGGGCGTAGAGGCGATGACACGATGTCCCTCTCCCATCGCTCCGCATAGGAGCACCAGTCTGCCATCGATTATAGCACGATCGCACATCGTGTGACAGATGGATTGGCGGCGCGGCGTTCTGTCACTGAGATGTAATCGCGTTAAAAACAATGAACGGAACGCCGCTGCGCGACGGCCGATCGCATACGTGACCCGGTGTAGGCTTCATCACCGCCAGTGAACGGGTGTATGCATCAGATCGTGCGCTGATCGACGACACTGGGGACACGGCGGCGGAGCAGCGGGTGGCCTCGCCGACGCCGGGCGACGATCGCAACGAGGGCACCCCGGAGAGGTCGACTGCGATGACGACACCACGACAGCACACGACGCCGACCGCAGCCGCGTCGGCCACGCGGGAGCTGCGCTACTGGATGAGCGCGCCGCCGGTCACGATCAATCTTGCGGCACCGCTGGGCGATGCGCTGGCGTTGATGTGCGAACACGACATCCGCCGGCTGCCGGTGGTCACCGATACTGGCGAGCTGCGCGGCATCATCACCCAGGGCGACATTCGCGGCGCCGATCTGCCGCGGCTCGGCGGCGTCGATGCCGGCGAGATCGCCGATCTGCTGCGCCGGGTGAACGTCTACGAGGTGATGACGGCCGATCCGGTCGCGGTGACGCCACGGACGACCCTGCGCGATGCGGCGCTGCCGATGATCGAGGGCAAGATCGGCGGTCGGCCGGTGGTCGATGAGCGGCACACCGTCGTCGGGATCGTCACCGGGAGCGATCTGTTCGAGGCGCTGGTGCATCAGCCCGACGGCGCGCCGTAGGGTTGGTCAGCATCATCGGGTACGGCCGTGCTGGTGACGCCATCGCGGGCACGCTCGAGCCATGCGACGCGCCGCGAGAACTGATCGATGGCGTACTCGGAGAACGTCTCCGGTGTGAGGCCAAACGGCATCTGCTGATAGGCGCCGAAGACGTCGTCGATGATCTGCATCGGCAGCAGGATCAGCTCGCCGAGCTGATGCTCGACATCGGCCCACAGCGTGGGATCGGCGGCGACGATGCGACTCACCAGGTAGAGCCCGTAGGCGATGTGGCGCGATTCGTCCTGCTTCAGCAGGCGGATCGCATCGCACATTCCCGGCATCAGGCCATGGCTGGCGAGCATCGTGCTGAACGCGTGGTAGCCCGTCTCGGCCAGCACGCCTTCGACAATGACGTTGTAGGTCACCGACGCGGCAGCCTGCGCCGCCGGCGAGCGATCGGTCGCCAGCCGGTGCATCGCCGTCGGCAGCCGCCGATAGATCAGCTCGCGGTAGCTGGGCGAGTGATATGCGCCGAGATCCGCGCGCGTCTGGACGACTTCGTGGAGGAATCGACTGAAGAAGTCGGTGTGCTTGGCTTCTTCCCACAGGAACGATGTCAGGAAGAGTTCTTCCTCGACGCGGCCTTCCTCGGCGATCACGCTGATCAATGGCAGGATGTCGCGGGTGACGGCCTCTTCGCCAGCCTGAAACAACGCCACCAGCCGCAGCACCAGGTCGCGCTCGTCATCGGCGAGGCGCAGCCAGTCGCGCCGATCCTGCTGCAGGTCGATGGCGCTCGGGTTCCAGATGCCGAAGCGCTTGGCCTTCTCGAACAGCCGCAGCGGGACGCTCGACCGGTCGAGGCCGCGGCTGGTGGTGGCGAATGCGGTGTGATCCATCGGCGCAACTCCTGCTGGCTGGACGTTTCGGCACGCCGCGCGGGCGCCGGCCGCCGCCCCTGCATGGTGCGGGGGGCCGGCAGGCGCCTGCTCGCCCGCTCAGCGGGCGGCTTTCAGGACATCGATCAGTCGCGTGATGTCGTCGGCATCGACGCCCGCATGCGCACACAGGCACTGGCGCGCATACGCCTCGGCGACCATGCCGCTCAGGCTGCTGACGGCAGCGCGCACCGCCGACAGCTGCGTGACGATGTCGCGACAGTCGCGCTGCTCCTCGACCATCCGGGCGACGCCCCGCACCTGCCCCTCGATGCGCCGCAATCGGACCAGCACATCTTCCCGGACATCGTCGCCGACGCCGCGCGTCTGCGGGTCGTCGCTCATGGCAGGCCTCCATCGGATCGCGGCGGCGCCGGCGTTCCCGCCCCGCGCGCCGCCGGGGCGACGACCGGCTCAGACACGCAGCAGCTCGTCGAAGGCATCCTTGAGCATGCGCTTGGGTCCGGCTCCTTCGATGCGCTTGACGATCTGGCCATTCTTGATGAACAGCATCGTCGGGATGGCCATGACGTCGTACTGCGTGGCGCGCTGCTGGTGCTCGTCGGTGTTGACCTTGGCGACGGTCAGGCGGCCGGCATACTCGCCGGCGAGCTCCTTGAGGATCGGCGCGACGGCCCGGCATGGCCCACACCACGGCGCCCAGAAGTCGACGACGACTGGCAGCTCGGATCGCAGGACTTTCTGCTCGAAGTCGCCGTCGCTGATGTCGATCGGGTGTGCGCCGTCGGTGGCCTGGGCGCCGGCATCCTGGCCGGCGGCCAGGACTTCGTCGAAGGCGTTCTTCAGCATGCGCTTTGATCCGGCACCCTGCATCCGCTTGACGAGCTGCCCGCCCTTGAAGAAGAGGATCGTCGGAATGGCCATGATGCCGTAGCGCGCCATCCATTGCTGGTGATCGTCGGTGTTGACTTTCACGACGCTCATCCGGCCATCGTACTCGGCGGCCAGCTCGGCGAGCGCCGGCGCGATCGCCTTGCATGGCCCGCACCACGGCGCCCAGAAGTCGACGGCGACCGGAATCTCCGACTGGATGACGCGCTGCTCGAAGTCGCTGTCGCTGATATCGACGGGTGTGGTCATCGGTGTCCTTCGCTCTCTCATCGTGCCACCCCCTGGACGCGCTGCTCATGCAACGCATATACCCATAGGGGGTATCTGTCCCGTAGTATACGGTCAATCCGACGCGTTGTCAAGCCCGGCTGGCGATCGCGGGTACAATGGTGGCACTATCCGGTGCAGTGATGGAGTCGCCACATGACAGAACCGACCGCACCCGTATGGATCGCCGGCGCATGGCGCGCCGCGCAGGCCAGCGGCAGCTTCCACGCCGAGGACCCATCGACCGGCACGCCATTGCCGACGCCGTATCCGGTGTCGACGCGTGCCGACGTCATCGCCGCCCTCGAGGCCGGCAGCCAGGCGGCCGAGGCGCTGGAGCACGCTGCGCCTGCCGCGATCGCCAGCTTCCTCGAGGGGTTCGCCGCAGCCATCGAAGCCCGGCGCGACCAGTTGGTCGATCTCGCGCATCGCGAGACCGGCCTGCCGCTGGCGCCGCGGTTGCGCGACGTCGAACTGCCACGCACCACCGACCAACTGCGGCAGGCGGCAGCGGCCGCCCGGAGTGGCGTGTGGCGGCGACCGACCATCGACCGCGCCCGTGGCATCGTCTCGGCATACGCCCCGCTGGGCGGGCCAGTTGTCGTCATGGGCCCGAACAACTTTCCCTTTGCGTTCAATTCGGTCGCCGGCGGCGATGCCGCTGCGGCGCTCGCAGCCCACAACCCGGTGATCGCCAAGGCCAACACCGCACACCCCGGGACGACGCGGCTGCTGGCGGAGTTGGCGGACGGTGCGCTGGCGGTGGCCGGGCTGCCGGCGGCGACCATCCAACTGCTCTATCGAGTGCCGCGCGATCTCGGGCTCGAGCTGGTGGCGCATCCGCTGGTCGGCGCAACTGGCTTCACCGGCGGCCGGCCAGCGGGTCTCGAATTGAAGGCGGCCGCCGATCGTGCCGGCAAGCCGATCTACCTGGAGATGTCGAGCGTGAACCCGGTGGTTCTGCTGCCCGGTGCGCTGCGCGAGCGCGGCGCAGCCATCGCGGCCGAGTTCTACGGCTCGTGCACCCTCGGCGCCGGGCAGTTCTGCACGAATCCCGGCGTCGTCATCGTGCCGGCCGGCGCCGATGGCGACGCCTTCATCGATGCTGCGGTGGCACACTTCAGCCAGAACCCACCCGGCGTCCTGCTCGGGCGCTCCGGCCGCGACGGGCTGGTGAGCGCAGTCGCGACGCTGCAGCAGCACGGCGCGACGCTGCGCTGCGGTGGTGCACCGCTCGACGGGCCGGGGTACCGGTTCGCCAATACGCTGCTCGTGGTGCGCGGCGCATCATTCCTGGCGGCGGCGCATGCGCTGCAGACCGAGGCGTTCGGGCCGGTTGCGCTCATCGTGCAGAGCGACGATGTCGATCAGACGGTCGCGATCATCCGTCGCTTCGAGGGCAATCTGACCGGCACGATCTATCTCGCCGGCGATGGTAGCGATGACGCCGGGTACGCCCGCGTCGAGCCGCCGCTGCGCCGCCGCGTCGGCCGGCTGCTGAACAACCGCATGCCCACTGGCGTCGCGGTGAGCCCGGCGATGAACCACGGCGGCCCGTTTCCAGCCACCGGCCACCCGGGATTCACGGCAGTTGGCATGCCAGCCAGCATCGGCCGGTTCGCCGCGCTGCACTGCTACGACAACGTCCCCGCGACACGCCTGCCCTGGTGGCTGCACGACGATCTGCCGCAGGCGTGAGCGCACGCCGGTAGCCTGCGGTCGCCGGACGTGACCGGTGTCACGGCGTCGCGGTGGGCGGCCCGGGCGTCGACATGACCGTCGGCGCCTCGGTCGCCGCCAGCCACACGACATCCTCGAGCGAGCGCTCGGCGCTCCAGCCGGTGCCGCTCGCTCCCGAGACCTGCCACCAGACGTACCCGTCGGCACGTACCGGGCCGTCGACGATCTGCAGGATCTCGCGCTCCTGGTAGGCGTAGATCGCCGCGGCCGTCAGGCCGGGCTCGGTACGGCCACGCAGCGGGCGCCCCTCGGTGTTCTGCACGATCGCCCAGCCGCCGATGCGCAAGCGCAGGATGGCTGTCGTCGCCGTCGGGATGACCCGCGTCGCCGTCGGGAAGATCGGGGTATTCACGGGAAGCGCGTCGCTCTCGGCCGGACGCGCGGTGGCCGTCGGGTCGATCACCGATGCGACGTCGGGGATCCGCACGAACCGGGCGAGCGCAGCAACCGTGAGGACGACCACCACCACGACGGGAATGCCGACGCGCACCCACGCCTGCTCGAGGAGCGGCATCCCGCTGGCTCGTCCGATGCGGCGCCGCCCATCGTCGTAGCCGAGGCGGTAGTGGTAGTAATGCTGGTAGAGAAATGCATCGGGATCACCACGCTCTGCATCGCGTGTGCCACGCTCATACCATTCCTGCACGTCTACGTCCTCCCCCGGCTCGCGACGCACGTACCGCACCGACGCGCAGCGTGTGGTGTTCCTCCGCCTGTGGGCGGGCGATCAGCGGATGATAAGGTCGTCGCGGCCAATCGTCTGAAGAATGCGCGGATACATGGCGTACATCGGCTCGACAGCAGGTAGCAATCGCAAAATCTGGGGGATCGGGCCCCGGGCGACGATCTGGCGGCGGGCGAGTGCAGTCATCAGGTTGACGCGCCCATGCCAGAATGCATGGGCGATGTCCGCCTGCATGCTCATCTCGACGTCGATCGGGAATTCGACAGGCCCCCAGATGACATCAAAGTACGCATCAGGCTGTGATGGCTCGCGAGCAGCTGCAATCGTCACCTGAGCATCAGGGTCGCGGTAGCGGAACTGGATGTTGAGATGTGCGTCACGGATGCGCGGTGCGATCCGCGAATCGCCCTTGGCTTCATCATACAGCGCGCCGAAGCATGTGTACAGGGCAGCATAATCGACGAAGACCGGCACGATGGGCTCCTTCCGGACTCGGTGTGGACGCGTGCACACGACAGCGGGTGGACGGCGTGAGTGCCGGTATCGGCAGTATAGCACAGCGGTGATCGCCGCGGGAACGAACCCGGCGTAGCATGCGGCAGCGGGCACGGCTGGGGCCCGACAGCAGCGCAGCGCTGATTGACGGGCCGGGCGCGCGGTGCGACAGCCGGGCGGGCTCAGCCCAGCCGTCGGAAGTACGCCTCGATCTGCTGGTCACACCAGCCAGCGATCGCCAGCATATCCACATGCCGCAGCGTCTGCCAGATCGCCGGCGCGATGCGCACCATGTCGTCGGCCGGATCGACGGTGAGGAACCCGGCGAGGACGAAGCGCTCGAGCGGATGGCGTACCAGCAGGTTGCGTACTGCCGCATGGCCGATGCGCGCGGGATCGCCCGTCAGCAGTCCATCGCGCTCGACGCGCAGGCCAGCGCGGCGGCGCTGCTCGTAGAACTCGCGGAATGCCAGCGCCAGCGCGTCGAGCGACGCGCTCCCCTGCGCATCGGCGAGGCGCAGCAGTGCACGCAGCATCACCGGCTTGTACGAGCGCGTCAGTCGGGCCGTGCGCACAACGTCGAGGAATGCCGTGCGCCATTCGGCAGCATCGCGCGGCGGTACCCGGCCGAGGTGCCGCTGCAGCGCCTCGATGCGGCTCCGCCGGAACCAGAACGCACTGCGCGCGCCGTCCGGATCCTGCCGGTCGGGCACAATGCGCCCCCGCGCGACCCAGTCATGCACCGTGCCGCGGTCGACGCGGAGCGCATAGCTCAGCGCCGTGAGCGAGATCAGGTCGTCGACCGGTGCGGCGGCGGGCAGCGCCGGCACTGGCGTGTGCGACACCCGCGCCTCGAGGGCGGCGAAGTACGGTTCATCGATGCGCTGTCCGTCATCGATGACGCCCAGGCGATGGCGCAGCATCAGCGCGGCGACCTGCTCGCCCGTCACCGGATCGATGCGCAGCGCCGTCTCGCTGGCGCGGGCGCGCGCCTGCAGCGAGAAATCAGCGGTCGTGATGAAGATGCCGTGCTGGTACCGGCCCGTCAACGAGCCGATCAGCCGATCGATCTCGGGGCGGCCGACCGTGTGGCGATGGCGCTTGACCTGCACGCCCGAGACCACGCGCACGAGGCCGTCCTCGAGGATGTGCTCGCCGACGGCGTCGATGCCACCATCGCCGCTCGCCCTGGTGACGGTGACCTGCTGGAGCCCGAGGAAGACCAGCAGGTCGCCGGCGAAGTATTCGAATGCCCGTGGCGACAGTTCGAGCAGGCGACCGCGGACCGTCTCGCGGCTGGCAGTGCCTCCGATCATCATGCACGTCCTTCCGGAATTCATGGCGATTGCTGCCCGCACGCGTGCGATGCGCAATGCAGTATACTCGCTGCGCACGGCGGCATGCGTGCCGTCCGCAGCATTCGTGGCGGAATGGAGCAAGCACTATGGTGACCCCGTCGGGTCCGCGCAATCAGATCATCGGCCTGTTGTTCGTCGGCGTGCTGATGGCAGCGCTCGACATCGCCATCGTCGGCCCGGCACTACCAGAGCTCCAGCGGGCATTTGCGGTCGCCGAGCACGATCTGGCCTGGGTTCTCGGGATCTACGTGCTCTTCAATCTCGTGGGCACACCGCTGATGGCCAATCTCTCCAATCGCTTCGGCCGCCGCGCGATCTACATCGCCGACGTCGGCCTGTTCGCGCTGGGGTCCGCGCTGGTTGCCGTGGCGCCGAGCTTCGGCGTCGTACTGCTCGGGCGCGCCATCCAGGGGTTGGGCGCCGGCGGCATCTTCCCGGTCGCCACCGCAGTCGTCGGCGATACCTTCCCGCCCGAGCGGCGCGGCACGGCCCTCGGCCTGCTCGGCGCGGTCTTCGGCCTGGCGTTCCTCGTGGGCCCGATCGTGGGTGGCCTCCTGCTGCTCGCCGGCTGGCAGTGGCTGTTTCTGGTCAACATCCCCATCGCGGCGCTGGTCATCATCGGCGCGTGGCGCGTCCTGCCGTCACACGCCGCCGCTGCGACGCGGCCGTTCGATTACGCCGGCATGCTGCTGCTGGCAGTGGTGCTGGTCGGGCTGTCATATGCGCTGACGCGGATCGGCGAGCTCGGCGAGCGCGCCGGCGGGATCGTGACGGCCGATATCTGGCTGACGCTCGCAGTGGGCGTGCTGGCATGCCCGGCCCTGATCGCCATCGAGCGGCGCGCCGCCGATCCGATCGTGCGCCTGGCGCTGTTCCGCAACCGCCAGATCACGCTCGCCGCGTGGCTCTCGTTCGGTGCCGGCATCGCCGAGGCGATCGTCGTGTTCATCCCGGCGCTGCTGGTCACGACCTTCCACGTCTCCGGTTCGACGGCAAGCTTCATGCTGCTGCCGATGGTGCTGGCGATGGCCGTCGGCTCGCCAGCCTCCGGCCGGGCACTCGACCGCGTCGGCTCGCGTGCGGTGATCGTGGCCGGCACCGTGCTGCTCACCGTGGCGCTGGTGATCGAGGGCCTGCTGCTCACCAGCATCGTCGGGTTCTATCTGTTCTCGGTGCTGTTCGGGCTGGGGCTGGCGATCCTGCTCGGCGCAGCCCTGCGCTACATCATGCTCAACGAGGCCGGCCCCGAGGAACGGGCGCCGGCGCAGAGCCTGCTGACGATCTTCATCAACGCGGGGCAGTTGATCGGTGCGGCCGCGCTGGGGGGCATGATCGCCATGCTCGGTGGTGGGCTGGCAGGATACCAGTTCGCCTGCATCGCCGCCGGCAGCATCATGGCGCTGCTGGCGCTGCTGGCGACACGCCTCAAGTCCCGGGGCGTGGAACTGGCGACGCGCCGCGACACCTCGGCCGGCGGGTCGGCGGCCTGAGCCCGACGTACGCCGGCATCGCTGACGGACAGCGATGCCGGACCCACGCGCGCCGGGGGGCACGGCGGCGGGCGCACCGCAGCACGCCACGCTCAACGCGGCGCGTTCGCACCACCCGCCAGCGCGATCTCGCGCCGCTTCTGTTCGCGTTTGCGCTCATCGAGCGTCAGCGTGCGCTTGCGCAGGCGGTAGCTCTTCGGCGTCACCTCGACCAGTTCATCATCGCTGATGTACTCGATGGCGTCATCGAGGCTCAGCACGCGCGGTGCCTCCAGGCGGATGCCTTCTTCCGCCGTCGACGAGCGGATGTTGGTCAGGTGCTTGCGGCGGCAGACATTCACCTCGAGATCGCGATCGCGGCTGTGCTGCCCGATGATCATCCCCTCGTAGACATCAGTTCCCGGCGCGATGAACAGTTGACCGCGCTCCTGGGCGCCATTCAGGCCATACGCCGTCGCGAGGCCCGATTCCGATGCGATCAGCGAGCCGTTGGCCCGTGTCGAGATCTCGCCCGACAATTGCTCGTAGCCGATGAACAGCGTATTGAGCACCCCTTCGCCGCGCGTCGCGGTGAGGAACGTCTGACGAAAGCCGAGCAATCCGCGCGTCGGCACATGGAAGATCATGTGCACCAGGCCGTCATCGCGCACGCGCATATCGCGCATCACGCCGCGCCGCTGGCCCAGGAGTTCGATCACCGTGCCCTGATGCTGGTCGGCGACTTCGATCTCGACCTGCTCGATCGGCTCGACCTTGACGCCATCCTGCTCGCGGAAGATGACCTCAGGCCGCGATACCTGAAACTCGTAGCCCTCACGGCGCATCGTCTCGATCAGGATGGTCAGATGCAGTTCGCCGCGGCCGCTCACCGCGAACGCGTCCGGCGCCGCCGTGTCGGTGACGCGCAGCGCCACATCGCGCTGCAACTCCTGGTACAGTCGGTCGCGCAGCTTGCGCGACGTGACGTGCGTCCCCTCGCGGCCGGCGAACGGGCTGGTATTGACGCTGAAGGTCATGCGCACCGTCGGCTCTTCGACGGCGATCGGCGGCAGGGCTTCCGGATGCACTGCATCGGCGATCGTATCGCCGATCTGCGCCTCGGCGATCCCGGCGATCGCCACGATGTCCCCCGCCGTCGCCAGGTCGACTTCCGTCCGGCTCAGGCCGCTGAAGACGAACAACTGGTTGACCCGCGACGGCGTGACGGTGCCATCGGCCGCGATGTGTGCCACCGCCTGGCCGCGCTGCAACTGGCCGCGCCGCAGTCGGCCGACGAGGATCTTGCCCTTGTAGTCATCGTACGTCGTCGTCGTCACCAGGAATTGGGCCGGACGATCAAGTTCGACCTCGGGTGGCGGCATCTGGTCGACGATCGCGTCGAACAGCGGCTCGAGCGAGTCGTGGATCTTGAGCGGTGATCGCCCGGCGACGCCCCGCAGCGCATTGGTGAAGATCGTGGCGAACTCGGCCTGCTCGTCGCTGGCGCCCAGATCGACGAACAGGTCGAACGTCTCGTTCACCACATGATTGGGGCGCGCATTCGGCCGGTCGATCTTGTTCACCACCACGATCGCGCGATGACCAGCCTGCAGCGCCTTGCGCAGCACAAAGCGCGTCTGGGGCATCGGGCCATCGACGGCATCGACGAGCAGCAGGACACCATCGACCATGTTCATCACGCGCTCGACCTCGCCGCCGAAGTCGGCGTGGCCGGGCGTGTCGAGAATGTTGATCTTGATGCCACGATAGTTGACTGCGGTATTCTTGGCCAGGATGGTGATGCCGCGCTCGCGTTCGAGATCATTCGAGTCCATCACCCGTTCGGCGACCTGCTGATTATCCCGGAAGATCTTCGACTGTCGCAACAGCGCATCGACCAGCGTCGTCTTGCCATGGTCGACGTGAGCGATGATGGCGATATTCCGGATGTCGTTTCGTTGCATCGTCCTTATTCACAATACAGCCCCGACCGGGTGCGGTCGAGGCGACGTCGATCGATCGCAGGGCATGCTCTGCGAAGCATTGTATCACAGGCGGAGGGGGATGTCAGGTGACATCCCCCGCGACCGTCACCGGCGCTCACGCGTCACGGCGCACCGTGAAGGCCGCCATGCCGGGATAGTGTGCCGCCGCGCCCAGTTCTTCCTCGATGCGCAGCAACTGGTTATACTTCGCCACGCGATCCGTCCGTGCCGGTGCGCCCGTCTTGATCTGACCGGCATTGGTCGCCACCACCAGATCAGCGATGGTGACGTCCTCGGTTTCACCCGAGCGATGCGACACCACCGCCGTCCAGCCGGCGCGATTCGCCATCGAGATCGCGCTGAGCGTCTCGCTGAGCGAGCCAATCTGATTGAGCTTGATCAAGATCGAGTTCGCTGCCTGCTCGCTGATCGCCCGCGCCAGGCGCTTCACATTCGTGACCAGAAAGTCATCGCCGACCAGCTGCACGCGGTCGCCGATGCGGCGGCGCAGCAGCTTCCAGCCGTCCCAGTCGTCCTCGTGCAGGCCGTCCTCGAGCGAGATCAGCGGGTAGCGTGCGGCGATATCGGCCCAGTACTCGACCATCTCGGCGCTGGTGAGGACGCGGTTCTCGCGCGACAGGTGGTAGTGCCCGTCCTGATAGAGCTCGGTGCAGGCCGGATCCATCGCCAGCATGACCTGCTCGCCGGGGTGATAGCCGGCGCGCTCGATCGCCTCCATGATCACCTGCAGCGCCGCCTCGTTCGTCGGCAGGCTCGGCGCGAAGCCGCCCTCGTCGCCGACGTTGGTGCTCGCGCCGCGGTCGTGGATGACCCGCTTGAGTTGCTGGTAGATCTCGGTGCCCCAGCGCAGCGCCTCGCGGAAGCTGGGTGCACCCACCGGCATGATCATGAACTCCTGGAAGTCGGTGCTGTCCTGGGCATGCTTGCCGCCGTTCAGGATGTTCATCATCGGCACCGGCAGCACATGCGCGTGGACACCGCCGAGGTAGCGGTACAGTGGCAGGCCGACCGCCGCCGCCGCCGCCTTGGCCGTCGCCAGCGAGACGCCGAGGATGGCATTGGCGCCGAGCCGGCCCTTGTTCTCGCTGCCGTCGAGCTTGAGCAACTCCTGATCGATGCCAAGCTGGTCGCCGGCATCGAGGCCGACCAGCGCCTCGGCGATCTCGTGGTTCACGTGGGCGACCGCCTTCTGCACGCCGCGGCCGCCATAGCGGCGCCGATCGCCATCGCGCAGCTCGATCGCCTCGTGCGCACCGGTCGATGCGCCCGATGGCACGATCGCGCGACCCACGTCGCCGCTCTCCAGCTGGACATCCACCTCGATGGTCGGGTTGCCGCGAGAGTCGAGCACTTCGCGACCGACGATTCCGACGATTGTTGTCGCCATACGATTGATCACTCCTCAAACACTGCCAGACAGAACCACTATTCCGACCGCACGTCACGGCGGGCGACTGCGCCGTCGCCGCGTGGCCGTCACCGAACGGGCGCCGGGCCCGGCGCATCACGCGCGGATGAGCCCCAGGGTCTGATACAGTCGACCAAAGTCGAACTGTTCATCGAGCAACGACACGAACCGTCGTAGCTTGGCCGATTGCTTGAACCGTACGTGGCCGAACACCTGTTCGGCGCGCTCGACGGTGGTGAGCGTATCATCGGCGACGCAGATGATCGACACGTCGCGCTCCTCGGCGCGATCGATCACGCGCGACACCGGCCGGATGTTCCCGGTGAGCACCAGCACCGCCGTCGATGTCTCGAGCGCGGCGAGCTGGAGATCGGTGCGGTCGCCGCCGGTGATCACCGCCTTGTTGGCGCGTCGGCGAAAGTGCGACAGCGCCGCCTCCGAGCCCATCGCGCCGATCAGCAGATGCTCGACCAGCCGTTCGCGCCGTGCGGCGTCGCCGAGATACTGCCCGCCGAGGTGCTCGTGCAGCTCGCCGACGCTGATCCCGGCCAGCTGGGCATCCTGGCGCAACACCGCGAAGACCGGAATGCCGCGGGAGCGCAGGAATGGCACGACCCGCGCGACGACATAGTCGTACTTGGGGGGCTCGACGTGGTTCAGCACCACGCCCAGCAGCCGGTCGCCGAGATATTGCTGCACCGCCAGCACGGCATCGAGCGACAGCAGGGTCTGGTAACGGGTGACCAGCAGCACCGGTGCGTGCAACGTGTCGGACACCCGATCGGCCGACAGGTCGACGATCGACCCCTCGGCCCAGCTGTTGACGCCCTCGAGGACCATCAGATCGCGCCCGCGCGACAGCGCGAGATGCGCCTCGCGCAGCTGCCGCGAGAACTCGGCCGCGCCACCGCGCACGATCGCCTCGACGACGCCCTGCGTCACCAGCACCGGCGCGATGCGCTCGAGCGGGTCTGGCAGCGCAAAGTGCTGGCGGATGAAGAGCGCGTCCTCATCGTGGACGGTGGCGTCGGTGTGCGTCACTGCGACACTCACCGGCTTCATATATCCGACGGCGAATCCGTCGCGGCGCGCACGGTCGATCACCCCGACACACACCGCACTCTTGCCGACAAACGTCTCGGTCGATGCAACATAGAGACTTGGCATCGTCACGCTCCTCTGCGGGGCAGCTACGCCGCCCCGCGTCATCCCTGCAGGATGATCCGTGCATCCACAACCATCGCCCCTTCGCTGTTGGGGTAGACCATCAACGGATTGATGTCCATCTCGACGATCTCGGGGAAGTCCTCGACGAGCTGGGCGACCCGCAGCACGATGTCCTCGATGGCGGCGAGATCGGCCGGCGGATCGCCGCGGACGCCGCGCAGCAGCGGATAGCTGCGGATCGAGCGGATCTGCTCGCGCACCTCCTCGCGGGTCAGCGGCGCCAGGCGGAAGGCGACGTCCTGCAGCACTTCGACGTAGATGCCACCGAGGCCGACGCCGATCAGGGGACCGAACTGGGGGTCACGGCTGACGCCGACCAGCACCTCGCGGCCGCGACGGACCTGTTCCTGGACGAGCACGCCCCAGATGGCGGCATCGCGGCTGTAGGTGCGTGCGCGATACTCGATCACCTCGTAGGCGTCGCGTGCGGCGGCGGCATCCGCGATGCCGACGCGGACGCCGCCGATGTCGCTCTTGTGCAGGATGTCGGGCGACGAGATCTTCATCACGACCGGAAAGCCGATCTGCGCGGCCAGCGTCGCGGCCTGCTCGGGCGAGTGCGCCAGTTCGGAGCGGGGCAGGCGCATGCCGTAGGCGTCGAGCACCTCGCGCGCCTCGATCTCGCCGAGCTCGATGCGCCCGGCGGCGCGTACGCGGGCGAACAGGGCACGCACGCGCTCGCGGTCGACGGCGAAGCTGACATGTTCACCGGCCGGCCGGGTACACCAGGCGTGTTGATGGACGAGCGCCCGCAGCGCGGCGACCGCCTGCTCGGGAAAGGCGTAGTTGGGAATCCGTCGCTGATTGAGGATCGCCAGCGCGGGGCCGATGCTCGCCGCACCCATGTAGCTCGTGAGCACCGGCTTGCCGTGCTGCGCCGCCAGGCGCGCGATCACCTCGGCGGTGCGCTCCGGCTCGCTGCCGGCCTGGGGGGTGAACAGCACCAGCACCGCATCGACCGCGGGATCCGCCAGCGCCGCAGCCAGCGCGACCTCGTAGCGGTCGGCGCGCGCGTCCCCGATCACGTCGATCGGGTTGGCACAGCTCGCCGCCGGCGGCAGCCCGGCGCGCAGCCGGGCCAGCGTGGCATCACCGAGCTCGGCCAGCCGCATGCCGCTGCGCTCGATCGCATCGGTGGCGATGATCCCCGGCCCGCCGGCATTGGTCACGATGGCGATCCGGTCGCCGCCGATCGGCGGCTGGTAGGCGAACGCCAGCGCGACGTCAAACAACTCCTGCATCGACCGCGCCCGCAGGACGCCGCTCTGGCCGAAGGCCGCCTCGTAGGCGCGCTCGGAACCGGCCAGCGCACCGGTGTGCGACGAGATCGCCCGCGTGCCGGCGGCGGTGGTGCCGCTCTTGATGGCGACCACCGGCGTGTGCCGTGTGACGTCGCGGGCTGCGGCGATGAAGGCGGGGCCGTCGGCGATGCCCTCGAGGTACGCCAGGATCACGCGGTTGGCCGGATCAGCGCCCCAGGAACGTAGCAGCGCCACTTCGTCGACGTCGGCCTTGTTGCCCAGGCTGACGAACCGCGAGAACCCGATGCCCCGCCCGGCGCTCCAGTCGAGGATCGCGGTACACAGCGCACCGGACTGCGACATGAAGGCGATCTGGCCCGCGGCGGGCATCAGCGCGGCGAACGACGCGTTGAGCCGTGTGGTGGTGTCGATGATCCCCAGGCAGTTCGGGCCGATCATGCGCATGCCATAGTGCCGCACCCGCTCGAGCAACTGGAGCTCGAGCGCCCGGCCTGGCCCGCCGACCTCCTTGAACCCTGCGCTGATGACCACCAGCCCGGCGACTCCGGCGCGACCGCAGTCTTCGACGACGTCGAGGACGGCCCGCGCGGGCACGACAACCACCGCCAGATCGATCGGGCCGGGGGCGGCGCTCACCTTCGGGTAGCTGGGCAGCCCGAGGATCGTCGTGGCCTGCGGGTGGATCGGCAGGATTCGGCCGGCATATCCATGATCGATGATATTGCGCAGCACCCGGTGACCGAGGCGCGCGGGATCGGGTGAGGCTCCGATGACGGCGACCGCGCGAGGCGCGAAGATCGCGTCAAGCATACATTCCTCCGATTGATGTCCCGCGCCATCCTACCCGATCGGCGCCGATGCGGCAAGCCGGGCGACCGGGCAGCGGGCGGCGCCGCGGCACGATACGCGCTGCGCCACGGCGGCCGATGGCCCGCGCTCCCTCATGGCAGCGCTGTCGACCGCAGCGCCGGCAGTGGAATGGTGAAGCGGTAGATCGAGCCATCGCTCCGATCAGCCACCCAGATCGCGCCGTCTGGTGCGACTGCGATCCCCGCCGGCGTCGTGAGCGCCGCGCCATCGGCCGCGCTCCCGGTCCAGCGCAGCAGTTCACCGCCGAGATCGCTGTAGACCAGCGCGCCGCGCGTCGGCACGCCGATGAAGATCTGGCCCTCGGGCCCGACGCCCAGATACGGATCGTCGTAGGTCTGGGGCGCCCATCCGGCGACCGGCAGCGTGGCGATCGGCTGGGTCTCGATCGTGCCGTCACCACGCGGCGCAAACACCTGCACCCGGCGGTTCCACGTGTCGCCGACATACACGCGGCCGGCGGCGTCTACCGCCAGGCCGATCGGCTCGTCGAACTGGCCGGCGCCGGCACCGGCGGCGCCCCACTGCAGCAGGAAGCGGCCGGAATCGTCGGTGACGACCACGCGCTTGTTGCCGGTATCGGCGATGTAGACGCGGCCGGCGGCGTCGACGGCGACGGCGCGCGGCCCGAAGAAGCCCAGTGGATCGGCCGCATTGCCGGCCGGCGTGCCGTCGGTCGGGCTCGCACGCCGCCCGGAGCCGAAATCCTCGCGCCCTTCACCCCAGCTTCCCAGGACTGCGCCATCGGGCGCCAGTTTGACGATCCGCGCATTCCAGGTGTCGGCGACGTAGATGGCGCCGGCAGCGTCGATGGCGATGCCGCGCGGCTCGTTGAACTGGCCGGGCCCGGCGCCGAAGCTGCCGACCGAGCGCTGCAGCGTGCCATCGGGGGCGAAGAATTGGATGCGGTGGTTCAGCGTATCGGCGACGACGATCGTGCCATCGGCGGCGATCGCCAGGCTGCGCGGCTCGCTCAGCCCGGCATCGGCGATGCGGCGCTCGGCGGCGAACGCGACGGGCGCCTGCGCCGGCCGCGGTACGGCCACGGCGCTGCCGCCACCGCCCGGCGCCAGATCCCGCCGGATCCACACCTGCATCTCGCGACCATCGAGCGCCATGCCGTCGGGCAGGTCGCGGTAGATCACATAGCGCCACGTGTCGGCCCAGTGCGAGCGGTCGAACGGCCAGAGCAGCGGCGCCCAGAATGGCGGAATCGTGGCGGCATCGAGCCCCGGGCAGGCCTTCATCGCATCGGCGACGGCGCCCGGGTAGGCGAAATAGAACCGCTTGTAGCCGGCGCTGGCGGGATCACAGCGGTTGCCCTCGGGGAACCACCAGTTGAGCTTGGCGTCATAGCGTCGCACGTACAGGCTCTCGAGCGCTTCGGGGCGGCTGCTGTTGCGCGAGACCAGCACGACCGGCGCCGGCAGCCGCTCGGCGCCCGGGCCGGCCGGCTCGACGACGAAGTCGTCGGGCTGGGCCTCGCGGAAGAACGCCGCATCGCGCACCTCGAGGCGCTGGAGGTGGCGCAGGTACCACTGGTACGGCCAGGCCAGGCTGCCCTCGCCCGCTGCGGCCGGATCGCCGTTGTCCATGATCACCGGCATCGACAATCCGCCGGCCGGATCTTCCGGGCTGCGGACATTGCGCGTCTGTGCTGCGGCGAGCTCGTGAATCTCGCGTACGATCAGCGGCACTTCGGGCGCAGTCTGGGTATAGACCAGCGGCTCGCGCGGCGTGTCGGGGTGCTGATAGACCACCATCCAGCTCGCGCGCGTGGTGTAGGCACCGAGGATGAGCGCGATGCTCAGCGTCATCGCCGCCGCCGTCGCCCGGTTGCCGTGGCTGCGGGCGAGCTCCAGGATGGCGTAGACTGCTGCCGCCAGCACGAGCACCGGCAGCGCGCCCTGGAGCATCTGCGCCTGGCCGGCCTGGTCGACGGCGGGCGTCGCGAAGCGCCAGATGGCGATGATGCCGGCGATGCTGCCGACGATGGTGCACAGCCCGATCACGCCGGCGCGCCAGGGCGCGCCCAGCCCGCCGAGCAGCCGCGCCAGGCTCCATGCGAGCAGCAGATTGGCGGGCAGGGCGATGTGGGCGTTCAGCCAGGGCATCTTCTCGCCGGCCCACGAGAAGATCACCAGGGCGCCGATGAACCAGAACGCCAGGAACAGCGGCACCAGCGAGACCGCCGGGATCGGCGGCGGCGCTGCGGCTGGCTCGGCGGCATCATCGGGAGGCGGCGGGGCCGGTGGCGCGCTGCTGCGGCGGCTGAAGAGATAGGCAGTGGTGGCGACCGCCGCGAGCAGCGCCAGCGGCTCATAGAGCGACATCTGCATCAGGTAGTAGTACCACGGCTGATCGCCGCGCTTGAACTCTTGCTGGCTCCCCAGCCAGTACGCCAGCCCCTGGTACAGGCCATCGACGATGCCGCGCGGATCGGCGAAGAACGTGCTGTACTGCACGACGTACAGCCCCGCCAGGATCGACAGCGCGACCCACAGGGTGTGGCGCTGCTCGCGCCACAGCCCCGCCAGCCGTGGGGTGATGATCGGCTCGCGATGCCAGACCCGTGCCGCCAGCAGGCCGGCGCCGGCGGTGGTGAAGAACAGCAGCGCCAGTCCATCCGCCCGCAGCGATGCGCTCAGCCGCCCGTCCCACAGCCCGCTGATGATCACGAGCTCGACGATCAGCGCCAGCGCCACGATCGCCAGCAGGCCGATGGTGACGCGACGGCGCGGCATGTTCTCGTAGGCCAGCCGGATGATCAGGAACCAGCCGAAGATGAATGCGAGGATGTAGTACAGCTCGTGCGTGCCCACCGCCAGCGCGACCGCTGCGGCGAACAGATACAGGAAGCGCGCCTGGCCGGTGTCGATGTAGCGGAAGAAGCCGATGACGATCCACAGCGTCCACAGCACCATCAGGCCGTCGTGGCGCGCGAAGCGGGTGAAGTACAGCAGCGTCGGCGTGAAGCCGAGGACGATCGCCGCGATGATCACACCCCGCCACCCGATGTACGGCCGCAGCCACCATGTCGACGCCGTGAGCGCCACGCCCGCCAGCGCCTGCGGCAGCCGCGCCTGCAGGTCGCCGTCGCCGAACAGCCAGTACGATGCCAGCGTGAGGATGTACAGCGCCGGGCCGTGATACACCGGATCGTAGCAGTAGGTCGCCGCAATGCGGCCACCAGCGCAGGTGAACGCGCCACGTCCCTCGTAGAAGCGCCAGCTGAGCCAGGCATGGATCGATTCATCATGATGCATCGCCATGCGCTCGAGGCCGTACAGATGTGCCACCAGGCTCGCGATGACGACGGTCAGGAATGCCACGACCTCGAGGCGAATGGCACCCAGCGGCCGATCGAGCGATGCAGCGATGATCGATTCGCCGTATTCGGCGCTACGCTCGCGCACAGGTCTCTCCTCACATCCATCATGCCATGGCGCACAGGCGGGCTCAGCGCTCGCCGCCGGTGCCCAGGCCCAGCTCGAAGGCCAGTTCCGGCCGCACAGCGACGATGACGTCCGATGAGCCGAGCGCGGCGGGGGGCTGCCGGAACAGCATGTACCGCCAGAAGTCGGTCGCCGTCGCGGGATCAACGGGTGTCCGCAGCACGCGCACCAGCAGCGGTGCGGCAGGATCGACCGGCGCGGTGAGCCAGCCGTCGGGCAATCGGTACGTCTGGTCCTCGGGGAACCACCAGCGCAGCGGATAACGCTGGACCTGGAAGCCGGCGAGGGCGCCTTCGCCCGGCTGGCTCAGATCGTAGTTCTCGGTGAGCAGCAGCACGACCTGCACCTCGGCGGGCGGCGCGGTGCTCAGCAGGCCGGGATGCTCCTCGGCACGCGGATACCGCCGCATCGCCCAGTCCCATACCGTCTCGTTGTCGTACCAGATCAGCAGCTGATCGGCGCCACCGCGCCGGGTGGCGGCATCGGCCAGCCCCAGCAGGACGCGCCGGACGTCGGGCGAGGTCTGGGTGTAGACCATCAGCTCGCGCGGTGTGTCGCCCCAGCGGTAGGCAAGTTGGCCGGCGCTGCGGATGCCATAGCCGGCGCCGGCGAGGCTGAGCGCGAGCACGCAGGCGCCGACGGCCGAGCGCCAGCCGACCCCCAGGCCGACGGCGGCGGTCAGCAGCGCGAGCAGGCCGACGACGACCAGCGGGATCCACGGGACGAACGCGCTGCGCGTGGCGGCGGGCTCGATGGTGGTGACGAGCAGGGTGTACCCCAGGCTGATGAGCGCGATGGCGACGGCGACAAACCCGACCAGCCAGTTGCCGGGCCGCAGCCGGGCCAGCCACCAGCGCAGCGCGCGTGCCAGCGCCCAGGCGGCGAGCAGGGCCATCGGCGCCACGAGATGCAGCGTGAGCCATGGCATCTTCTCGCCGGCCCACGAGTACAGCCCGACGGTCGCCAGCGACCAGTATGCCAGGACGGCCGGCAATGCCAGCGCGGCCAGGGGTGCGCGACGCCAGACGTCGCGCGCCAGCATCGCCAGGCCGGCGGCCCACCAACTGAGGATCAGCGGCTCGTAGACTGCGAGCTGTACCAGGTAGTAGTGCGCCGGCTGCCCGCCACGCCGCACTTCGTGCTGGGCCAGCCAGTACAGCAGCGAGCCGGTGTAGCCGCTGATGACGCCGACCGGGTTGGTGAAGAATGCGCTGAACCCGATGGCGCCGATGCCGGCGAAGATGCCGACGGCGATGAGGCCCTGCCGCCGTTCGCCCAGCCGCGCGAACTGGACCGCGACGCCATCGCCACGCGCGAGCGCCTGCTCCCAGCGGGTCTGCCCGCCGGCGTCGCGCCGCCGCCCGAGCCACCAGAGCAGCCCGGCTGGCACGCCGAGGGCAAGGAGGATGGCCAGCAGGATCGTCGGGTGGCGCGCGAACTGGCTCAGCTTGATCAGGTAGACGTACAGGTCGCCATCGGGCTGATGTCGCGCACAGAGGGCGTAGGCGTTGTCGGCGGTGGCGAGTGGCGGCGCGTCGAAGATCGGCCCGCGCCGCGCCGGATCGACCACCATCGGTGCTTCGGCGGGCCAGGGATCGCCGGACCATGGGCAGATGTAGCTGCCGCCGCCCTCCCGCACGACTTGGTCGCTGCCCGGAAAGGGGCGTTGCGGGTGGCCGGGCAGGATGAAGATGGCGAGTACCAGCCCGGCTGCCAGCCCGCCGAGGATGATGATGCCCGGCCGCCACAGGCGCCACAGCGCGATGCCCAGCACCAGCGGCGCGAAGATCGCCACGTAGAGATAGAACGTCTCCATGGTGATGAACATCACGCCCAGCGCCGCCGCCGCCAGATGCAGCCAGCGCGCCGATCGGTCGCTGAGCCAGCGGATCACGCCGAACAGCACCAGCACCTCGCACAGGACGGCGATCGGGTCGTGGCGGATGAACCGTCCGACGTACAGCGTGACGGGCGAGATCAGCAGGAGCAGCGCGGCGGCTAGCGCGGTGCTCCGCCCGAGCTGCCGCCGCACGAGCCACGGCGCCAGCACTACGGCGATGCCGCAGAGCGCGGCGGCGAGCCGCGCCGTCGCGTCGCTGTCGCCGAACAGGAAGAACAGCCCCGCGACGGCATAGTACAGCGCAGGCCCGTGCAGCAGCGGGTCGTGTACATATCCCTGCCCGCGAAATAACAGGTGAGAGAATTCGGCGTGCAGCGATTCGTCGTGATGCATCGCGCGGCCGTCGAGCATCCATAGACGCGATATGGCGGCGAGTACGACGATCAGGCCGTACACCAGCGTCTCGACGGTCACCAATGAACGCCCGCGCCGCCCGGCGGCTTCGGGCAGTGCGTCCGGCGTGTGTGGCGCAGCAGTTGATTGCGACATGTGGTCGTCGACTTCTCAGCGGCGACCGTTCAGGCCGGTCACACCGTGACCATTGTACACGACTGCGCCCGCATGTGGCAACTGGCGGAGGAGTGAGAGAAGAGAATGTTTCCGTCGCGCCGTTGTGTGAGCGCACTCCTTCGTGCCTTCGTGTCTTCGTGTGAGCCCGCCTCCCGCCTCCCGCCTCCCGTCCCCCGCCCCTTCGTGTCTTCGTGTCTTCGTGTGAGCCCGTCTCCCGTCCTTCGTCCCGCACCCCTTCGTGCCTTCGTGTCTTCGTGTGAGCCCG
>JAGWYG010000049.1 GCA_018969485.1 Chloroflexota bacterium
GCCATCGGCATCTCGCTGCTGTTCGCCTCGACGCTGTTTCTCGCGATGCATGGCTCGGCCGTGCTGAGCGAGGCGCGGCGGGCGGTCAGCGAAGAGAACATCCACGTCTTCTGGCGCAACATCATCGGCTACAGCATCGGCGAGATCGGCATTCACCGCGTCGCGTTCTGGACGGGCGCCGCATCGGTGCTGTTCGCCAACGTGTGTATCTACCTGTCGGGAACCTACGTACGCGACTGGAACGCGTTCTGGGGGTTCTGGGACCGGATGCCGATCTGGAGCGCCTACGGCGCCGGCTTCATCCTGATCGGGATCGGGCTGGTCTTCTCGCGGCGTGACCGCACCGAGCCAGTCGATCTCGACGCCGCCAGCAACGATCGCGGCCTCGAGGGCAACATCGGCCAGCCGATCTACGTCGGCGTGATGGACCGCATGTTTGGCAGCGGGCAGGTGCTGCCGTTGTTCCTGGGCGCGTGGGGCGCGGCCTCGATGGTGTTCTTCGGCATCACCACCGTGATCATCCTCAGCGAGTACCTGTACCTGTCGGGCTACAACGGCATCGTGTTCCTGCGCGAATTCTGGAACCTGGCGGTGGTGCCACCGGTGAGTGACTTCGGCATGAGCTGGAATGTGCCGTGGCATCAGGGCGGTGCCTGGCTCGCGGCGACGCTGTTCCTGCACCTGACCGTGATCACCTGGTGGGTACGGCTGTACACCAGGGCGCGCAAGACCGGCGTCGGCACCCAACTGGCGTGGGGCTTCACCGCGGCGCTGGCGTTGTACTTCAGCATCTACCTGATCCGGCCGATGCTCATCGGCAACTGGTCCGAGGCGCCAGGGCACGGGTGGCGTGCCATCCTCGACTGGACCAACTATGTGAGCATCCAGACGGGGAACTTCTACTACAATCCGCTCCACATGGTATCGATCTTCTTCCTGCTCGGCTCGGTGCTGCTGCTGGCGATGCACGGCTCGACGATCGTCGCGACATCGAAGTGGCGCTCCGAGATGGAACTGACCGAGATGGAGGCCGAGGGGCCCGGCACACACCGTGCGCAGCTGTTCTGGCGCTGGGTGATGGGCTTCAACGCGAACTCGTACAACATCCACCTGTGGGCCTGGTGGTTCGCCGCACTGTGTGGCTTCACCGGAGCGCTCGGCCTGTTGCTGAGCGGAACGCTGGTCAACGACTGGTACCAGTGGGCACAGTCGGTCGGAATCGTGGCACGCATGGATGGCGCCGACTGGACACAGTACGTGTTCCGCTAGAGGAGAGAGGGCACTCCCATGAGTCAGCGGTCAGATCCCGTCTCCCAGGCGTTGACGCCCCAGGTTCGCTTCCTGCTGGTGTATGGCGCGACGGCGGCATTCTTCGCCCTGGGCAGCATGCTGGTGTTCTGGTGGATCTATGATATCATCCAGAGCACCGCGCCGGCGCCGACGACGTCGCCGATCTACGCCAACTACGACCCGGCCGGTGATCACCTGAAGCCGGAGTCGCTGGCGGCGATGGCGGCATACACCGAAGCCAACCCGCAGCCCCAGAACGTTCAGGTGCTCAAGGGTTGGTCGACGGCGCAGATCTCGGCGTACATGGTGGCGCAGGTGTCGGGTGGTCTCAAGGTCGACTGCTCGTACTGCCACAACGTCGCCAACTTCGCCGAGGAAGGCAACGTCAAGAAGACCAACGCGCGGGCGATGATGCTGATGGCGGCCGACCTGAACCGCAGCTACATCGCGCAGCTGCCGGCATCGGTGGGCAACTATCAGGTCACGTGCGCCACGTGCCACAACGGTAAGCCAGTGTTCGAGACGTATCCGATCGCCATCCAGAACACCCTGCCCAACGACTTCAAGCTGCCGCTCGACCGCAACTATCCGGGCGGGCTGGTGGTGACGGGGCGCGATGATGTGGGGCTCGAGGATGTCGAACTGAACCAGTACACGATGTATCACTACAACGTGAGCCTGGGCCAGGGCTGTACCTTCTGCCACAATGCGCGCTACTTCCCGAGCTACGAGATCGCTCAGAAGAAGCATGCGACGATCATGATGCAGATGGCGCAGCACATCAACAACACCTACAGCAGGGCGATCATGGCCGGCAAGACACCATCGTGCTGGATGTGCCATCAGGGTGCGCAGATCCCGCCAGGTGCCGCCACGGATGGCCAGGTGCCGCCGATGCTGTCGAAGAACGGCAAGTGACCGATCGGCCCGAGCGCCGCGCGAGCCTGGCTCGGACGCGGCGCTCATCACATTGAATCCGCACTGTGACGAGGGGCACCCATGGCTTCAGCACTCGGCACCCTGGTCGGCCGGATCTTCCGGCCGGTGCAGCACGCACGCGAGTGGGTCACCCAACGGCCCCGTGTGCTGTTCTGGCTGCAGGTGGCGCGCCTCGGCCTGTTCCAGTTTGGTCTGGGAGTCTCCCTGGCACCGATCGTCGGCACGCTCAACCGGGTGTTGATCGACGATCTGCAGATTCCGGCGCTGGCGGTCGGGTTTCTGATCGCGTTGCATTATTTTGTGTCACCGATCCGCGCGATCGTCGGCTTTCATTCAGACCGCCAGCGTGCCGCCGGGCGCTGGCGCACGCCGTATCTGGTGCTCGGCGCGATGCTGACCTATGGTGGATTGGCGACGGCGCCGTTTTCGCTGATCGTGCTGAGCCTCGATCGCCTGCCGTTCTGGGTGGCGATGCTGGCGTGTACGGCGATCTTTCTGGCCTACGGCATCGGCGTGAACATCGTCGAGACCGTGTATCTGGCGCTGGTGAGCGACATCACCCGACCACAGGATCGTGGCCGGGTCGTGGCGTTTTTGTGGATGCTGCTGATCCTGGGTACGGTGGTGAGCTCGATCGTCGTGGGCGCACTGCTGACCGACTACTCGCACGCGATGCTGGTGCGGGTGATGCAGGGGTCGGCGGTGATCTTTGTGGTGTTGACGTTTGTATCGCTGCTGGGGCGCGAGCAGATGCGCCCCGATGGGACGCTGATCGCGACGCAGGCGCCGGCGGCGCCGCGACTGGGCCTGGTGGCGTCGCTGCGGGTGTTGTGGCAGCAGCGCGCGCTGCGGGCGCTGTTCGCCGTGCTGTTCATCGCGACGCTGGGCTTTGCGGTGCACGATGTGCTGCTGGAGCCGTACGGCGGCCAAGTGCTGCAGATGAGCGTCGCCGCGACGACGCGCCTGACGGCGCTGTGGGGCCTGGCGATGATCGCCGCCGTGGTGACGGCGGGCTGGTTGCTGTGGCGCGGGCATTCGCCGGCGTTGCCGATCGTGGCGGGGTGCACGATCGGGGCGCTCGGCTTCCTGGCGATCACCATCGCCGGCCAGGCCGGCGCTACCTGGCTGTTTCATGTGGGCGTCGCCGGCATCGGCATCGGCCGTGGCCTGTTCATCGTGGCGAGCATCTCGCTGGTGATGGCGCTGGCCGATGGTCAGCACGTCGGCCTGTTCGTCGGGCTGTGGGGCGTGATGCAGGCGCTGGCGCAGGGCACCGGCACCATCGGCGGCGGGTTCGTGCGCGATCTGGTGCAGCAGCAGAGCGGCAGCGTGCTGGCGGGGTATGCCGCCGTGTATCAGGGCGCATTGCTGACGCTGCTCGGCGCCCTCGTGCTGTTCTTCGCGCTGCGCCTCGGGCGGCGCATCGCCGAGGGTGCCGTGCGCTCGCCGTGGGACGGCCTGCAGAATGTCCCGGCTGATCAGATGGTCGCCTGAGCCGGATGGCGGTGTGGTCATCCCACCCCGCGCTGAACAACGACAGGGAGCTGCGCATGCGCGAACCATTGCTGACCTCGGCACCGGCCACGACGCCGGTGCGACCGCCGCTGCTGCTGCGCTCGATCGCCTTGATGAAACCGATCACCTGGTTTGCGCCGACGTGGGCCTGGTTCTGTGGCAGCGTCGCGTCGGGGGCGACGTTCTGGACTGCCGACGGGCTGGGGCGCCTGGCACTGGGGATGTTCCTCGCCGGCCCGATCGTCTGCGGGCTGTCGCAGGTCGTCAACGACTACTGCGATCGCGAGGTCGATGCGATCAATGAGCCGCAGCGGCTGATTCCGTCGGGCATGGTCTCGACGCGCCAGGTGTTCGCGACGATCATCGTGCTGACGATCCTGGCGCTGGGCATCGCGCTGGTGCTGGGGCCGATGGTGACGCTGCTCACCGCGGTCGGCATGGTCTCGGCGGTGTTGTACAGTGCCAACCCGGTGCGGGCCAAGCGCAACGGCTGGATCGGCGCGGCGCTGGTGGCGCTGTCGTACGAAGGCCTGCCCTGGCTGGCGGGCCACCTGAGCTTTGCCGCGCTCACGCCGCTGAGCGTGGTGCTGGCGCTGCTGTTCTCGTTCGGCACCATCGGCATCATGATGGTCAATGACTTCAAGGCGATCGAAGGCGACCGCCGCAGCGGCATCCACACGATCCCGGCGATGTACGGGCCGGCGGTCGCGGCGCGGGTGGTGATCACGACGATGGTGCTGGCCCAGGTGTGCGCTGCAGTCGCGCTGGGGCTGGCCGGCCGCTGGATCCCGCTGGTGCTGGTGGCGCTGCTGACCGCGGCGCAACTGCCGCTGCAGCGCCGGTTCCTGCAGGACCCGGTCGCCAACGCCATCGCCTACAGCGCCGGCTCGTCGGGGCTATTCGTCCTCGGCATGCTGGTCAGCGCCATCGGTCTCCGCGGATGAGCGTCGGCACGGCGCCGTCCGGCGTCGTGCCAGTGGTGAAGGGAGTATCGCGATGGATCCGGTCGTCATCATCGGAGCATCAGTCGGCGGCTCGACCGCAGCCGACACCCTGGTCCAGGCCGGCGTGCCGGTCGTCATGATCGAACGCGACCTGGCGCGGGTCAAGCCGTGTGGCGGCGCCGTGCCGCCCGTGGCCTTCCGCGAGTTCGACCTGCCGCAGCAGTTGATCTCGCGCAAGGTGCATCATGCGCTGGTGCACTCGCCGACCGAGCGCCAGGTGGCGATCGATGTCGTCGGCACGGGTGCGACGCAGGACGACGACTACATCGCGATGGTGTGTCGCGAGGAGTTCGATCAGTACCTGCGCCAGCGCGCCGTCCGGCGTGGTGCGGCGCTGGTCGAGGGCCAACTGCTGGGCCTGGCGGTCGACGCGCGCGGCGTCGATGTGCAGTACCGCGAGCGCGATGGTGGCGCGACGCGCGTGCTGCGTGCGACGGCGGTGATCGGCGCCGATGGCGCGTATTCGCCGACGGCGAAGGCGCTGGGGCTGCCCAATCTGCCGCGCTGTGTGGCGATCCAGGAGCGTATCCGCCTGCCGGAGGCGCAGATGGCGCGCTGGCTGGATACCGCCGATCTGTACCTCGGCCGCGAGGTCAGCCCGGACCTGTACGCCTGGGCGTTCCCCAAGAAGGACCACGTCGCGGTCGGGATCGGCACCGGGCCGGCGCACAGCAAGGATGCGCGCAGGCTGCTGGCGAACCTGAAGCAGCGCATCGCCCCGGAGCTGGCGGGTGGCGAGATCATCCTGCAGGAGGCCCACGCGCTGCCGATGGAGCCGCGCCCGCAGATGGCGTTCGAGCGCGTGATGCTGGTGGGCGATGCCGCCGGCCTGGTGGTGAACACCTCGGGCGAGGGCATCTACTGGGCGATGAAGAGCGCACAGCTGGCGGCCGAGGTGCTGGCCGGCAGCCTGCCGAACCCGACCGTGGCGCGGCTGCAGCAGTATGACCGGACGTGGTGGCGGCGCTATGGCTCGATGTACCGCTTCCTGCGCTGGCTGCAGCGCTGGGGCTACGGCAACCCGCGCCAGATGGAAGTCTTCACCGATATGTGCCGCAACCGCGATGTGCAGCGCCTGACGTTCGAGTCGTATCTGCGCAAGACGATGACGCCGGTGCCGTGGCTGGCGCAGCTGCGCATGACGGGCGATATCGTCGGCGCGCAGGTGCGCCATCTGCTGCCGAGCCGGGCACGCCCGGAGGCAGCCATCGCCGGACGTTGATGGCAGCGCGGCGCCCGCGCGCTCGGCGCGGGCGCGATTGGCGAGAAATGGGGCGCGCGTGCAGTACGTCTTGCCGATGCTCTACACGGTGTTTCTCTGGTGGTTCAGCACCGGGGTGATCATCTACCTCGACGGCTTGCCGCGCCGTGGGGTGCGCTGGAGCTTCGCCGCGCTCAGCGTGGCGGCGCTGGCGGCGCTGGCTGGGCTGGCGGCGGTGCGCGATGACACCAGCGTCGCCGGAGCCTACCTGGCGTTCACCTACGGCCTGGTGGTCTGGGGCTGGCAGATCGCCAGTTTCTTCATGGGCATCGTGACCGGGCCGCGCCGCACGGCGTGCCCGGCGGGCTGCCGCGGATTGCGCCACTTCTGGCATGGCGTCGAGACCTGCCTCTACCATGAGGTGGCGATCATCGTGAGTGCTGTGGCGGTGCTGCTGGCGTCGTGGGGTGGCGCCAATCCGTTTGGTCCGGCGACCTTCGCCATCCTATGGGGCATGCACCAGGTCTCCAAGCTGAATGTCTTCTTCGGCGTGCGCAATCTGAACGAGGAGTTCCTGCCGGATCAGATGCGCTACCTGGCGGCGTTCTTCAGCCGTCGGCCGATGAACCGCTTCTTTCCGCTGTCGATCACGCTGGCTACGGCGCTGATGGTGCTGCTGGCGCAGCGCGCCTTCGATCCGCTGGCGTCGGCGTTCAGCGCGACCGGGTATACCTTCCTCGCATTCCTGACCGCGCTCGGCGTCCTCGAGCTCTGGCTGCTGGTGCTGCCGATCCCGCTACGGCTGTGGGACTGGGGCCTGCGCTCGCGGCGGCGCCGGCCGGCGGCCGCAGCCGACGACGCCACGGTGCCGGCGCGTCCGGCGCGCTGAGATCGCACTGGCCTCATGTGCCGGAGGCGGCGCGCCATGCGATCACCGGCAGGTGGGTGCGGCGGATGAGTTGGGCGGTGGTGCTGCCGGCAAGGATGTCGCGCTGGTCGCGGGCGCCGTGGCTCACGAGCACCAGCCAGTCGATGTCGTGCTGTGCGGCGTAGTGCAGGAGCTGCGGCACGGGCTCGCCTTCGGCGTACTGGGCGGTGACGGCGACGCCGGCGGCGCGCGCCCGCTCGGCCCAGGCGCCCAGCGTGGCGCGATCCAGATCGTACAGCGCCCGGGCGGTGCGCTGTGTGGCGCGCTCGGCCCGTTCTGCAGCATCGAACGGGCGTGGTGGCCCGCCGAAGATATGCACCAGGTGGAGCGTGCTGCCGAAACGCTGGCACAGCGCGATCGCCGCATCCAGCGCCGCGGCGGAGCGCTGCGTCAGATCGACGGGAAACAGGATCTGCCGCAAGGGCCGCGCTGCGGCCCCCAGCGCCAGCAGCGGGGTGTGGCATGCCGCGAGGTGCTGCTCCTCGGCATTCGGCGCCACCCAGCGCAGCAGGCCGCCGCGGCGGCCGGGCGCCAGCCCGACCAGCGCACCGGCCGGCTGCTGCGCCAGCCAGGCACCATAGGCTGCGGGGCGCAGCACGCTGATCGGCGCATGCGCCGCGTCGGCTGGCAATGCCGCCCGCCACTGCTCGGCGATCGGCGCGAGCAATGCGTCCTGGGTGCGCGTCGGCACCCGCACGATCCATTCCAGCCCCTGCTGCAACACCCCGGCATGGGCGATGCCACGATCGATGACCGCGCGGTCCACGCGGCGTCCGTCGACGACAATGCTGAGCAGACCTGGCTCAAGAAGCATGGCGATCTCCGCTGTATGCAAAATGTCGAGCGTTTGTATAGCCTTTGTGTCTGTTTACATCCTGAACGTGGCTCGATTATAATACATCCGATGATCATTGATGATTGTGCGGGTGTGTTCATGCCCGCGCGGTTGGAGCCCGGCGAACCGCCGTGCGTCGGAGTGCCGGGCGACGTGGCCTTCATGCGCATCAGGTGCGGCGAGTGCGCCCGACCCATCGATCGTGCCCGGTGAGGAGTCGTCGCCATGACGAGCTACACCCCCGAACAACTGCGGCGGCGCGACGCCAGCCGCTGGACCACCGTCCAGGCGATCCTGGCGCCGGTGCAGTTCCTGGTGTTTCTGGTGAGTTTTGCGCTGGTCGTGCGCACCCTGCTCACCGGCGAGGGATATGCGCTGGCGACGGCGAGCGTGCTGCTCAAGATCGCGCTGCTGTGGGCGATCACGATCACCGGCATGATCTGGGAGCACGAAGTCTACGGGCACTACTTCATGGCGCGCGAGTTCTTCTGGGAGGACCTCGGCAATGCGGTGGCGATGATCAGCCACAACCTGTACTTTGTGGCACAGGCGTTGCATTGGTCCGGGCAGGCCCTGCTGCAACTGATGCTCGTCGCCTACGTGACCTACCTGGTGAACTGTGCGCAGTTCGTCCGGCGCGGCATCGCGGCGGCACGGCAGCGGCGCGGAGCGACGGCATGACGACCACCCGCGCGCTGGTGATCAGCGCCCCCCACACGCTGGCGCTGCGCGACGTCGCGCTGATCGCCGCCGGCCCGGGCGATGTGATCGTGACCACACGGCACACCTCGATCAGCGCCGGCACCGAGCGCATGCTGCTGGCCGGGCGCATGCCACACCCGATGCTGCAGTTTCCCGTCGTGCCGGGCTACGAGACGGTCGGCGTCATCACGGCGGTTGGCGCCGACGTGCCGGCGGCGCGGCTCGGCGAGTGGGTGTACGTCGGCGGGGCGCGCTGCTTCCACGACGTCAACGCCGCATGGGGCGGCCAGTCCGCGCAACTGATCGTCGACGCGGCGCGTGCCGTGCCGCTCGGCGCGCTCACGCCGTCGCTCGGGGTGTTGCTGGCGCTGGCGGCCACGGCGCTGCACGGCGTCGATCTGGCGGCGCCGACGTCCGGCAGCCGCGTGCTCGTGCTCGGCCAGGGGCCCGTCGGCCAGATCGCCGCGCGCCTGGCAGCCGGCCGCGGCGCATGGGTCACGGTCGCCGACCGCAATCCGATGCGGCTGGCGCTCAGCCGCGCCGATGCCCGTATCGACACGACGCAGCGTGGCTACGAGGCTGCCGACGGGCGCTTCGACATCATCATCGAGGCGACTGGCTCGATGGCGGCGCTGACGGCGGCGCTGCCCCAGCTCGGCGATGGCGGCACCATCATGCTGCTCGGCTACTACGATGAGCTCCAGCTGCCGTACATGCCGCTGTTCCTACGGCAGGCACGGCTGCTCACAGCGCGCGAATGGGCGCCGGGCGACCTGCGGCGCTGCCTGGCGGCATTGCAGGACGGCACGCTCGACCTGGCGCCGCTGATCACCCACCGTCGGCCGATCGCCGAGCATGCTGCGGCCTATGCCACCGCGCTCGATGATCCTGCCTGTCTGAAGCTGATCCTTGACTGGGAATGACGAGACGCGATTGCGGAGGGCGACCATGGCACCACGAATGTTGGCGATCTACGGCAAAGGCGGCATGGGCAAGAGTTTCTTCACCTCGAACCTCACTGCGCGCCTCACGTTCGATGGCCATCGGGTGTTGCAGCTCGGCTGCGATCCCAAGCACGATTCGTGCAATACGATCTTCGGCGGCTACTCGCTGCCGACGCTCGGCGAACAGTGGCGCCACTTCAAGGAGGCCGGCAAGGAGGACCAGCTTGGTGTCGGCGATGTGATCTTCCGCAATGAGCTGCGGCCCGGCGTGCCGATCTACGGCTGCGAGCTCGGTGGCCCGGAAGTCGGCCGCGGCTGTGGTGGCCAGGGCATCTCGTCGGGGTTCAAGACGCTGGAAACGCTCGGGATGAGCAAGTGGAACCTCGACTACGTCGTGATGGACTTTCTCGGCGACGTGGTGTGCGGCGGGTTTGCGACGCCGCTGGCGCGCTCGCTCGCCGAAGAGGTGATCATCGTCGTCGGCCACGACCGCCAGTCGCTGTATGCGGCCAACAACATCGCGCGGGCGGCGCAGTACTTCCGCTCGATGGGCGGGCGCACCTCGCTGCTCGGGCTGGTGGTCAACCGCGATGACGGCAGCGACACCGCCGATCTGTATGCGCGCGCCGTCGGACTGCCGATCCTGACGCGCGTGCCACTCAGCCGCACCGTGCGCGAGCTCGCCGACGCCTGCCGCCTGGCGCTCGAGGAGCCGCAGTTCGATGCCATCTTCGGCGAGCTCGCCGGCAAGATTCACCGCCGCGAGCTGCCACCGGTGAACGACTACCAGCCGCTCGAGTACGACGCCTTCCTGCGGGTCTTCGGCGCCAACGAGCCCGACGGCCGGCCGACATCGGCGCAGACCAGCGAGCTGTTCGGCGGCAGGTCCGCCGCGCGCGCCATGCCGGTCCTCGCGCTCGACGCCGCGATCCCGCAGGTGCAGACCAGCGATCCGGTCCAGCGCAAGGTCCAGCAGTTGATCGAGTCGATCGGCATGCACGTGACCGATCTCGACCGCAGCGAGCGCGAGGGCATCACCGTCACGGCCGGCTCGATCGAGATCCGCATCGGCGACATCGACGACCTGGATCACAAGGTCGCGTTCCTCTCGGCGCTGCGGCGGTCCGGGCAGTCGTTCAGCTACGTCGACCTGCGCCATGCCGATGCGCCGGCGTACCGGTGAGAGGAGCCAGCGATGTGTGAGTCCGTCGATCTGCCCTATCTGCACCGCCTGCTCGTCGAGCAGATGAAGGTCAAGCGCCGCCCGGTGGCGATCAGCTACTGCCATGATGGCGCACCGTCCGGCTACGAGCCGGTCAGGCTGGTCGCCTGCGGCATCGTCCGCGCCGCCGAAGCGGGCCGTCGGGTATACGTCGACGCCACCAATCACGACTGCTGGGTCGGGCAGTATCACCTCGGCCTGCTGCCGCAGGCCTCGGCGTTCATCCGCAACGGCGAATACCTGACGATGGCACAGGGGTTCTTCACCGAGCAGGGCGCACGGCGCAACAAAGAGCAGAGCTACTCGCTGCCGGCCGGCAGCATCACGGCGCTCGCCGCCGCACCGCTCGACGATGTCCCGCCGGGCATGCACGTCGATCTGCTGATCTGCGTCACCGACGCGCTGCACGCGATGCAGATCGCCGGCGCCGCGTCGGTGCGCGAAGGCACCTTCCCCCACGGCGAACTGGGCGCGTCGGCGTGCTCGTCGATCTTCGCCGCCCCGTGGCACACGCGCAACAGCGTCTTCGCCATCGGCGACGGCGGCGGGCGCGCGTTCAACCGGCTCGCGCCGGGCGAACTGTTCGTCGCCATCCCACAGCATCACTTTCGCTACATCGTCGAGCTCGTCGAGAACTTCCGCTTTGATCCCGAACGCATGCGTCAGATCATCATGCCGTCGCACGCGCCGGCCGAGGCATGATGACCCCCATCCCTGCCAGTGAGTGGGCCGGGCGGCCGCCGGTGCCTGGCGGCGTCATCGAGAAGGAGCAGCCTCCATGTTCGCAGTCCTGACCGGGTTGACCATCACGGCATCGGGGTTCATCCTGTGCTTCCTGCCGCTCGGGCTGGTGATCGCCGGCTTCATCGTCGCGGCACGCTTCACCGACCGGCAAGCCACGGCGACGTACCAGCGCCTGCCGGCCGGCGACGAGCCGGGCGGCGCCCACTGAACCCGACGGCCTCGCCCGCCCGACCTCGCCGCTGACGGCGGGGCCGGGCGGAGCGCTCCGTGTGTCCCGTCACGACGCTGTAGTAAGGAGTCTGCCGCATGGCTACCAGCATCCCGCTCGAATCCGACGCCGCCGCGGCGCCCGGCTGCAAGCTGCATCCGCAGTCGATGTGCCCGGCATTTGGCTCGCTGCGAATCCTGATGCGCATGGAGGGCTCGCATCCGGTGATGGCGACGGATACCGGCTGCCTGTATGGCCTGACCTTCATCTCGCACTTCTATGGCTCGCGCAAGTCCATCCTGGCGCCACAGTTGGGCACCGCCGAACTGCTCGACGGCAAGGTCGTCGAAGGGACGCGTGCGGCGATCGAGCAGGCGGCGCGCGAGCCGGGCTGCCGGCTGATCCCGGTGATCTCGCTGTGTGTGGCCGAGACTGCCGGGCTGCCGGAGGAGCTGCTGCCCCAGCGCGCGGGCGATGCCGATGTCGTCCTGGTACGGGTGCCGGCGTATGCCATCCATTCGCACGCCGAGGCCAAAGATGTCGCGATGGAGGCGCTGCTGCGGCGCATGGGCGACCGCCAGTCGCCGCGCGATGCGCGCACCGTGGTGATCATGGGCGAGATCTTCCCGGCCGATCAGATCGCCATCGATGCGCTGGTGCGCCAGATGGGTGGCGACGGCACGATCGCGCTGCCGGGGCGCTCGGTCGATGATCTGCGGCGCGCCGGCCGTGCCGCGGCGTTCGCGCCGCTTCACCCGTTCTACAAGGGCACGATCAGGCTGTACCGTGAGTGGAACGTGCCGGTCGCCGGCGGCGCGCCGGTCGGCGTCAGCGGTTCGTACGCCTGGATCCGTGCGCTCGGCGCGCTGCTCGGCCTCGACGCCGAGCGCGTCGCACGGGTGGCCGAGCAGGAACGCGAGCGCGCGCAGGCGGTCGTCGCCGCGCAGCCGCTCGCAGGTGCGCGCATCCTCGTCACCGGCTACGAAGGCACCGAGCTGGCGTATGCGCGCATGCTCGTCGAAGCCGGCGCCGAGGTGCCGTACGTCTCGACGTCGATCGGCACCGATCCGCTGGTGCTGCCCGATGAGCTCTGGCTGCGTGCCCGCGGCACCCGCGAGGTGGTCTATCGCAAGGCCCTCGAGGAGGACGTGGCGGCGCTGGATCGGTATCCGCCGGATTTCGTGCTGGGCACGACGCCATTCGCGGCGGTCGCGAAGGAGCGCGGCATCCCCGCGATGTACTTCACCAACCAGGTCGCGTCGCGCCCGTTCTTCCTCAGTGGTGGCCTCGAGGCGATCCTCGGGTTCATCGGCGGCGCGCTGCGACGCGGCGCGACCTACCGCGAGATGCACGCCTTCTTCAGCGAGTGAGGTCAGCATGCCACCCAAGATCATCCGCGACCTCTCCGATACCTCGGGCTACTGGGCTGCGGTGTGGACGATGTGCCCACTGCCGGATGTCCATGTGATCTGTGATGCGCCGGTGGGCTGCTTCAATCTCGTGGCGACCGCCGTGCCCGATTACACCGATTCGATTCCGCACATCGAAAACATCACGCCGGCGACGATGACCGAGACCGAGGTTGGTGGCAAGGGCACCGGCGAGAAGGTCCGCTGGACCTACGATACCCTGGCGGCGCGGGGCGTGATCGCCAACAAGCGCGTGATCGTCGTCTCGACCGCCGAGAGCGAGATGATCGGCTCGGACCTGAGCAGCCTGGTCGGGACGCTGGGCAGCGGGACGACGTTCTACTACAGCAATTCGCTGGCGGAGGACGAGTGGGCCGGGCGCGACCGGGTGCTGCGCTGGCTGTGGGCGACCTATGGTGCGCCCGATCACGATGTGGCGCCGCGTCCGGCCAGCGTGAACATCATCGGCCCGACGTATGGCTGTTTCAATGCGCCGTCGGATCTGGCCGAGCTCAAGCGTCTGGTCGCCGGCGCCGGCGCGTCGATCAATCTGGTGTATCCGTACGAGGCGACGCTGGCGGCGACGCCGCGCCTGGCCGAGGCGGCGGTGAACATCGTGCTCTACCGCGAGTTTGGCGCGGGACTGGCGGCCGACCTGGCGCGGCCTGTGCTGTATGCGCCGTTCGGCATGCGCGAGACGACGGCGTTCGTCCGCGAGTTGGGGCGGCTGTGCGGCACCGAGGCGCAGGCCGAGGCGTTCATCGCCGAGGAGAAGCGCACGACGCTGCAGACCGTCTGGGATCTGTGGCGCGGGCCCCAGGGTGACTGGTTCGGCACGTCGGACGTCGGCATCGTGGCGGGGCTGTCGCATGCCGAGGGGCTGGCGCGCTTCCTGGGCGACGAGCTCGGCATGCAGTTGGCGTTCGTCAGCGCCCGGCCGCTGCGCGCCGGCGACATGGACAACGAGGCGGTCCGGCAGGCATTGCATCGCCGTGCGCCTGCATTCGTGTTCGGCTCGGTGAACGAGCGCATCTACCTGGCCGAGGCGGGCGCCCGCTTCACGACGTTCATGCCGGCCGCGTTCCCCGGCGCGGTCGTGCGCCGATCGGTCGGCACGCCGTTCGTCGGCTATCGCGGTGCCGCATGGCTGATCCAGGAGATCATGAACGCGCTGTACAACCAGCTGTTCACCTTCCTGCCGGTCGACGGCGCCTATGCCGCCGGCCGGAGCGGCACGCCGACCGCCGAAGCCACGCCGGGCAATCTGCCATGGCAGCCGGCGGCGCGCGCGCGCCTCGATGCCGCGCTGGAGCGCCTGCCCTACATGCCGCGCATCTCGGCGAGCCGCCAGATCCAGCTGCAGACCGAAGCGCTCGCGCGGCAGCGCGCGCTGGCCGAAGTCGATGAGACCCTGGTCGATGAGGTGCTGGCGGCACAGCAGCAGGGGCGGTGACGCATGTCGACCGGTGAAGCGCTGTTCGCCGCACCGTTGCGCCAGTTCCGCTGGCGGGGCCATGCCATCGGCTATCGCGTGGCCGGCGCGGGCGCGCCGCTCGTGCTGGTCCACAGCATCAATGCGGCGGCGTCGATGTTCGAGATGCGCCGGCCGTTCGCCGCGCTGCAGGCGACGCGGCGCGTGTACGCCTTCGATCTGCTCGGCTTCGGCGAATCTGACCGGCCGGCGCAGGTCTATGATGCGGCGCTGTATCAGGCGCTGATCAGCGACTTCATCGCCGAGGTGGTCGGCGGCCCGGCGGACGTGATCGCCAGTTCGCTCGGCGCGGCCTATACCGCGGCGGCGGCGGCCAGCCCGGCGTTGTTCCGCCGGCTGGTGCTGGTGTGCCCCACCGGGTTGCGCGACCTGGTGGTGCCGGCCACGCCCGGCGGCGCCTACGCCGTGCTGCGCAGCCCGGTCGGCGAGGCCCTGTTCCGCGCACTCGCCAGCCGCAGCAGCATCGCCTGGTTCCTGCGTGCGCAGACATACGCCGATCCGGCGTCTGTCGACGACGCCACCATCGACGGCTTCGTGCGCGCCGCGCGCCATCCCGGCGCCCGCTTCGCGCCGATCTGCTTCCTCACCGGGCTGCTGAACTGCGACCTGCGCCAGCGCTTCGCCCGGCTCACGATGCCAGTCCTGCTGATCTGGGGGCAGGCGGCGGTGAACACGCCGGTCGCCCGCGCCGCCGACTTCGTCGCGCTGCGCCCGGCGACGTCGCTGGTGGTCGTGGAGCGCGCCGGCATGCTGGTGCAGGACGAGCAGCCAGCGGCGCTGCTCGCGGCGGTGGAGCCGTTCCTCGCGGCCGGATGAGCATCGGAGGGAGGAGACCATGCCACCAGCGGTGTGCATCGGCGACACACATGTGTGCCCGGCGGTCACCGGGATCGTGCCGCATGTCGGTGGCCCGGTGCTGGTCGGGCAGCCGACGGTGCTGATCGGCGGCCGGCCGGCGGCGCGCGTCGGCGATCTGTGTACGTGCATCGGTCCGCCTGCGACCATCAGCTCCGGCTGCCCGACGGTGCTGATCGGCGGCAAGCCGGCAGCCCGCATCGGCGACCTCACCAGCCATGGCGGCACGATCGTCGGCCCGGGCATGCCGACGGTGCTGATCGGCGGCTGAGATGCGCAGCCGCCGACGTCCGGCCCGCATCCCCGCCGATCGCCCAGGGCTGACCCGCCGCGTGCTACACTGCAGCGAGTCATCGACGAGACGGGGGATGTATGTCGCTCTTGCCTACGACCAGCATCGCAGCCATCGCCACCTATGCCGGCACGCAGGTGACCCTCGCCGGCTGGGTCGCCAATCGCACCGAGAAGGGCCGCCTGATCTTCGTCCGCCTGCGCGACGGCAGCGGCGTGATCCAGTGTGTGGTGTTCAAGACGGCGGTCACGCCGGAGACCTTCGCGTGTGCCCAGCAGCTGACTCTCGAGAGTGCTGTGCGCGTCACCGGCCAGGTGCGCGCCGATGCCCGCGCGCCGGGTGGCTACGAGCTCGATGTCCAGCAGATCGAACTGGTCCATGCGGCCAGCGAGTATCCGATCACGCCAAAAGAGCATGGGGTCGAGTTTTTGATGGCCCATCGCCACCTGTGGCTGCGCTCGTCAAAACAACACGCATTGCTCCGCCTTCGTGCCGAAGTCATCGCAGCAGCCCAGGAATGGCTCAATGCGCAGGGCTTCGTGCGGTTTGACACGCCGATCCTGACGCCGGTCGCCGCCGAGGGCACCAGCAATCTGTTCGCCACTGAGTACTTTGATCTCGGCCAGGCATATCTGGCGCAGACAGGTCAGCTGTACGTCGAAGCCGGCATGATGAGCTTCGGCAAGGTGTACTCCTTTGGGCCGACATTTCGTGCAGAAAAATCCAAGACCCGCCGTCATCTGACCGAGTTCTGGATGATTGAGCCGGAAGTTGCGTTTGCCACCCACGATGATAATCTTGTCCTCCAGGAATCATTCGTCAGTGCGATCGTCCAGCGCTGTCTCCAGCGCTGTGCTGATGAACTGCGCGTCCTGGAGCGCGACATCGCGCCGCTGGAGCGCTGCGTGCCACCATTTCCGCGCATCAGCTACGACGATGCGATCGCGCTGGTCGCCGAACGCCATGGCGATGTGGCGGGGTGTTCGCCGCTGGCGTGGGGCGACGATCTGGGTGCGCCACACGAGACGCTGATCGCGGCCCAGTTCGATCGGCCGGTCTTTGTCGAGCGCTTCCCGACGGCTGCCAAGGCGTTCTACATGCAGCCCGATCCGGATCGCCCCGAGGTGGCACTCTGCGCCGATCTGCTCGCACCCGAAGGGTATGGCGAGATCATCGGCGGTTCACAGCGCATCCATGATGCCGGTCTGCTGGAACAGCGCATCATCGAACATGGATTGCGAGTTGACGATTACCAGTGGTACCTTGATCTGCGTCGCTACGGATCCGTGCCTCACAGCGGGTTTGGCATGGGCATCGAGCGATGCACCGCCTGGATCGCCGGGACACAGCACATCCGTGAGACGATTGCGTTCCCGCGCATGCTGTACCGCATGTATCCGTGACGGCGCCGGGACCGGGCGTCGCAGCAGCGCCCGGCCAGCATTGGTCGTGGCGCTGGGTCGGGCATCAGATGTGCGCACCGCGGTAGACGCCGGGCGCGCGCCGCCGGCGCCGGGGGCGTCCGCGTCTGCCCATGGGCTCTGCGCCCCCGCGCGGCGCGGCGACGGGATCAGTCGTGCGGGCCGCTCCGCCGCGACGGGTTCGCGTGCAACACGGCCCGCATGTGCCGGCACGCCGCGGCGAGGTCGGGAGCGCGGGCCACCACCGCACCATCGGACGTCGTCATTCCTCGAAGACAGAGCCAACCCGGAACATGCCGTCGTGGTGCGCCGGCGCATTCAGCAGGACGGATTCGCGCGGCAGCGACGGCGCGACGATATCGTCCCGCAGCGCATTGACGACATCGTTCACGTGGGCTGTCGGCGGGATGCCGGTGACATCAACGTCGTTCAGGAGCGTGAAATGCGCCAGAATTGCCGACAGTTGTGCATGGAGCGCATGGAGTTCGGTGTGGTCGAGCGGCAGGCGCGCGAGCTGTGCCACGCGGGCGATTTCGTCATCACTGAGCGTCATGATGGTCATGCTCCTCGTGTCATTCAGGGCGTGGCGGTGGCATCGGGCGCCGGCTCGGGCGTGGCGGTGGCATCGGGCGCCGGCTCGGGCGTGGCGGTGGCGTCGGGCGCCGGCTCGGGCGTGGCGGTGGCATCGGGCGCCGGCTCGGGCGTGGCGGTGGCATCGGGCGCCGGCTCGGGCGCCCGTACGATCACAGCAACCTCAGCGACGGCATCTGCCAGGCTCACACCCTGCGGCAGCCGCAGCGTCGGCCTGACCGACGACGTGCCGACCGGCAGCAGCGAGGCATCAATGCTCGCCGCCAGGGCAGCGCTGGTGATGCGGCCGAGCGCCGCCGCATCGCCCGAGAGCCGCACCTCGACGATCGACGGAACGACGCCGACGATCGTTCCGTCGGGGATGCCCGTGAGCCGCACGGCGACCGGCAGCGAGATCTGGAACGTGCGCTCGATCGGCGCTACATCGACCGTGATCAGCGCCTCGCGCGGTTCCCCCACGCCAAACCGCGCAGTGAATGGTTCGGCGAGCGCAACCGTCTGACTGAACGTGCCGGTCGCGCCCGTGACATCAATGTCGAAGGTCATCACGCCATCGATCGCATCGAGCGGCCCAGAGCTCCCGGTGATGCTGACCAGCGGCGGATCGACGGCAACCCCGGCGACGACGAAGCCAGACGCGGGGATGCCGCTGAGTTGTGGCACGATCGGGACGCGCTTGATGCCGACGCTCGAGCGGATCGGTACGAGCAGGTCGGCGTTGGCTGGCTCCAGCGTCACTCCGGCGACGATCTGCCCATCGCTGTCGAGCGCCTCGATCGGGCGCAGCGATCGGTAGTCGGCGGCCAGTCCGCTGATGTCGGCGCTGACCTGTGCGCGCACGACGCGGGCGACCCGCCCCTGCGGCCCGCGCACGACCACCCGGCTGAGCTCAGTCGTGAGCAGCGTCAGCAACGGATCGCCCGACTCAAAGCCGAAGGGCACCGTACCGCCCAATTCGACGGCGACCGGGATGGTGCGCGCGATCTCCTGATCGATGCGCACGACCAGCAACGCCGGCTCGGCGACCGGACGCACCTGAGCCAGACCGGACCGCGTCGTCACGACATTCACCGGAACCTGGTGCTCGCCGGGCGCCAGGTCGCTCACATCGACATACGCGCGGAGATCGCTGGCGCGCAACCGCCCGAGCGTCTCGGCGTCGGCATCGACGACGACGGTCACCTGGGCGCGGGATGTTCGCGGCAGGCCGGCATCGTCGACGATCAGGCGGGCGCCGTCGAGGCCCTCGATGGCGACCGGCACGTTCTCGAACTGGGTGCGCTGATCCGGATTGGTCGTGTATGACACGAAAATCCACAGGATGAACGACAGGATGAATGCCACGATCAGACGATAGATCTGCTCGCGCGAGATGCGCTCACGTGGCTCGGCGGCTGTCTCGGCGCGATTCATGCTGCCGCCTCTTCGAGCGTCACCTTCAGCAGCCCGGCGAGCATCGCCCGGAGCCGTGGCTCGCTCAGATAGCTCACAATGCGCCCGTCGTGGACCAGCGAGACTGCGCCGGTCTCTTCCGAGACGACGATCGCGATGGCATCGGATTGTTCCGAGATGCCCTTGGCGGCCCGATGCCGCGTGCCGAGCCGGCGCTGGCCGATGATCTCCTCGCTCAGGGGCAGGACGACGTTGGCGGCCAGGATGCGGTTGTCGCGAATGATCACCGCCATGTCGTGCAATGGCGAGTTGGGGAAGAAGATGTTCAGCAGCAGTGGCCCGGCCAGCCGCGCGTCGAGAATCACGCCACGGTCGGCATATTCTTGCAGGCCGGTCTCACGCTCGATGACGATCAGCGCGCCGATGCCCTGTTGCGAAAGCTGGTGGGCGGCACGGGCGACGACGTTGATCACCTCGAGGTATTCGGGGTGGGCGGTGCGACCGAATGGCCGGCCGAGCAGATCGTTGGTGCGCCCGAGGCTCTCGAGCGCGCGCCGCAACTCGGGCTGGAACAGGACGGGGATGGCCACGATCAGCGCGGGTTGGATGGCGTTGCTCAGCAGCCAGCGCAGGCCGTCGAGTGGCAGCACCGAGCTGATGACGAACGAGAGCAGCAGGATGACGCCGAAGCCACGCAGCAGTTGCACCGCGCGCGTGCCCCTGATGACTCCGAGGAGCCAGAAGAACAACGCCGCGACGATGCCGATGTCGATGGCAGCATAGAACGAGAACCGATCCTGGATGCTGCCGAACCATTCGAGCAAGACCTGGAGATCAGACATAGCCTGCGCAGTCGCGGGTGTTCACCGCCTGGATCCTCGTCGTGCCCCTCCGACGGATCATCGGACTCATCATAGCATGAATACTACATGGGTGCACAGGGTCTGCGGGATATCTGGCGTGCGCTGCGTCGGGGCTCGCGGCATGCCCCCCGGCATCCGCCGGCGGCGGCGCGCGGCTGCCGCTCAGCGTCGCGGCCGCGCCGCCGCACGGCGTTGCGGGAGCGTCCGACGCCGATAATCCGTCGCATCAATCAGCAGGTGCTCCTCACACAACGCCCGATCGGACATCCGCGAAAAGATGCGCGGATCAATCTCCTCCGGCCGACGATTGCTGGTGAACACCGTCGCGAGGCGCTCGTTGTAGCGGTGGTTGACGATCTGAAACAACTTCTCGCGCGCCCATGCCGTCGTGTTTTCGGTGCCGAGATCATCGAGAATGAGCAGCGGGACATTGCGCACCAGTTCGGCGCGTTCGTCATACTCGACTTCGCTCGATGGGCCAAATGTCGAGCGAAGGTGGTCGAGCAGATCGGGTACCACGGCAAACAGCACCTGCCATTGACGACGCAGCAACTCATTGGCAATCGCCGCAGCGAGATGCGTCTTGCCGACACCGTAGTTACCGAACATGACAAACCATCCCTGCGGCGCGATCGCATATTCGCGCGCGCGGGCATACGCACGCTGGACGCCATGGACCATGGCGTCGAAGGTGTCGAATGTCTTGTCATGGAATGCGTCGAGGCAGCTGATATCACGAAGTTCGTGCATCCGACGCGCCTCTTTTTCGGCAAGTTTGCACGAACACGGAAAGAGTACGCCAAAATGCGGATGGCCATACTCGACGGCTTCCTTATAATATCCGACGCCGTCACAGAATGGACATGTCCCATCAGAGGTCGGAGACATCGCTGCCGCGTCGGAAGAGGCCGTCAGCCGCGTCGCTGGTGTAGCGTTCGACGTCGATCGGTCGCGCGCCGTGACCGGATTCGCTGTCTCGTCCATGATGAGCCCACCTTTCGAGCACTCGTTCGACATATCGCCATGAGCGCACGTTCGCACGAACAGCAACACGTATTGCATCGTCAATCCAGGCGATCGGATAGCGTTGCTCCGCGGCATGCAGTTCATCGACCATCACTGGTGTGAGCATGCCGATATTCTGCTCGTAGAGCGTGAAGATGGTGGCGCGTGCGCGCAGGCCTGTGGCGGGCTCAGGCGGATCACCGGCAGCATGGCGCGCCACCCACTGCCGATTGGCTGCCGTGTGCACCAGATACCAGCATGCAATGCTGCCGGCGTGGCGTAGCCCCACGCGCAGCAGCGTCTGACGCCGCACCGCCGCGGTCATGCCCTCGTCGAAGACCTCGACGGGGTCGCGAAGTCGTGACACCTCGCGCAAGCTCTGCAGCAGCAGCGGGTCGACGATCAGTTCGGCCCTGCTGAGTCGCCGCGGTGTGTGATCCCGCCGACGGGCGATGCGGAAGAAGACATGCAGCGTGACTTTCAGCTCGCTCAGCAATGTGATCTGCGGGATGACATCGGTGAAGAGCTCGCCTGGCAGGTTGATGAGCTGATCTGTCGAGAACTCGGTGAATGCCATACGGCGCTCCGATAGAAATCAAGCAGCATACTCTTGGTGTTTCACCAAAACAATCTCAACATTGGCACCATCAATAGCCTTCTGGCGTGCGGTACGTCAAATCGAGAAATCGCGTCGTTGACGCCTCAAATCGCATCGGAATGACGCCAATTGGCCCATTTCGATGTTTGGCGATATGAATTTCGGCAATTCCCTTTTTGTCCGTCTCTTTATCATATAACTCCTCACGGTAGATGAACATCACGATATCAGCATCCTGTTCGATGCTGTTATGGACGACGATGCCGTTGGCGATGAAGCTCGCCAACCCATCGATGGTCAGATCATACACCGGTTCAACACGCCCTGCGACGATCGTGCTGACCGGGCACCATGCCACCTGGGGCGATGCTGCACTGCAGGCGACCAGCGTGCCGGGGACGAGGCAATCGATGCGCACCCAGCCGTCGGGCGTGTAGACACGATGATTGGCGGTGGCCCGGAGGCTGCGTCCGTCGGCGAGGATCAGGCGAAACGTCGGCCGCATGCCACTCGAGAACCCGCTGCGCATCGGCTGTGGCAGGCAGGCGTGGGCGGCGGGATCATATGCCATCACCGCGCCGGCCGCATGCCCGGCGAGCGCGTCGATGCGCTCACCGGCGCCAGATGGCAGCAGGACGATGCTGTCGCCCGCCAGGCAGCCAGACTCGCGCAGGTCCGAGAGCATCGGGACATGGTTGGTACGCCCTTCGACGGCGCGTGACAGCTGCGACAGCGCGATCACCGGCACGTTCAGCTCACGTGCCAGCGCCTTGAGGCCACGCGAAATCTCGCTGACTTCCTGCACGCGATTCTCGCTGCGGCGTCCCTGCATCAGCTGGAGATAATCGATCACCAGCAGGTCGACGCCGCTCTGCGACTGGAGCCGCCGCGCCTTGCTGCGTACGTCGGTGATGCTGAGCGCCGGCGTGTCCTCGATGAAAATGGGCGCCGAGGCCATGCGCCCCATCGATGCCATCACGCGCTCCATCTCGTCATCGCGTAGCTGACCGGTGCGCAGGCGATGGGTGTCGATGCCGGTGTCCATGGAGATCAATCGCTGTACCAGCTGCTCGCGGCTCATTTCGAGACTGAAGACGCCAACGCGCGATTGGCTGACCATGGCGACGTTGTATGCAACGCTCATCGCAAATGATGTGTTGTGTACGATGATATCGTTCGCAATGAAATTGGCTGCTTCAGGGACGCGCAGATCATACACGCGATGAACACCGATATGCTCAAGTGAAAGGATTGTATCATAGATGATATCGTGCGAGTATGATGAATCATGTGACGTTTCGATTTGATCGACAACGAATGGATCGATCAAATCGACCAGCCATGCATCACCTGCAATACAGCGCAGGGATGCGGCGATGCCGAGGCGCACACAGAGATGATGCACATCGGCGGCGAGGCCGGCGCCTTCGATCGACAGATGCAGCCGCACAGCGTCCTCAGGCGAGGTCCGGCGGCGGGTCAGGCGCACCACAGCGCGGAGCAGTTCGACCAGGGCGGCGGCGGGCCAGCGCCAGACCGGTGGCGGGATGCGGCGGGGCATCGGTTGCTGCGGGCCGGCGAGCGTGAGCCACCACACCAGCACCGGATCGTGATCGATGATGGCGGGCCGGCGTTCCGCGATCGCGCCGACGGCCGCCGACGCCGGGAAGCAGCGCCCGATGACGCGCCGAAGATCCTGAGCGGCGACCCGCGGCATCGCTGCGAAGTGCAACGTTCCCGCGTCGACGTGCCCGCCGACGAGGATATACCCGGCGAGTCGTGCCAGATCCGGCGTCACGGCGGCATCGTCGCCGCGACATTCCAGCCGGCGCGGCACGCCGATCCGATCGCCGACGCGCAGGTGCCGCAGCGGTATCCACCCCGCAGGTGTGAGAAACGGGTGCTGCGGCGTCACGTCGACGATCCGCCCGCTGCGCGTCCGGACGCGCACACACGGCTGCTCGCCGCTATCGACCCATTCGTCGATCGGCATCTGGCGCAGTGCCCCGGCCGCATCCACCCCCCAGACCGTCCGGCGGCGCTGCCGAACCCACTGCTCGATGGTCAGGCGCTCGCCTGTCAGCGGATCATCGATCAGGCTCCACCATGCCAGACACTTGCCGACGCTCGGCCGGGCCGCCAGGATGATCAGATCGGAGCGCTGCAGCCCGCCGGTGATCTGGTCGAGGTCGCGAAATGCCGTCGGCACGCCGACGACATCGCCACGGTGCTCTTGCAGGTAGTTGATCTGCTCGTAATAGGCCTCGATGACCTGACTGATGGGAACAAAATCCTGGGTCGACCGTCGTTGTGATACTTCGAAGAGCGCCGATTCGGCACGATCGAGCGTCACCTCGAGGTCTTGTGATTCGTCATACCCGAGCGCGGCGATGTGGCTGCCCGCCTCGATGAGCTTGCGCAGCAATGCGGTACGCTCGACGATTCGCGCGTAGTATTCGACATGGTATGACGTCGGGACGGAGTCAATGATCTGACCGAGATAGACAATGCCGCCGACGAGATCAAGCTGATTGTTGCGCCGCAGTTCGTCGGCGACCGTGCGGGTGTCAGGCGGCACCCGACGGTTATAGCATGCCAGCATCGCGGCATAGATCTGTGTATGGCGCTGGAGGTAAAAGTAATCCGGGCGCAGCCAGGCGGCGACGGCGATGATTGCATCGCGATTGAGCAGGATCGATCCGAGGACGGCCTGCTCGGCCTCGATGTTCTGTGGCGGCTCTGGCATGCTCATCGTGGTATCTCGCACATTCGCAGACCGTCAGCCGGATTTGTCAACCGGTCATCCAGAGCTTATCCACAGCAGGCCTGAACGTGACGATGTGCCGCCCCTGAGCGCGGGGAACGGCACATCGCATGAGGACCGCGGCACGTGCTGGGCTCGACGACGTCACTCGGCGGCGGCACCTTCGACGGTGACGGTGACGCCCGGCTCGATGCCGGCCATCAGCCGAACGCGCACCGTATAGATGCCCGCACGCTTGATCGGCTCATCGAGCTCGATCTTGCGCCGGTCGATCGCCGTGCCAAGCTGTGCCGCGAGCTTTTCGGCGATGTCCATGCTGGTGACCGAGCCGAACAGCCGGTCCTGCTCGCCGATGCGCTCAACGAAGCGCAGCGTGGTGCCCTCGATGCGCGCCGCCAGTTTCTGGGCGTCGGTCCGCTCGGCGGTACGCCGCTTCTCGACGGCTGCCGCGCGCTGCTCGGCTTCCTTCACCTGCCCGCGCGTCGCGAGCACCGCGTACCCCTGCGGGATGAGGTAGTTCCGGCCAAATCCGCCAGAGACCTCGCGGATGTCCCCCGCCACGCCAACCTGAGTCACGTCCTTCGTCAACAGGACCTTTATCTTCGTCCCCACGTACGGGCTCCTTGGCTCTGTCCATTCCCGACACCACTAGCGGGGTATCATACCACGAAGGCGCGTTCATCGTCAATGATGGCAGCGTAGGGGGCCGTCAACCCCGACGGCGGGGCGACCCGTGGGGATCACCGTGGGCACCTGCGCGCGCTCGGGCTGAACTGCCCGATCCTGTCCAAATGGGGCGCACGGCGCGCACGGGCATCCATCATTGTGGGCATTGCGGGCGCGCGCAACCCTGCGATGCGCTGCCCTCTGCGGCCGGCTCTGGCTCCTCGCGGCGCTGCATCAGCCCTGCACCGCCAGACGCCAGATTCAGGTGCTTGACACGCCACCAGATCTGCCCTATGATCGCGTGCATGTGGCCGTGCGGCCAGATCGCCCGCGCCCGCAGATCGGAAACCGGCACAGACAT
>JAGWYG010000163.1 GCA_018969485.1 Chloroflexota bacterium
GGGCGTGGTCGTCGCAGCGGGCGTGGTCGTCGCAGCGGGCGTGGTCGTCGCAGCGGGCGTGGTCGTCGCAGCGGGCGTGGTCGTCGCAGCGGGCGTGGTCGTCGCAGCGGGCGTGGTCGTCGCAGCGGGCGTGGTCGTCGCAGCGGGGGGCGCCGTCGTGGCGGGCGTCGCCGTCCCGGCGATCATACTCCTGGTGTCGAGCCGCACCTCCGTGCGCGCCACTTCATCTGCCGCCGAGGTGATCTGGCGGGAGGCATCAAGCAGATCGCCGCGCACCAGATCGACCTCATCGCGGATGCTGTTCATCTCGATGACGAGGCTGGAGCGGATCTGTTCCAGTTCGTCCTCAAGCTCGGCGCGCATGCGCAGCATCAGCGCCGCGTCCGGCGATCGCTGCACCCAGTTGCGCACGCCCACGATGAACCGACCGGCCTGACGCGCGAAGACGGGCAGGCGCTCGGGGCCGAGCACCAGCAGCATCACAATCAGAATGAAGAACACTTCGCCGGGGCCGACACCAAGGAAATTCATGCGTCCCCTCCGACGCGACTGTGCGCCTTATCGGCGGTCGCGGCCAGACGGCCAGGGGTCGCCGCAGGTGAACCGCGGCGACCCGACCGGCACATCCTGCGGCGGGCTTCACCACCGGCTGCACCCGCAGCAGGTCACTCCGCCTCGTCGGCCGCGCGCTCAGCCCCCGACGAATGCGAGAGCACATAGTCATAGGCTTCGCCGACCGTGGTCAGCTTCAGCGCGATCTCGTCCGAGATGTCGATCTTGAACTCTTCCTCGAGTGTCATAATCAATTCAGCGAGCGTCAGCGAGTCCGCACCGAGATCCTTGGCAAATTCGGCATCGCTGGTGACCTTGCTCTCATCGACGCCCAGTTGCTCGGCAATCACGACCTTGAACTGTTGAAACTTGTTGTCCGACCCGGGCAGATCCATGCGTGCGCTCCTTTCAACGTCTCGATCAGGGGTACTGGCCGTACGGCCGGGTCATGATGCGGATGCACCATCATCGGCTCGCGAGGATTCTATGTAGCGGGTGACGATCGTACCGAGCACGCCGTTGATGAATCGGCCCGAGTGGTCACCGCCAAACTGCTTGGCAAGCTCGACTGCCTCATCGATGACGACCCGCACCGGCGTGTGTGCTGGACCATCGATGAGTAGCTCGAACACGGCCACCCGCAGAATGGCCTTGTCGACGCCGGGCATCTGCTGAATCGGCCAGCTTGATGCCACCGAGGCGATGGTCTGGTCGAGAAACTGCCGTTGCCCCCAGACGCCAAACACCAGGTGCCGCAGAAATTGCTCGATTTCGCCAGTCAGCAGGTATGCGTCAATGTGATGCGCGACCACCCGCTCCGGCGTGTGGTCCGTCTCGTCAATCTCGAAGAGTGCCTGCAATGCATGCGTACGCGCCCGATGCCGCTGACTAGTCATTGACCAGCCCTGGTGCGGCGAATGCCACGTCGTGAATCACGACATCGATGCTGGCGCATGCCCCCGGGAGGCCACGACAGACCCGGGCTGCCGTCTGGCGCAGCCGGATCGCGGCGCCGACGGCATCGCCCGGGACTGCCACGACGATATCGAGGCGCACGGCGTACCCCGCAGAGACGTGCCTGATGCTGACCCCTGGCACGAGTGCGTCTGGCATCGGCGCAGCCGCGACGACGCCGTCGGCGGCGTGCAGCACCCCGCCGACGGCATCGGCCACCGTGGCGATCAGGTTGTCGTCGGGTCGAATCGCAACGTTCATGCTGCCCGTCTGGTCATCCAATCACGGCGTGCCATTCTACCGGGTTTCGCCGGGGGCGTCAAGCCGTGGCGCGGCGGCGCGGCATCACTGTGCCGCAGCGGCCCGGGCGCGCCAGATGGCCCGCACACGCCGGAAGACCACGATGGCGAGGATCAGCAGCAGCACCACCGCGACCGCAGCGACCACCGGCGCGACGAATGCCAGGATGGTGAGCAGCAGCGCCGCCAGGTTCTCGAGCAGGCTGATGACCGGATTGCCGACGCCACCAGTCGTGGCGGTGACGATCGGCCGTGCTGCGGCGCGCGTGCCGTGCGCCAGACCGGCGGCGAGCACGCCGCAGATCACGGCGACCACCGGATGGACCAGGCCGGCGCTGCTGTTGGCGGCGAGGAAGGCGATGGCGCCGGCCGTCGGGGCGACGACCACGCCCACGGTGTGGAGCGCGTGATCGACGACCGGAACTTTGTCGCCGATCAGGTCGAGCGCGAGCAGCACGCCGATGGTGATCAGCAGCGCCGGATGCTCGAGCACATCGTACGGTGCCCCCAGCGTGATCCAGTCGGTGAATCGTGCGACGATCCCGATGGTGAGCAGCGGAATGAACGCATTGAGCCCCGAGGCGGTCGAGAGGCCAAATGCGGCGAGCAGGCCCGAGAGACTCGTCATGACGCCCTCGCATGATCGTGGCAGCCGTCAGAAACTGATGGCGCCGTCGCTGATGCACGCGCCTGGCCATAGCCGCATGCCATGGGCCAGATGGTTGCCGGCACCGATGGTGCAGCCATCGCCGAGCAGCGCGCCCGCAGCGATCACGACGCGGGCGCCGATGGTGTTGCCCGCGCCGATGACGCTCGCGGTTACGACGCTGTCGGCTCCCAGCGTGTTGCGCGCCCACAGCACCGATTGCTCGATGGTGCAGCCGGCGCCGATGTGACATGCCGCACCGATCACGCTCGGCCCGATGATCCGTACGCCGGCCTCCAGCGTCACGCCGGCACCGAGCACCACCGGTCCGTCGAACTGTACCGTCGGGTCGATCGCCGCCGCGCCCTCGAGCCATATGTCGTCGCGCAGCCTGGTCGCGCGAAACCCATGACGCACGCGGCCGAGCAGAATGTCGCGATGGACGTCGAGATAGGTCTGCGGCTTGCCGATGTCGGTCCAGTACGCATCGGACGGATAGCCATACATGGGAACGCCGGCGGCCAGCGCATCGGGGAACAGCCCACGTTCGAACATGTGGTGGCGGCCGGCCGGCACCAGCGCGAGCACCGCCGGCTCGATGATGTACGTCCCGGCATTGATCATGGTGGTGGTGACCTGCTCCGGGCGCGGCTTCTCGACGAAGCGCCGGATGCGCTGGTCGGCGTCGGTCTCGACCAGGCCGAATGCGGTCGGATCGTCGACCGGCGTCAGGGCGATGCTGATCTGGCTGCGCCTGGCCCGATGCGCCCGCAGCATCGCCTGCAGGTCGAGGTCGGTGAGGACATCGCCGTTGAACACGAAGGTCGTGTCATCGAGCATCGCGGCGACGTGCTTCACCGCGCCGGCGGTGCCCCGTGGCTCGGGCTCTTCGATGATGTGCAGCCGCACGCCCAGCCGGGTGCCGTCGCCGAGGACGGCGCGGAAGCGCTCGGCGAGGTACTGCACCGCCAGGATGACCTCGTCGATCCCCTGGTCGCGCAGGTTCTCGATCATGCGCTCGATGAATGGCTGGTTGACGAGCGGGATCAACGGCTTGGGCGTGTGAACCGTCAGCGGGCGCAGTCGTGTGCCGAGGCCACCGACGAGGATGACGGCTTTCATCGAGGACTCCTGATGCGTATGCGCCAGTCCGCCAGAATGTCATCGAGCGTCTGGTCGAGCGGGCGCTGTGGCTGCCAGCCGGTGGCGTCGCGGAAACGCCGGCTGTCGCCGACGACGCGCGGTACGTCGGAAGGGCGCATGCGCGCCGGGTCGTGTTCGATGCGAATGGCGACGCTGGCCCGTGCCAGCAGCCCGTCGAGCAGTTGAGCGATGGCGACCGGGCGATCGCTGGCGACATTGTAGGCTTCGCCCGGGACGCCGTGGCGCGCTGCCGCCTCGTAGGCGCATGCGATGTCGCGCACGTCGCTGAAGTCGCGCTCGGCGGCGAGATTGCCGACGCGCATCAGCGGGGGTTGCAGGCCGGCTTCGATGCGGGCGATCTGTGCTGCGAAGGCTGCGCTGACGAATGCCTCGGACTGGCCCGGCCCGATGTGGTTGAACAGGCGCAGCCGGATGCTGCGCAGCCGGTGGCTGGCGAAGTACTGGTACGCCATCAGGTCCTGGGTGGCTTTGGCGACGGCATATGGGTTGACCGGGCGCAGCGGCGCGGCCTCGGTGACGGGCAGCTCGTGGCTGGCGACCGGTCCGTAGATCTCGCTGCTGCTGGCGATCACCAGCAGCGGATCGTCGCCGGCGGCGAGACAGGCGCGAATCAGGTTGAGCTGGGCGATGACGTTGGCCTGGAAGGTTCCGACCGGATCGGCGAACGATTGCGGCACGTTGGCCTGGGCGGCCAGATGGAAGATCAACTGCGG
>JAGWYG010000005.1 GCA_018969485.1 Chloroflexota bacterium
CAGCGGCGTGTACAGCGTCGAGGTGTGTAACCCCGATGGCCAGTGCGCCATCCTGCCCCAGGCGTTCACCGTCACCGACGGCGGCCCGAGCCTGCTGGCGGTCGCGCCGTCGCAGGGTTCGACCAGCGCGCCGGTGCTGGTGACGCTGTACGGCTTCGATTTCCAGCCCGGGCTGCTGGCCACCGTCGGCGCGACGGCGCTCACGTCGGTGCGCCGGGTGAGCGCCACGCTGGCCACCGGCTACCTGCCGGCCGGCGTCGCTGCCGGGGTCTATGACATCACCGTGCGCAACAGCGCTTCGGGGCCGGCCAGCACGCTGCCGAATGCCTACACATCCTACGATCTCGCGACCGATGATCTGGCGGCCGAGCATGACGATCTGACGACTGATCCGTCGACGGTGCGCGCCGGGGCGATGACGCTGCTGCAGCTGAATGTCTGGCGGCGCGGCAGGGGGACGACGGCGCTCAGCGTGCCGGTGGTGTTCTACCGCCGGACGGCGAACGGTGCGCTGCTCGAGATCGGCCGGGCGACCTCGGCGCCGATCGCGCCGGGGGCGCTCACGCCGACACTGGTGAGTGCCGGCTGGGACACCAGCGGCCTGGCGGGCGATGTGACGATCGTCGCGATCATCGATCCCGACCTGACGCTCGGCGAACTGGTGACGTCGAACAACACCGCGCGCCGGACGATCACGGTGATGCCGCTGGCCGCCGGCGACCAGATCGCGCCGATGATCGATGCGATACGGCTCGGCGATGGCGCCAGCGAGGTGCGCGACGGCACGGTGACGGTGGCGGTGACGGCGCGCGACGACGATGGCGGCAGCGGCCTGGCGGGCATGTTCCTGGTCGAGCGGGTATTCGATGCCGGCTCGCTGACCTGGGCGGTGACGCAGCAGACGGGATGGGTGCCGTATCGCCCGAGCTACCCGCTGACGCTGGCCGGCGATGCGGGGCTGCACTACATCCAGGTGTGGGTGAGCGATGTCGCCGGCAATGTCTCGGCCCGGCCGGCGCGGGCGGCGGTGAATGTGACGCCAGACAGCGCGACGGTGCGCAGCGGCCAGGTGCAACTGTTCCGGCGCACGCTGGCGGCCGGCGCGCGCCTGACCGTGACGCTGGCGACGGCCAGCGGCGATGCGGACCTGTACGTGTGGAATCCGGACGGCTCACTGGCGGGGTCGAGCGTGCGCACCGGCACGCAGACCGATGCGGTGAGCATCACGGCGGCGCGGGCCGGGGTGTACCAGATCGAGGTGGTTGGCTATGCGGCGTCGACCTATCGCCTGACGATCGATGGCAGCGGCACGGTCGCCGCCCTGCCGCCGGAGCCGGGGATCACGAAGGTGGCGCGCTCGGCGCCGGCGGTGGCGCCGGCGGCGGTGCCGGCCGGCACGAGCGGGGTGCCGGCGGCGCCGCAGTTCACCTTCACCCTGTTCGCGCCGGTGCTGCGGCGCTGAACGCCGTGCGCAGCCGGCCGTCGGTCGCCGACTCCGGTGATGTGGTCAATCGCCACCGGAGTCGGAGCGTACGCGGGCGGCATCGGGCGCTGGCGCCGCCGCGTGCGGCCCGCCACGCCCTCAGCGCTGGAGCGCGCGGCGGGGAATGACGGTCGGATTCACCACCGCACTCGGCCAGCGGTCGTCGAGGATGGCGGCGATCGACTCGGCGATCTCGCGGTGCAGGTCGGCGATGACGTCGTGCGATGATGCCGCCATGTGCGGCGTGATCAGGACCCGGCGCGGATCGAACGTGAGCAGTTCGTGGTCGGCGCGCAGCGGTTCGTGCTCGACGACATCGAGCGCCACACTGTGCAGCCGTTCGCTGCGCAGCGCCTCGAGCAGCGCATGCTCGTCGATCACGCCGCCACGGCTGGTGTTCACCAGGCATGCGCCCGGCCGCATCAGGCTCAGTCGCCGCGCGTCGAGCAGATGATGCGTCGCGGCGTTCAGTGGCACGCTCAATGTGACATAATCCGATGCATTCAGCAACTGATCGAGTGGCAGGGGCGTGATACCCAGCGCCAGGATGGCCGGATCATCGAGCAGGGGATCGCTGCCGAGCAGCGTGAAGCCGAACGGCGCCAGCCGACGCGCCACCTGGCGGCCGATCTTCCCCAGGCCAACCAGGCCGACCGTCTGGCGCGACAGGCGGCGCAGGCCGCGCTCATCGCGCTGCGCCGCGCTCCAGCCGTCGCGGCGCACCGTCGCGTCGAACCACGGCAGCCGGCGCGCCAGGCTCAGCACCATCGCGGCAGCGTGGTCGGCCACCTCGGCGACGCAATACGTCGGCGCATTACAGACCACGATGCCGCTGGCCGTCGCGGCGGCGACGTCGATGGTATCGACGCCGATGCCGTAGCGTGCGATCATGCGGCAGCGCGTCAGGCCGGCGATGGCGCTGGCGGGCATCGCCACGCTGCTGGTGATGATGATCTCGGCATCGCAGATCTGCGGCGCCGTGGCGTCGCCGAACACCAGATCGGCGCCGGCCGCAGCCGCGCGCTCCTCGGCGAATGGTTCCAGGCCAGGCGGCGGATCAGGCCAATGTATCGTCAGCATCGTCGCATACCTTTCTGCCGCATCATGCTCACCCGACGCGATACCGCGCCAGCGCCGCCTCATCGACCGTGATGCCGAGGCCCGGACCAGACGGCACCGCGAGGCGGCCCGCCACGATGCTCAACGGCTCGGCCAGCAGCGCCGTCCGCAGCGGATTCTCGGTCACGTCGAGCTCGAGCGGGGCCACCTCGGCGTTCGGCCCGGCCGTCGGCGCCGGCAGCAGCGCCAGCAACTGGAGCGTCGCCGCGATCGCGATCGCCCCGCCCCAGCAGTGAGGGATGCACGGTACCGCCGCCAGCCGCGCCAGATCAGCGACGAATAGCGTCTCGGCAATGCCGCCGCAGATCGCGACGTCGGGCTGCACGATATCGGCCTTGCCCTGCGCCAGCAGTTGCTGGAAGGCACCACGCGACTGCAGGATCTCGCCGCATGCGATCGGGATATCGAGATGCGCCGCCAGCCGTTCGTAGCCAGCGTAATCGGCCTGTGACGGGCTCAACTGCGGCATCGGTTCCTCAAACCAGTCGAGACCGATCTGCTCGAGCGCCCGGCCGACGCGGGTCGCGGTCGGCAGGGTGTAGGCCGCATTGCCGTCGGCCATCAGCCGCACCGCATCGGGCAGCGCATCGCGCACGCGCGCGATCAGCGGCAGTTCGTGGCGCCACGGATAGCGCCCGATGCGCATCTTGATCGCGGGGATGCCCTGCTCGACGAGGCGCAGCGCCTCATCGAGCCAGACATCGGCCGGATCGCGCCCGGCGACATAGCTGAGCGCCGAGACATAGACCGGGACATGGTCGCGCAGCCGGCCACCGTACAACTCGGCGATCGACAGGCCGCACGCCTGGCCCCACAGGTCGTGCAGCGCGATGTCCATCGCCCCGACCGCAAACCCGTTGAGCGTCGCCTGCCACATCGCCTGCCACAGCCGCCGGTGCTGACGCGGATCCTGCCCCAGCACCAGCGGCGCACACACCTCATCGATCACCGCGCGGACCCCCGGCATGACGCACGTCTCGCCCCACCCCACCAGTCCGTCATCGGTCTCGAGCCGGACCAGCAGCACCTCGCGGTGGGTGTAGAGCCAGATCGACGGGCCGGTCGGCTGCGTCAGCGGATAGCGCGCCAGGATGGTCGTGACCTGTCGGATCTTCATCGCATGCCCCGCTCATTCGAGATGGACGACCGCGCCCGTGCGTGCCGAACGCAGGCACGCCTCGCAGAGCGCCACCGCAGCGATGCCGTCATCGGCCGTGATCGCCGGTCGGCGCCGCTCGCGGACGCTGTCGATGAACTCCTGCAGCATCGCCGCATGCGCCTCGAGGCGAATCGGCGAATTCGGATCATTGACGAAATCGAAACTCGGCTGGCTCCAGACGGTCGTCCATGCGCCGCGCTGGCCGAGGCGCACGCTGGTGTACATGTCGAAATCGAGCAATCCGTGCTCCGCCACCACCTCGAACCGGAAGGTCTGCTCGGGGAACAGGCAATCGGGCAGTTCGAAGCACAGATTCAGCTGCGCCATGGCGCCATTGGCGAAGCCGACCTGTGCCATCACCGACATCCCTGGCCAGGGTGCGTCTGACTGCGTTGTGACGAACGCAAACACCTGGCGGGCCTCGCTGCCCGTCAGGTAGCGCATGAAATCGAAGTTATGGACCGCCTGGTCGAAGAAGAAGCCACCGCCGGCGGGATCGGCGATCCACGGTTTCTCGTCGACGAACGCGCGAAAGTCGGCCAGCGTGCCCATGGCATAGCTGCGCATCTGACGCACGCGACCCACCGTGCCATCGGCGACCAAGGCGTGGGCGCGCGCGAAGGTGCCGCGATAGCGTGCGGTGTGACACACCATCAGGTTGACGCCGGCGGCGGCGGCGGCGGCGCGCATCGCCTGCGCGTCGGCCACAGTCGGTGCCAGGGGCTTCTCGCTCAGGATGTGCTTGCCGGCGGCGGCGGCGGCGCGCACCTGGGGCAGGCGGAACTGCTCGGGTGTCGCCAGGATTACCGCCGCCACATCATCGCGCGCCAGCAGCGCCTCGAGCGATTCGGCATATGCGACGCGGTACTCCTCGGCGAGCCCCGCGGCGCGCCGGCCGACGGCGACGGCGCGCAGTGTCGCGCCGCGGGCGTGCTGTGCCAGGACCTGGGCGTACGTGCGTGCCATGTACCCCGAACCGATGATGCCGATGCCGACCGGATCCATTGCCAACTCCTTCACTCGCGCTTGCCGCGCGCCGCGACCGGGAAGCACTGCGCGACGACATCGCCACGCACGCCGACGAGCACGTCCGACAGGTTGACGGTGGTGCAGACATGGATGGGCGCGAACGCCAGCCGCGCGCCCGGCGCCGGATCGGTGCCGGGGCCGAGCCGCACGACACCATGTTCCTCCGACATGCGCTCCAGCCAGGCGTCGCCCCGCATCGCGCAGGCATACCCTGGCAGGCCCACCATTGCGGGCGGGATATCGCCGCCGAACGTCTTCGAGCCGCCGTCGATCGTGGCGCGATCGGTCGCCGGGCGACTGACGACGGTGCACAGGATCGACAGCGCGATGTCATCGTGGCGGAGCGCGCCGAGCGTCGCCATCATGGCGTCGCCGAAGACATACGTGCCGGGGCGCACCTCGGTCACGCCGGGCACGGCGGCCGCCCCCAGCGCCGTCGGCGTCGAGCCGGCGCTGACGCTGGTGATCGGATGGCCGGCGGCGCGCAGCGCCTCGGCGATCGCCACCAGCATGCGCCCCTCGTCGGCCGCGGCCTGCGCGGCGCTCAGCTGTGCCGCGCCGGGGAAGAACGTGCTGCGATAGGCGAAGATGCCTTCGAGCTCCAGGCCGGGCAGGCGGCCAACTTCGTCGCACAGTGCCGCAGCGCGTTCGGCCGTCACCCCCGAGCGCCCCAGGCCCGCCTCGATCTCGACGCGCACCAGGATGCGGCTGCCGGCCGCGACGGCTGCGGCGCTCAGGCCCCGCGCGCCCACCACACTATCGACGCCCACGATCAGCCGGCAGCGCTGCGCCAGCGCCGCAGCGTGGCGCCACTTCAGCGGCCCCATGATCGGATACGCCACGAACACATCGGTGATGCCGGCATCGACGAAGACCTCGGCCTCCGACAGCTTGGCAGCCGTGATGCCGACCGCGCCGGCCTCCATCTGCCGCCGCGCGATCAGCGGCGACTTGTGGGTTTTGATGTGGGGACGCAGCGTCGAGCCAGCCGCAGTGACCCGTGCTTGCCACGTCGCGATGTTCGACTCGAGACGATCGAGATCGATGAGCAGGCACGGCGTGTCGAGTTCATCGATCGTCATTCCAGGCTGTGGTCCGGACACCTTGGTGCTCCCCTCCAGTAGGTGATCGCCACACCGGCGGTGCCGTGCGCGGTCGCACCGGCCCGCTCCGCAGCGCCGCCCCGTCGCGGCGGTGCCGGGCCAGCGCCTCGTCGCGCCATCCGGCATCAGGTCGCCACCCGGTCACATCGCCGGCCAGGTGGGTGGATCCAGCAGACGCTCGTCGTCCAGCGCCACCGCCCGGATCGCGGCACGCGTGGCCGCATCGAGTGGTCCGCCGGCGGCGAAGCCGAGGGCATCGTCGAGCTCGTGCTGGTGTGCCGTGCCGACCAGCGCCGCGCTCACGGCGGGATGCTCCAGTACGTGACGATATGCTAGCTCGGGCAGGCTCACGCCCGCGCGGGCGGCGATGTCGGCGAACTGCCGCGAGGCCTGGCGGAGCGGCGCCAGCGCGTCGGGCAGCCATGCCGCGCGGTGCGTCAGCACGCCCTTGAGCAATACCGACCGCACCACGACCGCGACGCCTGCGGCCGCGGCGCGTGGCAGGACGCGCGCCTCGGGCCGGCGGTCGAGCAGGTTGTAGGCGATCTGCACCACATCGCAGCGCGGGTCGTCCAGCGCCGCCAGCGCCGCCGCCTCGCCATAGGTGCTGGCACCGATCGCGCCGATCACGCCGGCGCGGCGGTATTCATCGAGCACGCCGAGCGCCACGCCCTGGCGCAACACGGCGACGCCGGCCGAGTGCAGCAGCACCAGATCGAGCCGCTCGCGCCGCAGCAACGCCCGGCTCGTCGCCAGCGACGCCTCGATGCCCCGGCGTATGGTATCGGCATCGCCGTCCTCGGCGAAGCTGACCTTGGTCGCCAGCACGTACTCGTCGTGGCGCGCGGCCAGCGCCGTGCCGATGATCTCCTCGGCAGCGCCATACGCCCGGGCGGTATCGATCAGGCGGACCCCGCGGTCGAGTGCGGCGTGGAGCAGCGCGCCGGCCACCGCGTGGCTCGGCTGGCGATGGTCGCCGCTCGGGATGCCGTAGTCCAGCCCCAGTTCGACGGTGCCCAGTGCGATCGGCGTCACGCGCAGACCGGTGCGCCCCAGGATTCGCTCATGCATCATGGCTCACCACAGCGTCCAGCCGCCGTCGACCTGCAAGTTTTGGCCGACGACATGGGCGGAGGCATCGGAGGCCAGGTACACCACCGCACCCTTCAGGTCGGTATCGTTGCCGCTGCGCCCATCGGGCGACATCGCCAGATAGCGCGGCTCGAAGGTCGGATTGGCCGCGCCGGGGCGCCAGAAGCCACCCGGTGTGATGCAGTTCACCCGCACCCCGTCGCGCGACCAGGTCGTGCCGAGGTAGCGCGTGAGCTGGATGACGCCCGCCTTGGCCACACCGTAGGCCACCGGATTGCGCTCCATGCCGCTGTCGGCGTAGATGTGGGTGTATGGCGCGACCACGCCATAGATCGAGCCGATGGTGATGATGCTGCCGCGCCGTTGCTGCAGCATCTGGCGGCCGAAGGCCTGGCACAGGTAGAACACGGCGTTCAGGTTGGCGTGAATGCTGCGGTTCCACTCCTCGGCGGGGAACGCTTCCGGCGCATAGGCCTTGCCGCCCGAGATCGAGGCGACCAGCACGTCGACGCGCCCGAAGCGCTCGACGACTGCGTCGCAGGTCGCGACGCACGAATCATGCGACTCGGCGTCGAGCGCCAGGGCCAGCGTCTCGCGCCCGCTGGCGGCAGACAGCTCGCGTGCCTGCTGCTCGCACCGTTCGACATTGCGCGAGGTGATCACCACCGTCGCACCCGCCTCGGCGAGCGCGCTGGCCATCTGATAGCCGAGCAGGCCGGCCCCGCCCGCGACCACCGCCACGCGGCCGCTCAGGTCGAAGAGCTGATTGATCGTCGTCACACAGTCCTCCCGGCCTCAGTGCGAGGCCCATGCAAGCCGACGGCGCAAGCCTTCGGCAACCAGCGAGATACCCAGGATGGTCCAGAGCACGATGGCTGCCGGGGCGAGCGGCAGCCAGGACTGACGGAAGATCGCCATGCGCGTCCCGGCGAGCATGCCGCCCCATTCGGGCGCCGGCAGGTTCGGCTGGTCGCCGGCGAGCAGGTCGCTCAGGCGCAGCGGCGCGTCGATGCCGAGGAACACGCCGAGAAAGCCGAGCTCGGCGATGAGCAGCAGCACGGCGGCGAACTCCTGGGCGGCGGCCGGGATGGCGCTGGGCGCGAGCGCCGGCACGAGGTAGTGCCGTGCCAGGCTCCAGCGCGTCGCGCCGATCGCCCGCGCCGCCTCGAGATACGGCTCACGCGCCAGGCGCTGCACGACGCTCACCACCAGATGGGTCCAGGGCGCCCAGCCGCTCAGGCCGAGCGCGATGACGAACAGCGGTGGGCCGGCGTGCGCGCCGATGGTGACGATGATCAGGAAGGCGAACAGGAGTGGCGGCAGCGCTGCGCTGGCTTCGGCCGCCGCGGCGATGGCGTGGCCGAGCGTACCGCCGAGCAGCACCGCGGCGATGCCCAGGGCGATGCCGACGCCCAGACGCAGTGCGCTGGCGCCCAGCGCCAGGCTCAGCGTCGGCGCGGCGCCGTGGATCAGGCGGCTCAGCTGATCACGACCTGCGAGATCGCTGCCGAGCCAGTACGCCGTGCTGGGTGGATATGGCGGTGCCCACCAGACGCCATCGATCTGCCGCATCGCCGGGCCCCGCTGTTCGGGGTCCGTCGGCGTCAGCATGCCGGGCCAGAGCGCCGCCAGCACGACTGGCAGCAATACCGCCATGCCACAGGCCAGCGGCAGCCATGCGCGCCGGTGCGCTGCGCGCGTCATCGATCGACCCCGGCGGCCAGCCGCGGATCGATGCGGCGCTGCAGTGCTCCGGCCAGCCCCGCGGCGGCGGCATACGTCACCGCGAGGCTGGTCGCCAGCGCCGCGACCAGCGTGGTGCCCGTCAGGTCGGCTGTGCGTGCATCGACGATGGAGCGCAACAGTTCGAGGCCGACGCCGGGCCAACTGAACAGAAATTCGACGATCGGCAGGCTGCCGATGGCGAACAGCAGCGCCGGCGGCAGCGCCGCGACGACCCGCAGCGCGACATGCGGCAGCGCGTGGCGCCAGATCAGCGCCGCGGGGCCCAGGCCACGGCTGCGCGCGACGTGCATGAATGGCGCGTGCCAGACGTCGGCGACGGCGTCGGCGCTGGCGGCGATGAGGTGCGCCAGCGGCCGGGCTGCCAGCGTCAGCACCAGCGGCAGCATCCGCCGCGGATCGACGGCACTCTCGCTGGTCGCCAGCAGCACAAAGCGGATGCCGGTCGCCGGCAGCACGACCATCACGAAGAAGACCAGCACCGCCATCGCCAGGATGAACGTCGGCATCAGCGTGCCAGCGCTGCCGAGCAGCCGGATGGTGCTGCCGAGGATGTGATCTGGCCGCAGGCCCGCCAGCACACCCGCCGGGACGCCGATGAGCAGGGCGAGGCCGAGCGCGCCGACGATGACGAGCATGCTGTGGCCGTAGGCGCGCAGCAGCGGCGGCACGACCGGCGCCAGCGTCGTGGCCGGCGCGCCGGCGAGCGCCAGCGCGCCGGCGAATGCTTCCCACAGCAGCCGCAGCACTGGCCGGTAGATCGTCAGGAAGCTGCACGCACCCACCAGCGATGCGATGAGCAGCACCCGGGCGATGCCACCGAGCAGCAGTCGAGCGATGGCCGCGGCGCGCTGGCGCATGGTGGTCACCCTACAACCGGCCTTCGCGGCGCAGGATCTCGAGCAGCGGCTCGCCGCTCCCCAGCGGCAGCGCGACGCGCGCGCCGTCGCGCCGCTGCGACTCGTACACCGCCATGATCGCCTCGACCGCAGCCCGGCCATCCTCGCCCGAGCAGCGCGGCGCTGGTCCGCCTGCGAGGCTGTCGAGCAGATCACGGGCCGCCACCTGGATCGCCTGCTCCTGCCACGCCGGGGGCGGCAACACCCCCGGGGTCAGGCTCCACCAGTGCCCCGCCTCGAAGGCATCGGCGGTGGCATGCCACAGCCCCGGCTGCCACTCGAGGCGGATCACGCCGCGCTCGCACTGCAGCTCCACATCCCAGCGGTGGTACTGCGTCAGCTCATCGGTGATCACCACCGCGTCGACGCCCGAGGCGAACTGCACCAGCGCGTAGCTGGTATCCTCGACGCGCAACTCCGTCCGCCAGCGCCGCGTGGCGCTCCCCTGGATGCTGGCGATCTCGCCGGCGAAGAAGCGCAGCACGTCGAAGGTGTGGACGGCATCGTGCAGCAGCGGCCCTTCGGTCTCGGCGACCCATTCGGGGGTGGGTTTGCAGCCCTGGCAGTGCGCCACGATGTGCAGCAGCGGCCCGAGCGTCTCGTCGACGATCATCTGCCGCACGGCTTCGTACTGCCCCGACCAGCGGCGCGTGCAGTTGACCAGCAGCGTGGCGCCGCCGGCGCGGCATGCCGCCAGCATGGCGTCACATTCGGCCAGGCTCAGCGCCATCGGCTTCTCGCAGAAGATGCCGCGGGCGCCGGCGGCGGCGGCGGCGCACACCAGTTCGGCATGATTGGGCGGGTGCGTCGCCACGACCACCACGTCGAGCCGTTCGTGGGCCAGCATCGCCCGGTAATCCTGGTACAGCGCCGTGACGCCCCAGCGCTGGCCGAACGCCGCCAGCGCCGCCGCGCCGCGATTGCTCGCCGCCACGATCTGCGCATCGGGCTGCGCGGCGAAGGCTCCGGCGATCGAGACCGGGTGTACCGTCGATTGATCCTCCATCGTGCTGGCGATCCGGCCGCAGCCGATGAACCCTACGCGATACGGCGGCATCTCAGTCCTCCAATACCTTGCCGGGTACCGTGTTGAACTCGCCGCTGCCCGGCACGAAGGGGTAGCGCTGCTTGATCGCGTCGGTCAGGCGGACGCCCAGGCCGGGCGCCTGCGGCGGCAGCACATAGCCGTCGCGCATCACCAGCGAGTCGCCCCAGAGCTCGGTGTGGAGCGGCCCGGCCGCCGGCGGGAGCTCGAGGATGCTGGTGTTGGGCGACGCGAAGCCGGCGTGGATGTTCTGCATCTGGGCCACCCCGGCGCCCCACGAATGCGTCGCGATCTTGCGGCCGCGCGCGTCGAACAGGCGCGCGACGCGCACGAATTCCAGCAGCCCGCCGACCCATGCGGCGTCGGGCTGGGCGATGCTCAGCGCGTCGAGATCGGCATACTGACGGAATTCGCTCAGGGTCGTGAGGCATTCGCCGCCGGCGATGGGGATGCTGGTGCTGCGCCGCAGCTCGGCGTAGCCCCAGGGATCGGTGTAGGGCAGCGGCTCTTCGAAGAAGAACAGATCGTAGGGCTCGAGGGCGCGCAGCACGGCCCGTGCGGTGGCGACATCCCACGCGTCGCCGAGCGGATTGCCCATGTGCCCATCCATCAGGATGGCGACATCCGGGCCGACATGCTCGCGCATCAGGCGTGCCTTGCTGGCCTCGAGCTCGACGATTGCGCCCGGCGACCGGGCCGGCACTGCCCGTCCGGTGGCGGCATCGTAGTAGCCTGCGCCGACCTTGAACGCGCGAAATCCGAGACCAAGGTAGAAGTCGAGCTTCTGCAGCAGCCGTTCCGGCGGCCAGTTCGCCGGACCGCCGGTCGCGTACGCTGGCAGCCGCTCGTGGTGTCGCCCGCCGAGCAACTCATAGACGGGCAGGCCGAGGATCTTGCCTTTCAGGTCCCACAGCGCTGCCTCGATCCCGGAGAGCACCGCCGGCCCCAGCCCGACGCGGCCCCAGAAGTTCTCGCACAGGTACATCCGCCGCCACAGGGTGTGGATGTCGGTCTCGGGGAATGTGACGCCCAGCAGGATGGGCCGGTAGTACTGGACGGCGACGGCCACCAGTTCGGGGCAGAAGTAGCCGGCATAGCTCTCGCCGATGCCGATCACTCCGGCGTCGGTGTGAATCTCGATGAGGGCGACGCTGCGCCGGCGGCGTGCCTCGAGCAGGAACGGATCGGCGGTGCACGGGCCGGTGAGCAGCACCGTCTGAACATCGGTGATCTTCATCGCTTCACCCTTCCGGCCGAAGCCGGGCATAGCGGATATCCAGGGTCGCCGCATCGCCGGCGTAGTAGGTCACCAGCACATCGCCGTCGGGCAGCACCCAGGCGTACGGCAGGCCGAAGCTCCAGCGCCCCATCTCGGCCAGCAATTCGCCGGTCGTGTCTTCGGCGGCGGTCGATGCCGCACCATGCTGATACAACACCAGCCGGTCCCCGGCGGCAAACGGCGCGGCGATGTCGGCGGCCCAGCGCAGGGTGATCGTCTGGCTGCCGAAGCGATCGACATAGGGCAGCACCAGCCGGCCATCGGCGAGCACTGCCGGCCGGCCAGGCTGGTCGGCAAAGCCGAGCGCCTCGGCCGTGGACCACGTGGCACCATCGTCGACGCTGATCCGGCGGTGGATCGCCAGGTACTGCTGCGTCTCGCGGTCGTAGGTCCACAGGAGTGCCGCGAGCCGCCCATCGGGTGCCCGGGCGATGCGCTGATCCCAGTTGAAGATCCGCCCGGCCGGATCGTGGCCGGCAGTCTGTGGTGCGCCCCAGGTGTGGCCGCCATCGTCGGAGTGCACCAGCACGACGCGCTGCCGCCAGGGAGCCGGATCATCGTAGGGCTTGTTCGACTCGATGCTCAGCGCCAGCCGGCCGCCGCCGAGGACGATGGGCGGCGCCGTCAGGCTCGGTGGCCCGAGATCGGCGGGCAGCGCCACGCTGTGCCACGGCGACCAACTGCTGCCGGCGTCGCGGGATTCGCTCAGCCAGATCGCCATCGGCAGGCACCCCTCGGTGGCCGGGTTGAACAGCGGCGCGCCGGGATGCCGCGCGTGATCGACCCACATCGCCGCGGCCAGCAGCCGGTCGTCGAGCGCGGCCAGGTAGCACAGCTTCAGCCCGGCGTGCGGCAGCGGCCACGGCTGGGTCGCCGCGCTCCAGCTCACGCCGCCGTCGACCGAGCGCCGCAGCTCGACGGTCTCGTCGTCGCAGTCCTTGGTGCTGCCGCGGCGCGACGTCAGCAGCACCGTGCCGTCGGCCAGCGTCACGCCGGCGGGGAAGGTGTGCATCGCGTGTGGCGTGCCGGCGATGCCGGCGACGATCGTGCCGGTGTCGATGAGCCGCATCGTCATCTCCAGTGCGCGAAGTTCGCGCGGAAGATCTGCTCGACGGCGGCGTATTCGCCATCGCTCAGCCCTTGGTAGGGCGAGAGCAGGCGCAACGGCATCGTGGCACCGCTGAGCCGGACGATCGCCTTGTCGTAGGCGCCATCGATGCGTTCGCCCCGGATCGGCGCCAGCGCCTCGCGGAAGAAGCGCAGGAACTCGTGCTGCAGGCTGAACATCCGCGCGATGTCGCGCACTACGCCGGCGGCGAAGTACTCCTGCACCAGCTGTGGCGCCAGCACCCCCACCGATGACAGCAACGAGCACTCGCCGAACAGACATCCGTGGACGAAGTTCTCCTCGCCGAAGAAATGCTGCAGCTCCGGCGCATGCGTCATCAGGTCGGCGGCGCGCCCGTGGCTGCCGCCGGTATTCTTCGTCGCGACCAGGTTGGGCACGGCCGCGACGAGCTGCCGGTAGAGCGCACCGTCGAGCAGCCGGCGTGCCCGCGGCAGGTTGTAGTGCAGGAAGCGCGCGTCGGGGAATGCGCCGCACACATCGCGGAAGAAGCGCAGCACCTCGTCGTCGTTCAACGCACCCCACGACGGCAGCGAGATCTGGAAGGTGCGAAAGCCGGCATCGTACGCGATCCGCAGCCGCTCAAGCGTCGTCGCCGTCGAGAGCGCGATCACGCCGACCATCGGGAAGATGCCGGGCCGCAGCGTCTCCTCGGCGAAGATCGCCACGATCTGGCGCAGCCGCGGCAGGTCCACCGCGTAGCCTTCGCCTGCCGTGCCAAAGATGTAGAGATGCTGGAACCCCGCCGCCAGCGTTGCGCGAACCTCGGCACGGAAGACGTCTTCGAGCAGCTGCTCGTGCTCATTCCAAGGGATTTCGCATGACACCAGCACTGCCTGTGGATAACGCGCCATCGTGGCCTCCTCGCCAGATCGATCATCGTTCAGTCGTATGTCGCTGATGGCGCCATGCGGCACCATATGCCGGCCGTCGGTGCGCTACCGGCTCACTTCGTCGATGAGCGTGGGTTGAGTGCATCATTCAGGCCATCGCCGAGGAAGTTGACGCCCAGCGTGGCGATCGCCAGCGTGAGCGACGGGACGACCACCAGCCAGGGGCGGTAGGACCAGCTGCCGATGTTTGAGCTGATCATGTTGCCCCAGCTAGCCTGTGGTGGCTGGATGCCGATCCCCAGGTAGCTGAGCGAGGACTCCAGCACCATGCCCGCCGAGAAGCTGAACGTGAGCTGCACGATCACCGGGCCCAGCGCATTGGGCATCAGGTGCCGCGTGGCGATGTGCAGCGCCGGCACGCCCGATGCCCGCGCCGCCTCGATGAACTCTTTCTCGCGCAGCGACAGGATCTGCCCACGGATGAGGCGGGCATACACCGGCCAGAACACCAGCGACAACCCGCCGAACACGATCACCAGGTCGAGCCAGGTGACATCGGCGAACAACGGGAAGCCGGTCTGCTCGTAGACGCTCTTGGCCCAGTTGATGACGGGCTGCTTCACCGTGGCGGCGATCAGCGCCGCCAGCAGGATCGATGGCATCGACATCGTGATGTCGGTGACGCGCAGGATCATCGAGTCGATCCAGCCGCCGCCATAGCCGGCCGCCGCGCCGATCACCATGCCCAGCACCACGCTGATGAGCGTGCTGATCGCCGCCACCATCACGGCGGTGCGTGCGCCGTACAGGATGCGGCTGAACATGTCGCGCCCGATCTCATCGGTGCCGAACCAGAAATCGGCGCTGGGCAGTTCGGCAGTGCGCAGCAGATGCTGCTGTGTGTATGAATATGGTGCGAGTGCCGGCCCGAACAGGGCGCCGAAGATCAGCACCCCGGTGATCGCGAGCCCCAGCACCGCCAGGCGGTTGCGCACCAGTTTGCGCAGTGCGTCGCCCCACAACGAGCGCTGCCGGCGTATCTCCGGCAATGTCACCGCCCCACCCGAGCCGGCGGGCTCGGCGTCCGTCTGCGTCATCGCTCAGCCCTCCAGTCGCACGCGCGGATCGAGCACGGGATAGATCATGTCGATGATCGTGTTGGTCAGGATCACCAGCACCGAACTTACGATCGTAACCCCCATGATCACCGGGTAATCAAAGCCGCGGAATGCCGCTTCCGACACCGAACCAAAGCCCGGGATCGCGAAGATGCTCTCCATGAAGATACTCCCGGCGATCAGTCCTTCCGTCACAAAGCCCATGATCGTCACGATCGGGATCAATGCATTGCGCAGGATGTGCCGCGCGACGACCAGGTAGTCCGAGAGGCCTTTGGCACGCGCGGTACGGACATAATCATTCGCTACCACGTCGAGCACTGCCTGGCGCGTCTGGCGCACCACGACGGCCAGCGGGCCGAATGTCAGCAACAGGATCGGCAGGATGGCCTTGGAGTTGAAGACGCCCTCCCAGCCACGCGGCACCGTCATCACCTTGAGCTGCAGCACCAGCACGATCAGCAGCACTGGCGCCAGCACATACACCGGCATGGTACGCAAGACCAGCGTCACGGCCACGATCGCGTAATCGATCCACGAGTTCTGTTTTACTGCCGCGAGGATGCCGAGCGGGATGCCGATCACTGCCGTCATCACCGCCGCGGCGAGGCCTAGCTGTGCTGAGACCGGGAAGCCATTCTCGATCATGCGCCAGACATCGCGCTGGCCGTTGATCGATGTGCCCCAGTCACCTGCCAGCAATCCTTGGACATAATCAGCAAAGCGCAACAGGAACGGCCGGTCCAATCCCAACGCCTCGCGCATGCGCGCCACGTTCTCGGCGTTGTCCAGGCCCATCTCGGCGGCGGCCAGCATCATCTTGACCGGATCGAACGGGCTGACCGCGATCAGGCTGAAGGTGATGAACAGCACGGCGATCAGCGTGGGCAGCGCCAGCGCCATGCGGCTGGCGAAGTACTTGATCATCGGAGCGACCTCCTGTGTGCAACGGGGTGTCACGCCAACCACGATGCCTGTGGGGGGAAGGCCGGGGCGCGCCGCAGCGCACCCCGGGTGGCAGGAAGGGCGCGCGTGCGCCCGGCGGACCTCGACGACCGGATCAGTGCTTGACGATGTACATGTCGAGCAGCGTGTACCAGTTGTTGTCGACGTTGGCGTTGAAGTTCTTGACCCACGGCTTGGTCAGATACTCGAACTTGTCCCAGATCATCGGGAACATGTAGTAGTTGCCCAGCAGCTTGGCCTCGGCCGCCTGCACCTTCTCGCAGAACGCCGGGTCGTCGCGCTTCATGAGCTTCAGCTCATCGAGCATCGCGCCAACCTCGTCGTCGCTGATCCCCGACCCCGCCGCGACCGCGCCGCTCACGGCGTCAGACGACGTCTTCGACATGAAGGAGTTGTAGTGGCCGGACAGGAAGCTCACCGGGTCGGGGATGATCGCGCCGGCGCTCGATCGGCGCACCTGCACCAGATCGGCTTCCTGACCGAACGAATCGATCGGACCGGGCTTGATCTCGACGTCGGTGATCCCCAGGTTCGTCTTCCACTGCTCCGCCATGATCTCGGCCATGCGGATGTAGTTGGGCGACTGGCCATTGGTGTTGATGCGGATCTTCGGCAGCTTGTCGGCCGAGCCGTACTTCGATGCGGCGAGTGCAGCCTTGGCCTTCTCGACATCGAAGCCCCAATCCGGCCAGTTGCCCTCCTTGTAGCAGGCGAGCTCCGGCGTGAGGATACCCGTCATCACGCGGTCGTTGCGCGAGTTCTCCCACGCCGCCGCCACCGCCGCGTCCCAGTCGACGGCATAGGCCAATGCCTTGCGGACATTGATGTCGTCGAGCGGTTCGATGGCGAACAGCGGGAACAGGAAGTTGGTGGCGTAGGGGATCGGCGTGAAGACGTCGGGCGTCTCGGCGCGGATCGACTCGCGGATGTTGGTGAGGAACTGGGCCGCGTCAACCTCGTTGTTCTGCCACATCACGAACGAGACATTCTCGTCGGGTGCCGGCAGCGCCACGATGCGGGTCAGCGTCGGCTTCTTGTCGCCCCACCAGTTCGGATTCTGCACGATCTCGTAGCGGCCCTTGTCCGGGTCCCAGATCTTGACCATGAACGGGCCATTGACCCGGGCAGTGCCATCGGCCGCGTAGAGCGGGCCCTTCTCGACATCTTCCATCTTGGCGAAGCCGGTATCGAACAGCGCCAGGCGGTTGATGAAGATCGGGTCGGGACCGATCAGGGTGAGCTCGAGGGTCTTCTCATCCTTGGCGACCGCGCCGGTGAGGGCCGTGCCGGTGCCGTCGATGATCTCCTTGGCGCCCACGATCACGTCGAAGCCCGAGAATGCCGCCAGGTAGCAGCCTTCGCAGCGCTTCGGATCCAGGCCATAGGTCCAGTAGTCGATGGCCTCCTGCGCCGTCACCGGCGTGCCATCCGACCAGACCGCCTTCGGGTCGATGTTGATGGTGTAGACGGTGCCATCATCATTGACCTCGTAGCCGGTGGCAAGCCATGGCTGGAGGTTGTTCTGGTTGTCGCGCAGGAAGAACGGCATCCAGACATGCGAGATGATGAAGCGGCCGAAGCCACCTTCCGACGCCGGGTCGAGGCGGTTGAAGTTGCGCGAGACGTAGGTCAACGTCTGATCCGCGGCAAGCTCTTCCTTCACCTCGGCGGTCGGCATTGGTGTGGGTGTCTGCACCACCGGGCGCTCGACGACTTGCTCGACGACCACGGTCTGCTCGACGACGACGGTCTGGATCACGGGCTCGGCTGGCGGCGGCGCGGCAGCACCGCCGCAGGCGGCGATGATCGCGGTGGCCAGGCTGAGCAGGGTGATCAGTGCGATCTGACGCGTACGCATGGACATGAAAACCTCCTGCGTTGATCTGGAACGACTCGGGCCAGGGAAACACGCGGTCCGTGGGTCCCGTCGATGGGGTACCTCCTTCTCATCCGCGCCCGACGGGCGTGGTACGGTGATGACGGCGCCGCCGGACGTCGGCCCGGCGACGGGCGGGTGGTCAGGTGGTCGTGCCGAACTGGATGGCGTACAGGTCGGCGTCGTGCAGGCGCACCTGCATGCGGATGGGCTGGCCGGCCAGGGCCGCGATGTCGGCACTGCCGTGCCACGTCACGACGCGATCGATCTGGTCGCCGTAGATCTCGTCGCAGTCGTCGAAGCTGTGCCCGGCGATGGGCTGGCCATCGAGCCCACACAGCGCGACCCGCGCGGCACCGCCGGCCGAGGTGGCCAGGTTGAGCCGCAGCCGGTCGCCGGCGAAGCGCAACGGCCGGGTGTGCAGCACGCCGCCGTCGTAGTCGCCCGCGACGGAGACGAAGCCGTCGGTGCGCAGTGTGGCGCGTCGTACGTGTGCGGTCGGATGCCGGTAGTGTTCGACGACGAACATCGACAGTTCGGCGGGGCCGGTGGCGACGATGCCCGGCCCGACGTACATGTTGCGCTCGGTCCAGTTGTCGGGATCGGGCCCCGGGCGCAGGAACGCTTCGCGGTGCCGCCGCTCCCAGTGCTGGCCGTCGCGGCTGGTCATGAAGACGGCGTCGGATAGCCCAGTATACCACGTTGGATCGAGCTGACGCGCCGGGAAGAAGCGTTTGGGGAACATCAGCCGAATGTGCGGCGCACGCGGGTAGGGCGTCGCCGAGTTCTCGTAGAGATGTTCGCGCGGGGCGTCGCCCAGGTCGATGAACCGCAGCGCCGACCAGTTCGCGAAATCGCGCGAGGTGCTGCGGCGGATGGCGCGCACGCCGTCGATCCAGCCGCGACAGTACAGTTCGTATTCGCCCGTCAGCCCATTCCAGAATACGAGGTTCTGCGAGTCGAACCACGGGCGTTCGCCGGGTGGTGCGACGAGCAGCGGATCGGCGACCAGGCGGAAGTGGATGCCGTCGGGCGAGGCGAAGCCGCGCAGGGTGTCGCGGCCATCGACTTTGGCGCCGATGCCGATGGCCTTGTAGCGGGCATCGGCGGCGGCGGCGGGGTTGCCATCGATGAACACGCTGATGCTGTGGGCGGCACTGCCGTCGATCAGGATGTTGTTGTCGCGTGATCCGCCGTGCTCGACGAGGCCGAGCGTCGGGCGCTGCCAGGTGATCGCATCGGCGCTCTCGGCATATGCCAGACGCTGGTCGCCATCGCCACCGGCGCGATACCACATGCGGAAGCGCCCGCCATCGTGGCGCACGTTCGGCACCCAGCTGATCGGCCCTTCCCACGGCCGGTCGAAGCGCAGCACCGTCTCGCGCAGCACCGGAGCATGCAGGCGCTGGCGCAGGCCGGCGAGGCGTTCGATCAGCCAGCCGTCCCACAGCGGCTCGAGGCGCGTGCCGATCTCGCACAGCTCAGACATTGCCGACCTCCACCGTCGTACCATGTGCGGCCGCATGGTGGGCCGCCTCGATCACCCGCAGGGTCGTGATTGCGTCCTCGATGCGATAGCCGCTGGTGCCGACGCCGCGGATGGCACCACAGAAGCGGCGCATCAGCGCCAGGCCCTCGGCGCCATAGCCCGGCACCCGCGCCAGCGGCATCGCGAAGCTGCGCTGTGGCGCGGTCGCCCACGACGGATGCGCACTCTTGATCACCAGGGTCTCCTGATCGACGTCCCAGCGGATCCAGCCATCGGCGCCGCGCAGGCCGATGAACAGCTCGCTGTCGCCGGTGGTGAGGTAGCCGGTGTGCAGCGATCCGACCATGCCGTTGTCGAAGCGCAGCGCCACGGCCGCCATATCCTCGACATCAATCGCATGCCCGCCGACGTTCGCCTCGATCGCCGCGACCCGCGTGATCTCGGCGCCGCTGAGCGCGCGCATCAGGTCGATCCAGTGGCAACCGAGCCAGTTGAGGATGCCGCCGCCCGACAGGGCGCGCTGGAACGGCCAGTTGCCCGGCCCGCGCCGCGCCACGCTCGAGGTGACGAAGCGCACTTCGATCGAATAGAGCCGACCGAGCAGGCCGGCGTCCAGCGTCTCGCGGATGAGCTGGCTGGCGGGATGAAAGCGCCATGAATAGCCGGTAGAGAAGTGCAGCCGGTGCTGTTCGATCGCGGCTGCCACCGGCAGCAGCTGGTCGGCGAACGCGGCGCATGGTTTCTCGAGCCACAGGTGTACGCCGGCACGCACGGCCGGCAGCGCCAGCTCGGGCATCTGGGCCACGATCCCCGAGACCAGCACGGCGTCGGGGCGCGTGTGCTCGACGAGCTCGGCGACGCTTGCGGCGAACGGCAGGGCGCGATGCGCCTCGCTGAGGCGCGCCTGCGCCGTCGCCGGGTCCGGATCATAGAAGCCGACCAGCTCGGCATCGTCGATCAGCCCGAGGGTCTCGCGGTACATCGAGGCGTGGATGGCGGTGACGCCCACCTGGGCGAAGCGCAAGCGGCTCATCGTGTCCTCCCCGCGCGGCGGCGCATCAGTGGATCACCAGCGCCTGGCCGGCGGCATCGGCGGGCAGCGGCAGCGCCACCGGCTGCATGCCGGCGGCCGACGAACGATGGAATGCGACGATGGTCTCCAGCGCCACCCGGCCATCCTCGCCCGATGATCGCGGCTGCGTGCCGGCGGCGATGCACGCCATCAGTTCGCGGTAGGCATCCTGCTCGGCCAGCCCGACCGGCCCGTGCGGCAGGCTGAATGGCGTGCGCCGCGGCGCGATCCAACTCTGCGTCAGGCTGCGCGTGTCAGCATCGCGCACGCGCAGATCGACCTCCCAGTCGATCTCGCAGACGGTGAGCCAGCCGCGGGTGCCGCAGAATGTGTAGGTGTACGGCAGCAGCACGTCGCTCATGAAGTCGAATGCCATGCGTACCCCGCTGGCATAGGTGATGAACCCGATGCCGCCAGGATCGTTGGCCAGGCGCGCGGCGAATCCCGGATGCTCGTCGACGCGCGTGGTATCGAGGCCGTGCACCAGCCGGCCGACGACCTCGACAGGCTGACTGTCGAGGATGAAGTTGAGCGCGTCGAAGAAGTGTGTGCCATTCGAGCCGACGCGCCCGGTGGCCCAGAACATCGAACCATGGGTGACGCGGCCGATGATGCCGCTGCGGAGCGCGTCGCGCAGGCCGCAGATCTCGGGCATCCAGCGGCGTTGGTGCCCCATCATGAAGATGGTGCCGCTGGCGGCGCAGTCGGCGATGATCTGCTCGGCATCGGCCAGCGAGCACGCCATCGGCTTCTCGCAGTAGATCCCGCCGATGCCCATGGCGCACAGGTCGCGCGTGATGGCGGCATGCAATGGCCCGGTGGTGCCGAGCAGCGCGATGTCGAGCCGCGCCTCGCGCATCATGGCGATATGGTCAGGGTAGACCGCGATCTCGCCCAGTTCGGCGCGCGCGAGCTCGCGCCGCTCGACGGTCAGATCTGCCGCGGCGACCAGCTGCATGCCGTCGACGCCGGCGATGTAGCGCGCCAGCTGGCGCCCGCGCCCGCCGCAGCCGACGAGCCCCACACGATACGGTGTCATGATACCCCCGCTGTCGTGCCGGCGCTGCCGCTGATCCCGCCACCGGGCGTCAGTGCGAACAGCGTCCTGGCGGTGTGATACATCACCTGCGCCTCCTGCGCCGCCGTGAAGCCGGCGTCGTGGTACGTCCCGAGGACGAAACCGGGGTGCAGCAGGTCTTGATCCGAGCCGTACATCAGCCGCTCTGGCCCGACTGCCGCGAGCGCATCGGGGATGATGCCGCGCGTCGCACGACTGCTGCAGAACTCGAGGTAGATATTCGGGCAGTCGGCGACGATCGCGCCGGTACCGCGCGGGCCGCCGTGGGCCACGATGATCGGCAGCTGCGGATGCGCCCGCGCCAGATCGCGAATGGCATAGACCCAGCCCGGGCCATCGTTGTGGATCTTCACCGGCCGGCCACGGCGCGCGATCTCGGCGAACAGGGCGCGCATCGCGTCGCCCCCGGTGTGCTGCTGCGAGTACTCGCAGTGAATCTTCGCGCCGACAAATTTGGGGTTCTGGTAATACCGGTCCATCTCGGCGATCGAGCCGGCCAGGTCGTTGGCGTTGACGACGACGTAGCCGAGGAAGCCGGGCACCGGATCGATCAGCGCCTGCATCTCGCGATTGCCAGCGACCATGTCGTAGAAGATGCCTACCGACGACGAGCCGATCATGTACTCGATGCCGTAGTGGCGGCAGTCGTCGAGCGCGACTGCGACGCCGCGGGCATCGATGGGGAAGCGGTACGCATCGGCGTGCAGGTGCGAGTGGCAATCGATGATCGGCCCGGCGGCGAAACGCTCGCCAGCCGGCCGAACCGGTGCGGGCGGCGCGGCGATGCGCAGCAGCCGCTCGGCGTTGCCGTGCAGGATGGCGGCGCGCTCGGCGTCGTTCAGCTCGGCGCGGAACACGACGTTCATGCTGGCCTGCGGCGCGTACTCCGGGGCGCCGCTGCCGTACAGGATGCGCGTCACGTCGCCCAGTTCGCGGCGGATGGTCTCGATGATGCCCGGCATCGCCAGACGGCTGGTGTCGAGCGCGAGGCGCGGATAGTCGCGCGCTGCCGCCAGCACCTGGCCCAGCACATCGTACGAGGCGCCGAGCAGCACTAGCGGCAGCCCGACGTCGGCGACGCTGCGTACCAGCGCCTCGATCTGGCTGATGCTGCCGGCGGGCGCGAGCACCGGCAGGCCCAGCGGGGCGACGGCACGCAGCACCCGGCGCACCATGGCGCTGTCGGCGGGCCAGAGCTGGCCCCACGAGCCGCAGTCGAGGCGCAGCGCGCGGAAGCCTCCGGCGGCGATCTGCGCGACGTCGGCGTCGAGCCCGATGCCGCGCAGCGGATTGATCGTCGCCGCGGCGAGCAGGCGCGGATCGGCGGCACACTGGGCTGCGGTCTCGCGGTTGCCCGCCACGTGATCGTCGCGCGTGCCGCGCAGCGATAGCGTCAGCGCCGCCGCGATGCCACCGGCATCCATCAGGTGCCGGAGCGTCGCCAGCGAATGATCGTCGCTGTCGCCGGGCAGCACGCCGAAGCTGGTGTTGATGTCGATCGCGTACATGCCGTCTCCTCAGCGCAGGTCGCTGGCGCCGATGACATTCAGCAGCGCATCACCGCGCAGCCAGGCGGCCAGATTGTGGGCGAACAGCTCCCACAGCCGCGGCAGGAACATCCGGCTGCCGGTCGAGCCGGAGATGTGCGGCGTCAGCACGGCGTTGGGCATGTCCCACAGCGGGTGCCCGGGCGGCAGCGGATAGGCGAAATGGGTGTCGAGGGCGGCGCCGCCGATCCAGCCTTCGGTCAGCGCCCGCAGCAGCGCGGCCTCATCGATCAGGTGGCCGCGGCTCGGGTTGAGGACGACGGCGTGCGCCGGCAGGGCGCGCAGCTCGCGCTCGCCGATCAGGCTGCGCGTGCCCGGCGCGATCGGGATCGTCAGCGCCAGGTAGTCGAGCTGACCAAGGAACTCCTCGCGCTCGTCGAAGGTGTAGCGCCGCTGTGGCAATGCCCCCGCGATGTCGCTGCTGCCCGGCACGGCGTAGTGCCCGGCGCGCGGCCCGATCGGCGCACGCGTCATCACGCTGATCGTGAGGCCGAACGCTGACGCGAGCTGTGCGACCGTGCGCCCGATGCTGCCGTAGCCGATGATGCCCAGGTGCCGCCCACGCAGCTCGGACTGGAAGCGCGGCAGGCGCTCCCAGGCGTGGCGCCGCTGCATGTCGAACAGGCCGCGGACGTCGCGCTCGAAGACGAGCATCATCGCGAGGCACCACTCGGCGATCGGCACGTCGTTCACGCCGCTGGCATTGGTGACGATGACGCGCTCGCCGAGCCCCTGGCCGGCGACGTGCTCGTATCCCGCCGAACTCAGCTGTAGCCAGCGCAGGTCGGTCAGGTCGGCCAGATTGGCCGGGACGCCGTCGGCGAACAGGATGCGGCAGCGCGCGGCGAGTCCGGCATCGAGCCGGCTCGCGGCGTCGAACATTGGCACGACGGTCACGGCCGCGGGGCCGGCCAGGCGCCGGACTGCTGCCAGTCCGGCGTCGTCGATCCGCTGTGCGATGACGATCTGGTCAGGATTCACGCCAGCCTCACTCACTGACGAGCTCGACCGCGTACAGTCGCGGTTCGTTGTGGGCCTGGCGCCGCATGCTGATGCGCAGCCGTACGGTCTGGCCCGCGAGCGCCGCCAGCGGGGCTGCCGGCCAGTGGACCGGGCAGTCGAGGCCGGCGGGGATGGCGAGGTGGCCGGAAGCGGCGCCGCTGTATGCAGCGAGCAGGTGGAAGCGCGCGTCGGCGACGGCGATGCGGCAATCGGCACCGCCATCGATGTTCAGCAGCAGGCGCGCGGCCGGCGGCACGACGAATGGTGCGGTCCAGACGACCCCCTCGTCAGGATCGTAGGTGGTCGCCGGGTCGTACTGGTTGCTGCCGTGCTGCCGGATCAACGCCTCGGGATCCGGGTTGAGCGCCAGGTAGCCCCAGCGATCGCGCGGCAGCGTGGCCAGCGCGACATCGCCGTAGTAGGCCTCGCCGTATGGCGCGTTGCGCCAGCGGTCGAAGTAGATGCGTGTCTCGTCGCCGACGTTCAGGATGCCGTTGCCCTGCGCCAGGATCGTCGGGTACTGCGTACCGTTCCACGCGGGTGCCGGCGCGTCATCGGCCGCGATGAAGACGTGCCCCTTGGCTGGCTCGCGAAACTGCAGCCCGTCGTTGCTGACGACGAGCGACAGGTCACAGGTGATCTGGTGAAAGTCGGGATGGTTGTGCCAGCGACCGAAGAGCCCGACACACACTGAGCCGAAACTGGCGGCGCCGATGCCGATGTGTACCTGATCGTATGGCTTGCGCAGGCCGCGGTCGGCGTGATCGGCCGGCTCGGGCAGCGTGAACGACTCGACGGTCTCCTCGATCCAGTGATCGAAATCGCTCGAGACCCAGGCGTACGCCTGGCGCCCCATCAGCCCGCCACCTTCGCTGCGGCGCCAGGGCGAGATCGTCTGGGCGTTGACGATGTACAGGCCGTCGTGGTGATAGAACGAGGCCTGCTCGAGGAACTCGCGGATGACCAGTTCGCGCCCCGGCGTCCAGTGCAGCCCGTCGGCGCTGGTGGCGGTGCGCATCGACCAGTACGGCCCGGTGTGCGGGTTGTAGACCAGTTTGTATCGCCGCGTCGGGTCGGGATCGTCGTCGTCGCGGATGAGCGTGACCCCTTCGATGCGCGTTTCGGGCAGCGCGATGGCGTTGTTGGCCCGGCTGCCACGAAACTCGATCTGGTTGAGAATCGGCCGCTGCCAGGTCAGGCCGTCGTCGCTCTCGGCATAGGCGATCGGCCCCTGGGTCAGGGTGCCGGGAGCGTCGCCGAGCGCGACCGGGTAGTACCACATGCGGAACCGGCCACCTTCCTGTAACACGGTGCCGTAAAAATGCGCCGCGATCTGGTCGGGCGCCAGCGGGTCGTCGCGCCGCGGCGCCAGCACTGGCTCGGCACGGATCGCCGGCCGGCTGATGCAGAGGTGCAGATTCCGCCGCAATGGTAACGCGTGATCGTCGATGGCGAGCCACAGCGTACGCCGGACCGGCGCCCGTGGCGTCGCGTGCTGGTCGTTGTGTGTCATGATGTCTCCTGCGCCACGACGGTGTGGCTGCCGTCCCGTCGGGAGCGTCGCTCCCGACTCGTTGACCGACCATCCTGCATGGAGTATAATGCTGGTCTGACCACCCGACCGTCCCATAGTAGCGAAGAAGTGCAGCGTTGTCAAGTTGCACGGCTGGAGGGGGAACCGATGACGACCAACCAGCGCGACCCGCGGGTCGCCCGTTCGTACGAGGTCTACGACGAAGCGCTGGCGCTGATCCCGGGCGGGACGCAGCTGATCAGCCGGCGCCCGACGCTGTACGCGCCGGGGCTGACGCCGCCGTACGTGGCGCGTGGCAAGGGGGCCTATTTCTGGGATCTCGACGGCAACCGGTACCTCGATCTGATGATGTGCGTCGGTGCGTCGATCCTGGGCTACGCCGACGACGTGGTGGATGCGGCGGTGATCGCACAGATTCGCGACGGCACCGCCTACAGCGTGAGCCACCCGCTCGAGGTCGAGCTCGCCCGCGAGCTGGTCGATGTCATTCCCTGCGCCGAGGCGGTGCGGTACTGCAAGGGCGGCGGCGAGGCCGATGCCATCGCGGTGCGCATCGCCCGGGCCTACACCGGGCGCGAGACCGTGCTGTTCTGTGGGTATCATGGCTGGCACGACTGGTACCTGGCAGCCAATCTGGAGAGCGACGAGGTGCTCGACAGCCACTTGCTGCCCGGCATCCGGCCCGATGGCGTGCCGCACGGCCTGGCCGGCACGTGTCTGCCCTTCCGCTACAACGATCTTGGTTCGCTGCAGGGTCAGCTCGAGCGGCATCGTGGCCAGGTCGCCTGCATCATCATGGAGGCGGCGCGGGGTGCGGCGCTGCCGCAGCCCGGCTTCCTCGAGGGCGTCCGGCGCCTCGCCGACGAGCACGGCGCCCTGCTGATCTTCGACGAGGTCGTCACCGGCTTCCGGCTGGCGCTCGGCGGCGCCCAGGAGCGCTTCGGCGTCATCCCCGATCTGGCGACCTATGCCAAGTCGATCTCGAACGGCTACGCGATGGGCGCGGTGGTGGGTCGCCGCGACGTGATGCAGATCGCCGGCCGGCTGTTCATCAGCAGCACCTACTGGTCCGACGCGGTCGGTCTGGCGGCATCGCTGGCGACCATCCGCGAGCTGCGTCGGCGTGATGCCTACCGGGGCCTGGCCGAGGCGGGTGCGCGCTTCCAGGCCAGCTTCAATGCCATCGCGACGGAATACGGCCTGCCATTGTATGCCAGCGGCCTGCCCGAGCTGGTCGCCATTGGCTCGCGGACGGGCGATCCGGCGCTGACGCGCTGCCTGAAGGATTACTACGTCCAGGAGTTGACGCGCCGCGGCATCTTCGCGGGGTTCGGCGTCAATACCTGCCTGGCGCACGGTCCTGCCGAGCTCGGGCTGGTCGAGGCAGCGCTGCGCGAGGTGGCGCCGCTGCTGCGCGCTGCGCTCGATGCCGGCGACTGGGATCAGCGGCTGCACGCGCGGAGCGTCGATGCCTTCCGCCGCCAGGTTGGCTAGCCGGGCGGGCCGTGCCCGCTGCGCTGCCCGGCACGGCCGGCGATGTGCGCTGCCGGGCAGGCTCGTGCCGCGGGCGCGATGCGTGTGGCCAGCGCCGTGCGGGCTGAATGCCGTCGCGCGGCGGCGTTCGGCCCGCAGCCGCCCCCACCATCACCGTCGGCCGGGTATAATGCCAGGGTAGGCATGATCCGCCTCGCCGGCGCTCACTGCACGCATGGCAGGCGGGCGTCGGAGGGTCGTCGTGTCGCTGCGGCTGCGCCTGACACTATCATATCTGGGGTTTTTTGCCGTCGCACTGCTCGTGCTGCATGGCGGGCTGTACATCGCGGTGCGCCAGGCGCTGCTCGGTGGCATCGACAATGAGCTGCGCCTCGGCGTCCAACTGCTGCAGCAAGGCTTCACCAACAGCAATGCCACGGTGCTGGCGACGCTCAACGGCGACCGCCTGGCGCTCCTGATGCGTCAGCCGCCGGTGCAGGATTTCGAGCCCACCAACCTGTTCGCCCAGGTCTACCAGAGCGACGGCGTCCGGGTGGCGAGCTCGCCCAACCTGGCGCTGCCGCTCGACCTTGATGCGGATGTGCTGCGGCGCGCGCTGGCGGGCGAGACGCTCATCGTGACGGTCGTGCGCGATGGGTACCCGCTGCGCGAGTTGGTCGCGCCGCTGCGCCTGGATCAACGCATCGTCGGCGTGCTGCACGTCGCCCGCTCGCTGCGTGCCACCGAGCGCGCCTCAACGCTGCTGCTCTATGCCTTCGGCGCCGGCGGCGTGCTGGTGTTGCTCGCGGCGGCCCGCGGCGGTGCCTGGATCACCAGCGAGGCGCTGCGCCCGATCGATGAGATTGCGGCGACCGCCCGGAGCATCGTGCGCGCCGAGGACCTGAGCCGGCGCGTGCCGGTGCCCGCCGCACAGGACGAGCTGCAGCGGCTGAGCGTCACGGTGAACGAGCTGCTTGAGCGCTTGCAGCTGCTCTTCGATGGCCAGCGCCGCTTCGTCGCCGACGTCTCGCATGAGCTACGGACGCCGCTCGCGGCGATGCGTGGCAATCTCGACATCCTCGCACGTGGTGCGGCGCGTGATCCTGGCCTGCTGGCCGAATCGATCGGCGATATGCGCCGGGAGGTGGCACGGCTGATCCGCATGACCAACGACCTGCTCCTGCTGGCGCGGCGCGAGGCGGGCATCGAGCTGCGCCGCGAGCCGGTCGAACTGGAGTCGCTGCTGCTCGAGGTGCATCGTGAACTGCTGCCGCTCGCCGTGGGCGTCGAACTGCGCATCGGTGACGAAGACCAGATCGCGGTCGTGGGAGATCGCGATCGGCTGAAGCAGGCATTGCTCAACCTGAGCGTCAATGCCCTGCAACACACCCCCGCCGGCGGCAGCGTGACCCTGTCGCTCGCCCGCGAGCAGAATTGTGCGGCGCTGATCGTCAGCGATACCGGCACTGGCATTGCGGCGACCGAGTTGCCGCGGATCTTCGATCGCTTCTACCGTGCCGATCAGTCGCGCAGCCGCGATCGCGGTGGCGCCGGGTTGGGGCTGGCGATCGTCCGCTGGATCGCCGATGCACATGGTGGCGCGGTTCGCGTGGCGAGTACCCCGGGCGTCGGTACGACGTTCACGCTGCTCATCCCGTGCGCGCCGCCCGCACCATGAGGACGGTGATGCGCTGCCTGACGCTGGCCGACGAGGTTATTCCCGCCGTGTATAGCCTGAATGCCCGCGAGCGCTTCGCCGGCGTCGCGTGCGTGCTGGCGTGCGGCGATCTGCCCTACTACTACCTCGAGTTCGTCGTGACGACGCTGGCGGTGCCGTGCCTGTATGTGCCGGGGAACCATGATCGCCCCGAGCAATCGAGCACGGGCGAGGTGCTGCTCGAGCCGCGCGGCTGCGTCTCGCTGCATGGGCGTGCCCTGCGCCTCGGTGGTATGCTGTTCGCTGGTGCCGGCGGGAGCCTGCGCTACAACCGGAGCAGTGGCGCCCAGTACACCGAACGCGAACAGATGCTGCGCCTGCTGCGCCTGGCGCCGGCATTGATGCTCAATCGGGCGCGCTATGGGCGCTACCTCGATGTGCTGCTCACGCATGCGCCGCCACACGGCATTCATAATGGCCCGGATCGGCCACATGCCGGCTTTCGTGCCTTCCGCTGGTTCATGCGGCGCTTCGAGCCACGCTACCTGATCCATGGCCACATCCACCGGTCCTATGGCTTCAGCCCGGTATTCGAGACGCGCCTCGGCCCGACGCAGGTGATCAACACCGCCGGCCATCGCGTCATCGATATCGTTGCCGCATCCAGCATGCGGAGATCAACGGATCACGTTCCAGATGTCTGAATCATCCTGGGTGACGTCACAGGCGCGCCTGGCGTTTGATCAAGCCCGGCGCCGCGCGGTGATCGAGACGATTCTCGATCTGCTACGCGGCCGGTCACATGAGATGCTCTCATTCGATGAGGTGCGCCTGCGGCTGAATGTGCGCGCCCAACATACGCTCGGCCTGCAGACGATTCCGCTCGATCGGATTATCGGCAGTGAAGGTCGTCAGGCAGCATTTGATCGGCGGTTCCTGCCGCTCTCGACGGCACTCAAGTCGCGCTGGGTCCGCGTCGATGAGGCGATGCAGCGTGATGTGCCGCTGCCGCCGATCGATGTCTACAAGATTGGCGAGCTGTACTTTGTGCGCGATGGCAATCATCGCGTGTCGGTGGCACGGCAGCGAGGCCAGATTGATATCGATGCACATGTCACCGAGCTTGTCATCGATGTGCCGCTCGATACCGCGATTTCGGCGCGTGATCTGCTGCTGAAGGAGGAGTATAGCGATTTTCTTGAATGGACTCGGCTGAATCAGCTTCGTCCGGCGCAACGCATCGAATTCAGCGAGCCAGGCGGATATCTTGAGCTGATCCGGCACATCAATGCCCACCGATACTACATGGGGCTCGATCAGCACCGTGAGATCAGTCGAGACGAAGCGGTTGCCGATTGGTACGATACGGTGTATGTTCCCGCCGTCGAAGCGATCCGGCGCGAACATGCGCTGGCGCACTTCCCCGGGCGCACCGAGGCTGATCTGTACCGCTGGATCATGGAGCATCGCTGGTATCTGAGCGAGCAGCATGGCGGCGATCCCGGTCCTGCCGTCGCCGCCGGATCGTTCGTCACCCGCTACGGGCATCGCGACCTGCGCGACGGTTTTCTCGAGGCCTGGCGCCGGCTGTTCGCCGGCGATGCCGGCGACTGATCCGCCGCCGCGGGTGGCGCGCTGTGGCGTGGCGGCCGCAGCGCGCCCGATGGCCTCACGGCGTGGTGAGCAGATCGGGGTGGTGGCGGCGGGCCACGTCGGGGTGCGAGCGCAGCCGGCTCTTGAGGTGATTGCGGCCGATCTCGCGGAACATCGGATTGAGCGGATCGACCGTGACGCCACGGACGCGCTCGGCGAGCGGTTCGGGCAGCTGCAGCACCGGAACCGTCGAATCCAGGCGCGCGCCGAAGAAGAATGCCACCGACAGGCGCTCGCTGCCCGCCGGCGGCGTCACGACCCGATGGACGTTCGCGCGCAGATAGCCGTTCGACGCCATCTCGAGCACTTCGCCGACGTTGACGACGAAGGTGTCTGGGATGGGCGGTGCGCTGATCCATGTGCCGCGATGCTCCACCTGCAGCCCTTCCTGCACGTCCTGCAGCAGCACCGTCACGAAGCCCCCGTCCTTGTGCGCACCGACCCCCTGGTCGCTCGCCGTCTGGTCGCGCCCGGGGTAGCGGATGATCTTCATCAGATAGTGTGGCTCGGGCGTGTAGATGTCGGCGAACACGTCGGCAGGCTGGCCGAGCGCCAGCGCAAAGATCCGGATGAGGCGCACGGCCAGCGCGCTGGCGAATGCCTGGTAGGCGAGGATCACCTCGCGTAGCTCGGGCAACGCCGCGGGCCACTGGTTCGGGCCGCGCAAGCGTGCCCAGGGAGGCGAATCCGGCGTCAGGACCGGCGCTGCGCGCTCGACGCCGAAATCCACCTGCTCACGCCAGTCCTGCGTACCGCGGGTGTATTCCATCCCCTGGCGATTGTAGCCGCGGAAATGTGGCGAGTTGATCATCTCGATCGCGAGCTTGTCGGCCTCGGGCAGCGCGAAGAACGCCCGCGATAGCCGTCGGACGTCCTCGAGGAGCTGTGGCGCGGCGCCGTGGCCGGTCACGTAGAAGAACCCCAGTTCGTAGGCGCTGGCCTGGACGTCGGCGAGGAAGGCGGCACGTTCGGCGGGATCAGCATCGAAACGGCGTAGGTCGAGGACGGGCAGGGTGGCATCCGCGAGACTCATGGCATGCTCCTCACTGGCTGGATGGTGGCAGACAGTCACCGGTGTCCGGGCATCAGCGACTGACGGCCGTCGCGGGCGTGCGCGGCGGCGGCCGCAGCGCGGCGAACCGGTCACTCACCGCAATCTGCTCGTCGTGCGGCCGAAAGCCGCGGTCGGCTGCGTCCCAACAGTAGGCATCACGGTAGTGACCATCGGCGATGGCGCCGATGATGGCGCAGCAGCGCGCGATGTCATCGGCGGTGTTGTCGAGGCCGATGCTGGCGCGTACCAGCCCCTGGCCCGGGACATCACACCGGGCGTCGTCGCCGGTGAGCGTCGCCACGTATGGCTGGGCACAGAAGGCCCCGGCGCGCACCGCGATCCCGGCCTCGTAGCTCAGGATCGCAGCGACCAGCCGCGGGTCGTGGTCGGCGACGCTGAATGGTACCACGCCCAGCCGCCCGGTGCTGCGGCTGGCGTCGTCATCGCCATGGATGGTGACCTGCGGGATGCTGGCGAGGCCGTGCAGCAGTTGAGCGGTCAGCCTGCTCTCGTGAGCAGTGATGCGCTCGTGCCCCAGGCGCCGGAGCTCGAGGAGTGCGGCGGCCAGGGCGACGGCGCCGACCAGGTTGGGCGTACCGGCCTCGTCGCGGGCGGGCGCGTCGGCCCACTCGATCGCGTCGGGCGTCACCCGGCGAACGACGCCGCCGCCGACGTGCTCGGGTTCGCCGCGGGCGAAGGTGTCGCGACGACCGACAAGCACGCCGGCGCCATATGGTGCATAGCATTTGTGTCCCGAGAATGCGATGTAGTCCAGATGTGCCGGATCGGCGGGGTCGCCCATGGTGATGGGGCGGTGCGGTGCGAGTTGGGCGGCGTCGACGGCGATCCGGGCGCCGACGGCGTGGGCTTCCTGCGCCAGCCGGGTGATGTCGGGCAGGACGCCGGTGACGTTGCTCGCGCCGGTGACGGTGAGCAGCCGCACGCGCCCGGCGTGCTGCCGCAGCAGCCAGGCGGCGTGGTCCATGTCGAGCGCGCCGCGCGCATCGCAGCGGATGCGGTGCAGCGCTGCACCGCGGCGCCAGGGCAGGTCGTTGGCGTGATGCTCCAGCGCGGTGCTGATGACGACGTCGCCGATGCCGAGGGCCAGGCGGTAGGCCAGCCGGTTCAGCGCCCAGGTGGTGTTGGCGCCGATGATCACCACGTGCTGCCGCTCGTCGGCGCCGACCGATTCGGCGATGATCGTGCGCGCATCCTCGTATGCCTTGGTCGATGCGCGCGACAGGTGCCCGTCGCCGCGATGGACGCTGCCGTACCAATCGAGGCATTCCCCGACGAGTTGCTGCACGGCGCGCAGCGGTGGTGTGGTGGCGGCGTGGTCGAGGTTGATGGCCCGTACGCTGCGCCCGCCGCGTATGCGTACGATCGGAGCAGGGGCGGTGGCGTCGGCGAACGGGCCGGCGGCTGTGTGCATCGGATGCCTCACGTTGCTGTGATGCCCATCGCTCACCAGGAGTCGTCGCCCGCTCGCCCTGCCGTGACGACGCCCCTTCCATAGTGCATGGAAGGGGCGTCGATCCAGGCGCGCCCGCTCATCTTCCAGTCGCCGCTGCCGGATTTGGCACCATCATCGTGGTTGCCGAGGCTTCGTCGGGCCGGTCCCTCCACCTCTCTGGATAAGCGTTGTGCATCTTGAATTGTCAATGTCATGTATATAACAAACATTGCAAGCATTGTCAAGTACGGGCGCCAGCCGGCCCGGCCCGATCCGTCCCACCGCCCGGTGCGGCAGCATGCGGGTATAATCGTTGGCAGCTGGTATGCGGATGAGCGACCCGCCGGGCGACCAGCGGCATGAGAGGAGTCGTGCGATGGAGCAGGACCGCGGGACGGTACCGTTCTGGCTGGACATCGAGCGTCCCGGCTTCGGCACGCTGGAGCAGCCCATCCGGGTCGATGTCGCGATCATCGGGGCGGGCATTGTGGGGCTGAAGCTGGCGCGCGTCCTGGCGCGCCATGGGGCGCGCGTCGCCATCCTCGAGGGCGCGCGGGTTGGCGAGGGTGCCTCTGGGCGCAACCAGGGCACGATCAACCGCGGGCCGAGCCCGGGCTACGGCGCGCTGGTACGGCGTCATGGGCGCGGCACTGCCCGGCGGCTGTGGCAACTGGGGGATGAGAATCACCGCCTGATCCGCGGGCAGATCGCGGAGTACGCCATCGCGTGCGACTATCAGCGCGACGGCATGATCTCGCTGGTACGCAGTGATCTGCCGGAATGGCAGGCGCACGCGGCGGCGTGCCGCGCGGAGTACGAACTGCTGCGCGAGGACGGGTTTGCCGTGAGCTGGCTCGATGATCAGGCGGTCGGGCAGATCACCGCGGCCCCGGCCGGCACCTACGCGTGTGGCATGATCGATCACAGCGATGGCCAATTCCACAGCGGCCGCTACGTCATCGGGCTGGCGCAGGGTATCGCGCGCATCCCGGGCGTCGCGCTCTTCGAAGGCGTGCGCGTGCGCGCAGTGCGGCGCAGCGCGGGCGTGACGCGCCTCGACACCGACCGGCACCCGGTCGATGCGCCGCTGGTGGTGCTGGGGACGAATGCGCTGGTGCCGCAGGTGGTGCCTGGCCTGGAGCGCTCGATGCGCGCCGAGCGTGGCCAGGTGATCGTCACCGCGCCGCTGGCCACGCGCCCATGCCGTGGCAGTTTCGGCACCTCGCTGGCCTGGTGGCGCGAGATCGACGACGGCGGCGGGCGCTGGCGCCTGCTGTTCGGCGGCGGGCGCGAGCGTGATGAACCTGACAGCCTGTTCCCGCAGTTCGACGCACAGGGTGGCCCACACCAGGCGCTCGAACGCGATGGCTTCGCGGCCTCGGCGGCGCATCAGCGGCGTCTCGACCTGCAGCTGGCGACGCTGTTCCCGGAGCTGGCCGGTGTGCCGATCACTCACCGCTGGGGCGGGCTGCAGTCGTTCACCGCCGATGGCCTGCCACTGGTCGGCTGCCTCGACGCCGACCGGCAGATCTACGGCGTCGTCGCGCTGTGTGGCCGGGGCAACTGCCACAGCGACGTGGCCGCCGAGCATCTCGGCGCACGGCTGTGCGGTGTGGATGGTCCGGCGTATGCGGATCTGTTCGATGATCTGTGCGCACCGGATCGCGCCAGCGCACGCTGGCCGGCGTGGCGCAGCGCGTACAGCCAGGCGCCGGTGGGCGACGACGGGCGCGCCCGCCCGTGAGCGACGCGCGCTCGCGCGCCGGCGGCGGGCGGGGCACGTGGGTACGCTGGCAGCATGGTGCGCCCGGGCCCGCAGCGGTCCGCCCGGCCCGGGGCTGCGTGCCTGCGGGTGCGTTGCCAGATGCGGCGTCGGGGCGCATGGCCGTGGCCCCGCCGCACGCGGCAGCATGCGATCCGGGCAGAGGCCAGCAGCACGAGCGTGCAGCGCGGGCGCGTATGCCATCACGGCGCCCGGGAAGCATCACGCAGCATCGGTGGCCGGCGCGACCCGGATCTCGATGCGCTCCTTGTGCCGCCCGACGTTCCTGCGCCGCAGCGTGATCGCGCCGACCTCGCCCGTACGCCGCACGTGCGTGCCGGCACAGGCCACCCGGGCGAACCCTGCGATCTGCCAGAAGCGGCGCTCGGCAGCGCGATCGCTGTACCCCGTGACGATCGGCAGATCGGCCAGCACCAACTGCAGCGCGTCGGCGGCCAGATCCGGCAGCAGCGGCGCCAGGCTCGCGGGCCAGGCCAGGTCGATGCGGGCATGGTCGGCGCTGATGTGCGCGCCGAGGCGCACGGCTTGGGGCAGGCGCCGCATCGCCAGCTCCAGCACCAGTTCGGCGGCGAAGTGCAGTCGCATCAGGCGGTAGCGCCGCGCCCAGTCGATGGCGAGCGCGACCGCCGTGCCCGGGCGCAGCGCGTGTGATGCCGGCAGCGTATACCACAGCGTCGCGGCATCCCAGCGCGCATCCTCGACCACCGCGCCGCCGATCGTCCCGTGGTCGCGCTCCTGGCCGCCGCTGAACGCGAAGATGATGCTCTCGGCCAGCGCGATCTCGCGCCCCTGCACGGCGACCACGGTGGTATCGCAGCGGCACAGGTAGGGATCGTCCCAGAACCGTTTCACCGTCATCGTCGGCCTCCCGGATGCATTCGGCATCACACCGCGAGCGGTGGCTCCAGCATCTGCCAGCCGGCCGCCTGCTCATAGGCTGCACCGGCGCGCAGCACCAGCGCCTCGCCCCAGGCGGGCCCCACGATCTGCAAGGCCACCGGCAGCCCCGCGACCAACCCCATCGGCAGCGAGAGCGCTGGCACGCCGGCGAGGTTGAACGGTGCGGTGAAGTGGGTCATGCGTGGCGCGATGGCCACCATCGACGCACCATCGCGCAGCGGCGCGACCACCGGCATCGTCGGTGTGAGCAGCAGATCGACCTGGTCGAACAGCGTATCGAGCTGATGGCGCCAGCGCTGCTGGGTGCAGCGGGCCGCAGCATAGGCCGGTCCGCTGGTCGCCGCACCGCCCCGCATGCGGGTCAGCACGTCGGCGCCGAAGCGCTCGGGCGCATCGCGCAGCCGTTCGTGGTGTAGCGCTGCGGCATCGGTGGTGATCATCAGCGCATTGGCAGCGCGTGCCACACCGGCATCGCGCAGTTCCACCTCGACGATCGTCGCACCGAGCGCGCGCAGGGTGCCGACGGCTTCCTCGAATGCCGCCATGACCGGCGGCTCGGCATCGCGGAAATGGGCATCACGCGCCACTGCCAGGCGCAATCCGGCCACACCGGCGCCCAGGCTGGCGCCAGTGGCCGTGAATGGCTGGCGCGCCGACCACGGATCGGCGGCGTCGTGGCCGGCGATCGCATCGAGCAGCAGGGCCACATCGACCACCGAGCGCGCCATCGGCCCGGCATGGTCCAAGTTCCAGCTGAGCGGCAGCACGCCGCGCACGCTCACCCGACCAAAGGTCGGCTTCAGGCCCACCACGCCGCACAACGCCGCCGGCAGGCGAATGCTGCCGCCGGTATCGCTGCCCAGCGACGCCGGACACATCGCGGCGGCCAGGGCCGCGGCCGAACCGCCCGACGAGCCACCCGCCACGCGCTGCCGATCCCAGGGGTTGGCCACATCGCCATAGTGCGGGTTCTCGTTGGTGATCCCCAGCGCCCACTCGTGCATGTTCAGCTTGCCGAGCAGCACCATGCCGGCAGCGAACAGCCGATCGACCACCGCAGCGTCCTGTGTGGGCACCCAGTCGGCCAGAAAGCGCGTCCCGCCGGTGGTGCGCACGCCGGCCGTCTGGTAGAGATCCTTGAGCGCCAGCGGCAGCCCATGCAGCGGCCCGCGATCGATGCCGTCGCGCAGTTCGTCGTCGCGCGCGCGCGCCGTCGCGCGCGCCTGCTCGGCAGTGACGGTGATGAAGCAGTTGAGCAGCGGATCGATGCGGGCGATCCGCTCAAGAAAGGCATCGGTGAGGGCGAGCGCCGTGAGTTCGCCGGTTCGCAGCAGCGCACCGGCCTGCGCCAGGCTCAGTCGTGTCGGATCAATCGACATGGCATCCTCTCAGTCCGTCAGGCCGAGCCAGGCGGCGCGATCAGCGTCGTCGGCGATGGCTCCCACCACGGGGGCGAGGCGCAGCCGTTCGGCTGGTGCGGCGCCCAGTTCGACCACACGATGCAGCAGGGTATCGCGGCGAAACAGGCTGAACGTCACGCGCTGCCCGGCGCGCCGCTCGCCGAGCCGCGCGCGCAGCCGCTCGTCGTCGATGCGCACATCATCGAGCGCGATCAGCTCATCGCCGGCATAGATGCCCGCCAGCGCTGCCGGCGCATCGCTGCGCACGCTCTGCACCACCAGCCGGCCATGCTGCGTCTTGAGCGTCATGCCGTGCCAGGCATGGCCGGCTTGGCTCCACTCGAGCCAGAGGCCGACGCTGGCGAATGCCGCCCCGTAGTTGAGCGGCGCACAGCCCGCGATGACGTCGCTGAAGAATGCGCCGACATCACAATCCGCAGCACCACCGGCCGCGAGCACCTGCTCCACCTCGGGCCTGATGCCGAGCGCATCGTCGAACCCTGGCCCGGTGACCGGATAGCGCTCGAACAGCAGGCGCATCACGTCGTCGAGGCTGCGCCGTCCTGCTGTCCGGTGGCGAATCAGCAGGTCGAGCAGCAGCGCCGCGAGGCTGCCCTTCAGATAGTACGAGACACTGCTGTTGCCGCTATGTTCGTCGGGCCGGTAGTATTTGATCCAGGCATCGAAGCTGCTCTCGGTCAGGCTCTGGAGATCCTTGCCCGGCAGCGCCTCGTGCTTGACAATATCCTCGGCGAGGAGTTCGAGATAGCGCGCCGGTGTGATCAGCCCGGCGCGCACCAGCAGCAGATTGTCGTAGTAGCTGGTGATGCCCTCCATCACCCACAGCTGCCGGGTATAGTTCTCGCCACGATAATCGAACGGCCCGAGCGGCCGCGGCCGGATGCGCTTGACATTCCAGACGTGAAAGAACTCGTGCGATGTCAGACCGAGGAAGCGCTCGTAGCGCCGTTCGGGCTGGAAACCCCAGCGGTCGTACAGATTGACGACGCTGTTGCGGTGCTCGAGGCCGCCGTAGAGCCCGTCGGCCAGCAGGACGATGAACACGTAGCGGCGATACGGCAGCCCACCGAACATATCGCGCGCAGCCAGCACGATCCGCCGGCTGTCGGCCACGATGCGATCAATGTCCTCGTTGCCCGTCCCCCACAGCGCGATCTCGTGGGGCCGGCCGTCGACCTCAAACTGCACGAGGCGATGCGTCCCACACTCGAATGGTGAATCAATCAGCTCGTCATAGTCGCTGGCGCTGAACCAGCCATCGACTGCATCCAGGCCGGTGGTCACGCGCCAACCTGCCGGCGCCTCCACCCGCAGCCGGTGTGTGGCCGATTCGTGGCCCACCAGCGCCATGCAGATACACGCCGGGTTGAAGAAGCCGTGGCTGTCGTCGAGGTGTGCGGTCCGTACCGTCAGATCGAATGCATACACCCGATACTGCACGCGCAGCAGCGCACCCGGCCGTACATCGATGCTCCAGCTGTCTTTGGCCACTTTGTGCCATCGGGCTGGCTCGCCATCGCACCATGCGACAAATTGTTGGACGTGCCGGGCAAACTCACGGATCATGTACGAGCCCGGCGTCCAGGTCGGCAGGCGCAACGTCACCTGATGCGCATCAACTGAACACTCGATCGTCACGCCGTAGCAGTGCGTGTGCGGCGCGTCAATCGCAATGGTATACGACAATGTCATTTATGGTCTCTTGTGAATAATAAAGATCATGAATGTGAATATTACGATGTTTCAGGTGCTTCGAACTTTTAATAAATACCATACAGGGATAAAGTTTTCCGGTTCAATAATTGCATGTTCACGAAGCATATCTGCATGATATTGCCAAGAAAAAGTCGATAATACGTCAAAATGTGAATACCATGATGAGTCGAGTGTTTTGTCAGCATTATCGTAGATGATAGCATATGACGCCTGCCAATATGTCAGATTGGCGAGTATCTGATCGGGCGTACGTCCCCATATTTGTGGTGCTCCCTCGAAATTCGTATCTGCGACTGCATACCAGTCAGGCATGAGATGAATCTCGCGCAAAGAAGCTATATAAATTGGCAGTTCGATGAGTACTCGATACCCATTATATAATGAACCATATAATCCTTTCGGGTCATCAAATGCAAATAATATCCGGCTATGTTTTGGTACAGGTGCTAAAAAATGACTTATCTGCGATTCAATTGGCGTATGATCAAATGGTTTGAATATTTGCACATTACCTGATAAATTACGCGATATACCGATTGAATAAGGATGTAATACAGTAGAAAACCAGATAACTGGAATTGTTGCTATAAAAGCAGCATTATATGCGGTGTCTGCGAACAATAAACTGACGAATATGATATTCATCGACTGTATATCTGCAACTCGCACAAATCGTTGATTCAGCACGAATAAAAATAAACCAAACCAGGCGAGATATGGCACACGGCCGCTTATCGCCCATAAGAGTACACAAGATATGAAATATACGCCAGCAATATACGCATTTGACGCTAAAGCATTTTTTTGTCCGCCACCCCAGCGTTTATACCGTACTTTATGTGATGTTAGCCCAATAAGCTTGGTGGTATTGTGGAAAATCTGAGATATGCGGTTGTTTTGAAAAAACACATGCAAATGTGTTGCAGATTTGAATAAAGCTGGTATTAATACGATAATTGGAGCAATATCACGAGTTAATACGGAAATTGCAAGAGATATGAGCAATGCGTAGTATACATGTGTATATCCTGAAAATGATGCGAGAAGCCATATTATTCCTGCAGCAACCCAGTTTTGGTTCATGGTAAAAAACAATGCTGAAGGAAGCCACATCCAGCCGATAATCTGGTAGTTTTGTCTGACAAATGCCATTGAGTATGTTGTTGAACTTAAGGTCACAATAATTGCCGCCAGTAATACCCACAATTCATTACGTTCTTGCATCCACAGCACATGGCTGAACGACCAGACTAACGAACAAATAAGTGTTACTGTCGTGCCTGCATGGGCATATATATATGATGCTGGCAGTGAAAGATGAAATAACCGTGCAACAGGAGTATTTCCTAGTCCCATTATGGTGCTTAGGCCACTTTTTCCATATTTGTCGAGATTAATCCATTGTGTTCGGTAAAATAGTGCATTTAATGCACTTTTTGGATGAAATCCCATATAGTTAGACCATTTACCATCAAGCAATATTTTTGATGCATTTAATGATTTATACCAAGCATATGGCATTTCGAATAGTAATAAGATTGGATATAGTACAGTCTTCAGAATATGTGCAATTTTCACGATGACCTCATGACTTTTAAACAGTGCTCTACTTTCCATAAATACATATATTGATCTAAAGGGCGTCTATCTTGCATTTTCAGGTTTTTTTGATTCTGATGGCGCATAATGATCGCTTTGATTTTTTAATCTAAATCGCATTATTTGGGTCACTATCGTAAAAATAGTTGCCTAGTTAGGTGCTTGCGTTACTCATCAACAAGACTTACTTCAATATTCTCTTAGAGTAAATTCATGTGGCGAAGCAAAGTCATCATGAATAGCAAGTCTGTAACTGCCACGACCTTCGTATTTTTGCCATGATTGGTCTTTCCGACTAAAAATCTCCTTTTTGGCGATCACAAAGTGCTGTTTGATGAAACACTCGCTCAGGTCAAGGTAGCCACGTTCAAGTATGCCACTGACCAAGCTGATCAAAACTCGCTTGACGGTGCTGCTGTCAACCCATTCCTGAGAGCGATGATGGGCGCATTGGTAGGGCGGATAGCGACTGGAAAGGCTAGGCCTCGGGGCAGTTGTTTGCACGATCTACAGCATGCTATCGAGCAGCGGTCGATCACCTTGGCGCGACCTCCCGTTGCCATCGGCTCTGCGTAGCGGCCGAGTTCAAAGGGCCCACGAGTGTCCTCTGTTCATCGGTCAGATCCATCGCCACCTCTTCCCTCATATGTCTATGCCGGAATCAGTATACCGTTTTTGAGAAGACCGCTAGAGGTAACCGTTCGGGGAGTCATCCGGACGTGATGAGCACCGGAGCCGGCTGGCCAACCCAGGCTGCCTGCACCGCCTCGGCCAGAAAGGTCAGGACGTCACGCTGCTGTTGGCAGCAGGTCGTCACCACGGACAGCATCCGCTCGATGAACCGGCTGCCGGCCGTGCTCGGCGTGCCAATGCTCGGCTTCCGCCAGATCCACGGTGAGCTGTAGGGCCCGCCCGGCGGCGTTGTTGGCCGGCTCGACGCCCGCGACTCGTGTCAACATCCCGAGCGTCTCCCAATGCGTCGGCAGATCTGTACTGAAGCGCTTGGGTGCGGTGCCAGGGATCGCGCTGCCCTGCCACCAGCAGATCCCAGATCGCCGGCCGCACCGGGAGGAGTGCCACCTGCAGCCCGGCCCGGTCGGTGATGCCGTTCCGAAAGGCGTGCCAGGCCGCGAACAGCGCGTCCACCTGCGCCAGCACCCGCAGCGTCCACGGGTGGTTCCCGAAGCCGGCGCCGGCCAGCACGCGCACGTTCCGCTGCAGGTGCGCCAAGTGCAGTTGCCGCTGGGCGTTCGGCAGCCCAGTGCATGCCGTCCAGCAGTCGGAGACGACAATCCCGGCGCAGGTCTCGCCCAGTGGGGCCCGCAGTCCCGCCTGCCGCCGCGTGGTCGCGATCCGGCAGTTCGTTGCGACCTGCGTGGCGGCCGCGCAGAGCCAGACGCGAGGCGCAGCAGCGAGCCAGGCAGCCTCATCGGCGTTGGCCGTGTCCTGTGTGCAGCTCTGGTGACAGCGCTTCCCAGGCTGATCAGCAGGCCGCAGACGTACGCCAGCAGATCCTGGCAGGCCCGATCGCTGAACTGGTCGGTGCTGTGGAGCATGCTGGTCGGGGCAGTGACGCGTGGCCGATACTCGTCGGATGGTGCGCGCGCCGGAGGCGGGGCGACCACGAGCGCCTGGCAGGCTGGACAGCAGACGGTGTGCTGCTGGGGCGCGGTGACATGCGGCCGGATAACCGGCGGCTTACACACCTGGGTGCGGCGTACCGGGCGAGCATCGGGCAGGTCAGCAGCCCAGGGCGTCTGGCAACCCGGATAGCGCATCGTCTGGCAGGGCACCACCGCGTCGACCTGCTCGGGTGGCAGGAGTGGGCGGGTCTGCCTAGGATGGCCGGGCTGCCCACCACGCGGTCGGCCGCGCGGAGGCTTCTGGGGGCGAGGTGGCGCCGACGGCGGATCGGACGAGAGCGGCCTGGACGAGTTCTGTGAGGTCTGGTTCACCCGCAGGCGCAATGCGCGCACCTCGGCCATCAGGGCCGTCGGTAGCACCCGGACACTGCCCGGGGTGGTGTCCCAGCCGTCTGCAGGGATGCTGCTTGGTGGAGGTGCTCGCTCATCCATGCCGTTAGTATGCCGTCAAATCCAGCGCCTGTCAAACACCCGGTCGTGTCTCTGAATGGTTGCATATTTTCTTAATGTTTACGATTTTCGATAAACTGAGTAATAAAATACAATATTGTCGCTAAACCACCAAAAACAGCACATTGTATGATCGAATTATCATAGAGCGTCATAAATAAGTAGCATACAGACAATAATATCTGTGATCCAATGTACTTATAGTTGAACCGAAAAGAGTGTCTTTTTTCGCTCAAGAAAAAACTAACTGCTACGGTGATTATATTGGCAAGCAAATTGGCATATGCTGCTCCGATTATTCCATATACTGGAACAAATAAGATCGTAAATCCAACATTAACGACAACTCCAGCAAATATCGCGAAAGTAAAATCACCAGAATGGTTTGAACGCCACGAACCGAGAGTAGAAAATATAGTGAGATTATAAATTACTCCATTCAATGCGATTACTCGAATAATAGTTATAGCATCATGAAATTGCGGGGGTGCTAGCATATTCGCGATAACAATTGCAATTTCGCCGAATATCGCCCACAATAGTGCAATAACATACACATATGTGTTACATAGTTGTTTTAAGGCTATACTTGCTTGATTTTGAGGGTATTGAATGATTTTCATTGAATATGGAAGAAAAGCAGTGCGAATAACTGAATTTACAAGTGAGAACATTGATGCAATATTATTTCCATATTCATATACTCCAACTTGTGTATTTGAAATAAATGTTGCAACTGACCATTTATCAATGTTTGTGTTCAAATACTGCGAGATTGATGCAGGAAATAATGGTATCGAAAATGATAATATTTGCTTGAGCACTATTTGGTTGGTATGAATATGAAAAACTGATAAAAGTGGTCGTAAAATGATGAGTGAGATAAATAAACCAGAAAGTATTCCAACTATCTGACCAATAACATACCCCTGTATTGTTGTATTAAAATGTATTATTACTACTGATGACAGTGCGCTAATAGCTGAACTGAATGTGCTATGTAAGAAATATAACCAAGGTTTTTGCTTCATTCGCATCACTAAAACAAATATCTCGGTTATATTATTGATATAAGCAGTAAAACCGACAATTGCCAGAGTTATCATGTCAATATTGATTATTTGAGTATTGATCATAATAAAACAGCAAATAACATATATTATATACGTAAAAATACCAAAAACCAATCTAAATGCTACGATATTCTGCAATAATAAGTGTTGATCATGAATTTCATGAAAATACCTAGTATAAGCAGTTTCAGTTGAAAATCCCATTACTAATGACAATATGATGCTGGTTGACGAAATTAATGCAATAGATCCATATTCTTCTGGTGAGAATACGTAAGTGTATACAGGAATGAGCGCAATTCGAGCAATACCAGCAATAATACTGGATAAACCGTAGATAACAGCATCACGAATGACACTTTTTAGCACAATGGTGCCAGATTACTCATAAACTTCAGTTTGTGAAATTGACTGCATTGTATGTGCAGTTTATTTGATGATGGTAGACAGCTGACGATACAGCAACGCCGCACCTGCCTGGTATGCCGCACGTTCATCATCACAGTAGCGGGATGATGCGCACAGCGTAAACGGCTCGCGCGCGACCACCGCGCCCGTATCAATGCCACGGGCCACGTGGTGCAAGCAGGCATACTGATGCAATGCACCATCGGCGCGGGCGCGGGCGAGCGCACCGAGGCCAGCATACTCCGGCAGCGAGGCGCAGTGGATGTTGTAGATTGGCACGCCGAGCGACAGGACGCGCTGATTGATGATCAGGCCGGCGCGGTACAGGATGACCCGTGCCGGGCTGAGCTGTCGGATATGTGCCGCGAGGTCGCGGTTGCTCCGCACCATCGGCAGCGTGACCGGTGGCGGTGCTTCGGCGGTGCGGAACTGGCACCACCACATGTGTGCAGCCAGCCGTACCGGAAGCGCGCGCCGCCGCAGCAACCGCCAGACGCGCGTCATGCTCGTCGAGCGATCGACGGCGCACATGACGCCCGGCAGGCCCGCGATCCGTCGGTAGGCCGCGCCGGCGTAGCCATCATTGCCCAGCAGCACAAGTGTATGCATCACGACACACTGAAATTGACTGTCGCCCGGCTGGCCAGGGCCGCATTCGGACACTCGACCCGATAGGCCGCGTATGCGGCGAGCTCGGGGATGCTGTACTGGATCAGCTCGCCGAGATGGACGCCGCGTGCGGCATACTCGGCCACGACACGCCGACGGTCGGGCACGCGCACCACGTAGTGCGAATAGGTCGCCCCGTCGCGCAGCGGCGGCTTGATCCAACCATCGGGCGCCTCAAGGTGATCATTATACCATGCAGCACGACGGCGGCGGTGTGCGATGATCGCGTCGTACCGCGCAAGCTGCACCATGCCCACGGCCGCCTCGACCGGGGCCATCTGCTGCGCAGCATCGGGTGGGAAGCGGATCGCCTCATCCAGATGGTAGCTGCGCGTCAGCCGATTGAGCAGCGGCGTGCGCTCCTGCAACCACCAGGTCAGGCCATAGAGCGTGGGATGGAAGGCGGCTGCCGCGCCCAGCAGGTACAGGCGGCGCTGGATGCCCTTGTGCCAGCTCGCCGGCGCGAGGTGCTGGTCGCGCCAGGTGCGCACCCGGTGTGCGAGCGCGGCGTCCTGGAACGTGAGCATGCCGCCGAAGATTGCGGTGAGGATCTTGCTGATGTTGAACGCATAGATCGCGACGTCGCCGACGGTGCCGACGGCGCGGCCACGCCAGGTTGCGCCAAACGCGTGGCTGCAATCCTGGATCAGCCAGACGCGGTGGCCGTAACGTCGACCGGCCTGCTGTGCGATCGCGTCGAGCTGGTCAACGTCCTGCGCATAGCCGAAGGTATGCGTGGCGATGATCGCGCGCGTACGCGCATTCACCGCCGCCTCGGCGCGCGCCAGGTCCATGTTGTAGTCGTCGAGGCTGATGTCGACGAAACGCGGATGATTACCGCTGAGGACGACGGCATGCGCGACGACCGAGCAGGTATACGCCGGCATGATGACTTCGGCGTCGTCGATGCCGAGCGCACGCAGGAAGGCCCACTGGGCGACGCGACCGTAGGGGAATGCCACAGCCGCGCTGGCGCCGAACGCGTCGGCGAACGCGGCTTCGAAGCGGCTGACGGCGTCGGCGGGCGGCGTGAGCAGCGCAGCGAATTCGGCGAGTCCGAGCGTCGGATGAAAGCGCGGTTCGATGGTCAGCCTCCCCGGCACTGCTGCCGTGCCGCTGGTCACACCGTGTCGGCGGTGTGTTCGTCCTGGATCTGCCAGTACCCCTGGCTGGCCATGTGGATGGCGACGAACGGGTGCGTGGGCGCCGCGACAGTGTATCCCGGCGGCGCACTGGTATGGTCTTCGATGACGAGCGCCGCACCGAAGATGATGCGCCGGCGATGCCGTGCCGGCCAGAGCCGGACGCCGGTGATGACCCGGGCGACGATCTGGCGCTTGACCCATTCGCGCACCGCCCGATGGCGAAACAGGGTCAGCGCGAGCAGCCGCAGCGCCAGCGTATGCCAGGGCTGCGGCAACGCCCTGGGCATCGCACTGAACCTGGTGCTGATCGTGACGCCATGCTCGTCGAGCACGACGCTGGCGTCGGGATCCTGGCCCTGGGTGCTGCCGCATCGACCGGCGCGATCGCGCAGGATGACGCCGGCATCGATGCGCTGGTGATCGTGCGCGTAGTGCTGGACGATGCCGCCGCGCAGGGTGTTGATGATGGTGTAGTGCTGCATGCCGCGGTCGACCAGCAGGCCGGCCGATGGAAAGGATCGCCGGAATGGTGCGCCATCGCATGGCAGCGTCGGAGCATCGGGCGGCAGTGGCGATCCGGCGAGGACGGCCGACCAGCAGTAGGCGTTGAAGAACGGGATCAGATTCAGATCGTCGAGGGTGTCGAGGGTGACGACGCGCCGTTGTGCGATGCTCGCGGCCATGCGCCGGGCGATCGCTGCAGCCTGCGGCTGTGCCGGCGCCAGCGCCAGGAACCCCGCAGGCACGAAGAACCGTACGCATCGGCTGCCATAGATGCCGCCAAACGATCCATCGGGATGGACGAAGTGGCTCAGGAATGTGCAGGCGCGCTGCAGCGGCTGATCGAGCGCCAGATCGGGGCGCCGCAGGTGGACATCGGCGAGGTAGTACAGGCATAGGCTCTGGTATGCCGGATCGGCGCCATCGTACTCGCGAAACCAGCCTTCGTCCGATTGATGCTGCAGGATGCGCTGCAGCAGGATACCTGCCCGGCGTTCGGCGCGCCCGTCACCCTCCTGGCGCTGCCAGCGCACCAGCGCCGCCACGGCGGTCGCCAGGTGGTTGCTGATGATCGCATGTGTCTCGTCGGCGACGCACAGGTAGTCGATCAGCGGGGCGATCGTCGCGCGCCAGTGCTGCCGCCGCAGCCCGTCGAGCTGATCGTCCAGCAGCTCCAGGGCACACATCAGATCGAAGGCGACCAGCGCCGTCACGCAGAACGACCCCTCGCGCGGAAACGCTTCCTCAAGGCTGCCATCGCCGCGCGTCAGCTGCCGCGTTCCGCGGAAGAGCGCGTCGATCCGTCGCAGGAATGCCTCGCGGCTGGTGGGATAGGGCCACAGGCCATGCCGCCACAGGCGTGCGAGCCCGTGTGCTGCACCCTGGAAGGTTCCGTTGCCGAAATCACTCAACCCCCACGCCCAGTAGACCCGGTCGGCGACGCCGTAGCTGTCGCTGGTGGCGTCGGTATCGAGCATGGCCAGCACGCGTGGCAGGACGGCCAGCACCTGCGCGTGGTAGGGCGTGGCGCTCATCGCTGGTACCAGAACCGCACGATCAGGCTGGCATCGATCGATGGCAGCACCGGAATCGGCCAGAAGCCCAGCCGGCGCCGCGTGAAGTGCCGGTCGAGCCGCTCGATGATGTCGTCGGCCAGATTCGGGTGTTCCCAGCAGATCAATCGGTCGGGATCGATGCTGGTGTGCCGCTGCAGCCAGCGCCGCGAGGTGAGCGCGCGGCCGATGCCCCAGGCCAGGCCGCCGTCGGCGGGGATCGCGCCGATGATCGCGCCGCCCGGCCGCACAACGCGGCGCCACTCGGCCAGATAGCCGTCGATCGGGTGAAGGTGCTCGAGCGAGTAGAAGCTGATGAGGACATCGATCGTCGCATCATCGACAGGAAGCCGGGGTGTGTCGCGGGTGACGGCATGCGAGCCGAATGCCACGCCGAGCCGCTGCAGGTGCTGCTCGCTGCGCGCCAGCATCTCCGGATGCACATCGATCAGCGTGTAGTGCTGCGGCCGGCCACGCCAGTGCCGGCTGTGGCGGATGTCGCCGGCGCCGACCTCGAGGACGGTGCGACCGGCCAGCGGGACGGCGCGCACGATCGTGTAGCCGGCATCATTGACCAGCGACCCCGCGCCATGTCGCTGGTGGGTCATGTAGAAGCGATCATAGGTCTGCTGCCATTCGAGCCACATCGGATCGGCATGATCAGGAACTGCTCCCCAGCGCTCGCGGTCGCCCCACAGCGGAGTGCGCCAGGCAGTCGGGAGCCAGTGGCGGATGACCGGGAGTCTCATCGGGCAGACCCTCCTGTGCCAACGCGTCGCGGGTGATCCGAGGCCGGCTGGTGCGCGCGATCGATGGTGCACATCGCGGCGCGGACCGCCGCGAGCAGCTCGTCGAAACCATCTGCCCAGCCATAATCATCGCTCAGGGTGTGCGGATGCCACAACACCGCCGCCTGCCCGCCAACCAGCCGCACTTCGGCGAGCCAGCCGGCGATGGCGTCACGGCGGCCGGCCGGCGCGAGGGGCTGATAGTCGTACAGATGCGAATCCATGAGGATCGAAGGCGTCACGCGGATGCGGTGCGGCGCCTGCCGCCGATGATCCCACGGATGCCAACTGAGCGCGGCGGCGGTGCGAAATCCCGGCCGATCGTTGAACATCAGCGTCGTGTCATGGCGCAATCCGGCGTCCGACTGCGCGCGCCAGGTGGCGTCCCAGCTGAAGCGCAGCCAGTGCTGCCGGCACGCGTCGACGGGGACGTTGCTGGCTGCGGCGAGCGCCTGCCGCGCCACCGCCAGCGGCATCTCCGCGTTCCAGGCATCGAAGCCCGGATGCAGGCCGATCTGATGGCCGTCCTGCCGCAAGCGCGCCAGCAGGCGCTGCACCGGCGCCGTGGCGACATCGTAGCCCGGATCCATCAACCAGTGTCGCTGCGCCCGCGGCGTGGCGAAGATGTGGTAGGTCGCCTGGACGCCCCACGCCCGCTCCATCGCCAGGAGCCGGTCGAAGGTCCACCAGTCGTCGGCCGAACGAAACAGCCGCACGATGCGCTGCAGACGTGCGCCCGCAGCGGCCAGCCTGCCGCTGCGCAGGGCGCCGAGTGCCCGCCAGAGATGAAAGGCGCTCTGCTTGAGCTGGATCGGCAGTGTGCGTGCGGTCGCATCGACGTCATGGGTCATGAGGATCAATGGTGCGTTCGGCGCCGGGAGCGCGCAGCCATCCTCGTGTGCCGCCCACGCATCGAGCCAGCGTGCGATCCGGTTGACCCAGGCGTGCTGCCAGACCCGCGGATCCCAGCCGCGCAGCCGCAGGCTGTACGAATGGATCACGCCATGCCGCGCTTCCCAGCACCGCTCGTGCCAGCCCTCGAGCAGAACGAACGCGACGGTCCACCAGTCGATCTGGCGCCAGTCGTCCGACGGCTCGCCGAGCTCCTCCGGGATGAGGATGCGACCATCGATGCCGGCCGCGCTCCAGGGCGGCAGCGCAACCGGTCGCAGACGCAAGGGGAGGCGCAGGGCCGGTTCCTGTACTGCGATCGGCAGTGCGGCGATGCGCGCCGCCCGTGCTCCCCATGTCGCTGCCAGGGCGCGCTGTACATGCGCACGGCGCTGGGCGGCAGCAGGCAACGGCAGCATCGTTCAGGCCCGATCGATGAAGCGCTGATGCCAGAGTTCGATGCACAGGGCCCCCCAGAGCGCCCGTGCGCCGACACCTGGCCGCTCGATCAATGCCTCGAGTCCGGCCGGATCGAACAGACCACGCTCGCGGCACGCCCGCGAGGTCAATACGTCGCTGACGAAGTCGCGCACCGGGCCGCCAGCCAGCCATCGGGTGAACGGCACCGGGAAGCCCATCTTGTCTTTACGTTGCCAGACTGAGGCGGGCACCAGCGACTGCACCGCCTGCTTGAACAGGTGCTTGGTGCGGCCGCCCTGGAACTTCATCGGCGGTGGCATGGTGGTGACCAGATCGACGATGCGGGTGTCGAGCAATGGTACGCGCGATTCGAGCGAGACTGCCATGCTGACACGATCTTCGACGTGCAGCAGCGCTGGAAGCAGGGTCTTCTGGTCGAAATGAGTCATCTTGTTGATATAGGAGCGTGTGTCGGGGTGATTGAAAATTGCCTGGAACTCGCTGAACAGACGAGCGCGATCATCATTGCCGAGTACGTCTGGCATCAGGATTGATGCCATGTCGGAACTACGATCGATCAGGCGGAAGTAGCGCGCATCCATCGGCTCGAAGAGACCATCGCGCCAGAAATGCGCGAGCAACGGACCATACTGTTGTAGCAATGCGAGTTGCGGCACGATCGATTCGAGCGTCACCAGATGCCGGCCTTCTTCCTGAGTCTCGAAGATGGCACCCTTGAGTGCCTGCTCGAGATATCCCACCAGATAGCGCGCATAGCCGCCAAAGATTTCGTCGCCGCCCTGCCCCCCGAGCACAACGGTGACGTGCTGACGCGCCAGGCGACTGACGATGAACTGTGGAAAGACCCCCGGGCCGGCCGCTGGTTCGTCGAGCGCATCGATCAATCCCGGCAATGTGTCGACGAAATCGTGCGCCGTAGGGACGACTTCGTGATAGATGGCGCCGAGTTGCTGCGCGACGACGCGCGCATGCGCTGACTCGTCGTAGGCGGCACCCTCGGCGAACCGCCCGTGGAACACTGGCAGCGGCTGGTCGCTGTGCCGCGCAGCAAGCGCACAGACGACGCTGGAATCGAGCCCGCCGGAGAGATATCCACCGAGCGGTACGTCTGAACGTCGCTGCAACCGGAGTGCGTCATCCAGCACGGTGCGCAGCTGTTCGAGAAAGAATCCTTCGGTGTGATCGTCATCGATCTGATAGTTGACGTTCCAATATGATGTGACCGCGTTGATGGTGGCACCATGGCCGTGCATGTAATGGCCGGGTGGCAGCTTCGAGATGCCAGTAAATAACGTGCGATCATTGAGGCAGAACTGGAAATGCAGATACTGACGAAGTGCATGATCGTCGCGGATGGCGCGTACTTCTGGATGCTCGAGCAGCGCCTTGATTTCCGACGCAAATATCAGCTCTTCGGGAGAGTGTGTATAGTAGAGTGGTTTGATGCCAAAAGGATCACGTGCTGCGATCCATCGATGATGTTGTCGGTCGTGAAATACAAATGCGAACATGCCATTCAGCCGCGTGATACCAGCAGCACCTGCATGAATGAGCAACTGCAGGAGCACCTCGGTGTCTGATGCGGTCTGAAAGCGACATCCTGCGGCGATCAGCTCCTGGCGTAGTTCGACATAATTATAGATTTCACCATTATACACCAGGGTATAGCGTCCATCATCGCTGATCATGGGTTGGACGCCAGCGACCGTATCGATGATCGCCAGGCGGCGATGACCAAACAGTGCCTGTCGGGGCACATGATGCACCCCTGATCCATCTGGCCCGCGATGTGCCAGACGGCGCGTCATCGCCTCGATGACCGCGCGCCGACCGGCCAGATCATGCCCGTCGGTGAGGATCGCTGTTATTCCGCACATGGTCGATGACAGTTCGCGTAGACCATGAACCCGAGATGCCGATCCAACATGCGATGCAACCAGCGGGGGAGGGGAAACGGCATGGCACGCGCCGGGAAAAAGTGAACGTAGAGCTCATCGATGACCAGGTGCGGTTCGAGCAGCGCACGAAATTGTGCCGTCGTGTAGCTTTTGCCGATCGGATTGTCGCTGCCATCATAGCGGCGCACCAGTTCGTCAACATCGCGCGTCTGGAGGATCTGCTCGCGGCCGCGGCCGCGCAAACCAAATCCGAGCCATGCCAGTGGCCAGGCGAGGCGCCACAGCACCGGCCAGAGCCGCAAGAGCGCATTGCGGTGATAGACCGAGATCACGGCAGTCCCACCTGGCCGCAAGACCCGTGCGATTTCGGCGACTGCCGCAGTTGTGTCAGGGGTGTGATGGATGACGCCCTGGCAGTTCACGTGATCGAATATGGCATCGGCATAGCTCAGGCGCTCGGCATCCTCGCGCTGCAGCGTCGCCGTGAGATGGTGGAGTTCCAGGCGTCGCCGCGTGAGCCCGAGGGCATGCTCGGTAAGATCGGCGGCATGGAGTTGCCCGAGTCCATACATGCCGAACTCGGTGACCCAGAAGCCCACGCCGCACCCCAGGTCGAGGATGCGGCGCGTCTGTGCACCTGGTCGCGGTGGCGGCAGCACCCGGATGTCGAGCGCACCGGCGAAGCAGTCGTCGAGATAGACGCGCCGGTGCTCGGCATAGAACTCCAGCGAACCGGCCGGATGGCGCGACTCGCCGGCAAACAGCGGATGCTGCTCCCAGAAGCGCCTGACATCATCAGATCGGGTCATTGGTCATCCGCCAATCGACATGCTTGCGCCGGATGGCGCCGCGCCAGCCGCCCCATGGCCAGTGATACAGCACGGCCATCACCAGATATCCCAGCGTGGTCGTGCTGCCGACCATCTTGCTGGAACCCTGCTTCTGATCATAGCGTAGGACAAACGGCACTTCGCCGAAGCGTGCGCCGATCAGCCGTAACTTGACCAACTTTTCGAGGGTGCAGGTGAATCCGAGCCCCTTGAGCTGGACAAAATTGTTGCCGTAGAACGCGATGGCGTGGCGGATGATCTCGGCGCGGTAACCGCGGAAGCCGCACGAATATTCGCGCAGCCCCGGGATCGGAAAGAAGAGCCGCATGAAGATATTGGCGCACTGACTGATGAACGCACGGTATGCGCTGACGCCCAGCTGACCGCCCCCCGGCGCAAAGCGCGATGCGATGACGACATCGCAGTCGGCGCGCACCCGGGCGACGATCGTCGGGATGTACTCCGGCTCGTGCGTGTCGTCGCAGTCCATCCGGATGATGACGTCGCCCGGCTCGGCGAGCTCGCTGGCACGCTCGAATAGATCGCGCACTGACTCGCCCAACCCGCGGTTGATCCGGTGCCGGATGATCTCGAGGGGTAACGTCGTGCTGGCGCGCTCGAGTTGCTCCTGTGTGCCATCCCGGCTGCCATCATTGCAGACGACGATCCGATACGGTTCGCCCAATGCTGTTAGCGTATGCTGCAGTTTTGGCAACAACCGCGGCAGCGATTCTTCTTCGTTGTATGCTGGCAGTAATACGATGATCATTGGCGCCTTATCGTGTCATGCTATTGCGAGCTAGCGGTTCAAATGCATGTTGTTTGTGATAACATGTCGCTGGAACAGCATTGAGCACACAAAAATCATACCAGGAATGCGATTGATTAGTGATATCGGCCAAAGGATTGGTACTCTTGCCATGATCTGATCAATTGCGACAAAATCGGTATGTTTTTCACTTAGTTATGCGCTTTTCGCGAGAATATCCGTCACTATGTAACCATATTAACGCATTATTGAAGATACTCATCAAAAACTGACGAGTTACTATGCATATCCCAAAAAACAGCATTTGCAATACTATGTTGTATGTATGTGATAGTGCTATGAATGCCATATGGTTAATGCCATGACGTGTCTGACAGTAGTGAATATTGGCGAATATCAAGGGATGGATAATCTGCTGCAAACTTATTGAATAGTGGGTATATACCAAGAACGCGGTTCCACGCGGTACAATCATCAGCCGCAAGCTTCAGCACGACCGTAGCCCATGGCCAAATGACGCTGAATAGCGTTACGCCAACCAGGATGTATCAGATTCGACGGGCCATCGTTGCGTGCATTGACGATCAATCCGCAGAGAGCACAGCGTGGACGCGCGCGGCTCGGAGACGCCAGACACTGCGTTCCCACGCGCCCATCATACCATGAAACCCTCATGGTGCGGCGCAGGCATCTGGTGCGCGCAGAGCCCCGTCGATGCCAGGGCGCGTGGAGCGCCGCGCCAGCGAATCCGCCGCGATCACCGGGAGAATCCGCCACGGGAGGGCGGCCTGGTGGCTGCCAGCCTCGGCAGTGATCAGCAGCATGTCCACGCGATCGCATGAGGGGGCAGCAGCGAGCCGTGCGGCATGGGGCCGTCCCGGCTGCCGGGCGATCGGCGATACCGCACACCACGGCTGACGGGCGGCGCGCTCGCGCCGCACAGGCACCGATGCTGCCTGTGCGGCGACGTCAGACATCGTGGCCGCCGCAGGCGCGCGCCGGAGTGATGCATACAAGCCGACCGGCGTCGACGAGGCGGCGGTGTGATGGCATCCGGATCAGGTGCCGCGAGCAGCCTGATGGTGCCGGTACGGCTGCGACCGGCCGACGCCCGCGCATCGGGCGCACGCATGGCGCGCCCCTGGCGCGTGGTATGGCGTGTGGCTGCGCTCGGCGTCGGGCATGGCCGGCACTCAACGACGCCGGAGGAACTGTCGGCGTCTGGCCCCAGGCCATCCTACCCAAGTCATCGTACGTTATTGACCCGTATGACTCTCTGTGATACGATGGTTCGCAACAGGGCATCGTGTACCGCATGCGACGTGGCCGTGGGCCGAGGGCGTGGCGCGTACGGCAGCGGCAGCCCTGCGGGCGTGCGGCACCGGGATCGTCAGACACCGAAGGAAGGAAGGGGCATGTCGGATCCAGATGCAATTCTGCGATTGGGGATCGATGCGGCGCGTGAGGGAAACCGCGAGGAGGCGCGCAGCCTGTTCTCGCTGCTCACGCGCGAAGATCCGGGCAACGTTCAGGGATGGCTCTGGCTCGCCGGCGTCGCCGAACACGCCGAGCAGCGGCGTATGGCGCTCGAGCGCGTGGTTGCGCTCGACCCCACCAACGAGATGGCGCTCAACGGGCTGAAAGCGCTTGGGGCGGCACGCCGCTCGCACTCGGTGCCCACGGCCGCCTCGCTTGCCGATGTCGAGCCGGTCGCTGCTCCGGCCGACGAAGAGCGCTACGCATCACAGCTTGACGCCACCTACCAGCAGCGGCGCCCCGGTGCTGGCGCCGCTCCGTCACCCCGGCCTGTCGCGTACCGTGATGTGGATCGTGATGAGGATGACGACGCTGCCGATTCCGCGCCGTCGTCGTCGCAGCGGCTGGTGCGGCCGCTGCTCATCGCGGTAGTGTTCCTGCTCGGGATCGGTCTCGTCGCGCTGGCAGTGGTGACGATCTTCAACCGCGCCGGAGGTGGCGATGCCAGCGAGGTGGCCACGCTGCCGCCGACGCTGATCGTCGAGCCGACAGCCAGCCTGCCGCTGGAGCCCACGGGCGATCCGGCAGGCGAGCCGGTCATTGATGCCACCACCGAGCCAGTCGTCGAGCCGCCCACCGCCACGATCGAGCCGACGCCGACGCCGACGCCGATCCCGACCCAGGTGCCGCCAGAGCAGGCAGCACCCACGTTACTCCAGGCCGGCGAAGTCGCCAACGCTGGCGGGTGGTCGTACACGCTGATGCCCGGTTACGTCTACGGTGCCGTCGGCAATGTCATCGGCGGCAACACCGCCCAGGGGCAGTATGCCGTGGTACTCGCGCTGGTGAGCAACAAGACGGGCATCGATCAGCCGGTGCCGCAGGAATTCTTCGTGCTGAAGGACGCTGCGGGCGGGGTCTATCCGGCACGGCCCGACCTGGCTCAGATCTACGTGCAGCGCGGCGCCACCGCCGACATCGCGCTGGGCGATGTCCTGCCGGCGAACGAGACGCCGACCAGCGTCATGTTGATCTTCGATGTCCCGCCTGGCGCGACGAGCCTGGTGCTGTTCTCGCGTGAGAACACGACCCAGGGGTGGCTGGCGGTGGCGAGCGTGCCATAGCACCGGGAGCGATGCCGCGTGGCCGGATCAGCCGCGCCCCAGCAACCACTCGGGTCACATGAAATCGCCGGGTTGATTCGTATCGCGCGCAACGCGCATGCCCGCGGTTCGGGGGAGCGGGCGCGGGCGTTGCTGCACACGCTGGCGCAGCGTGCGCCCGATGAGCGCGAGGTGTGGTGGGCGATCGCTGATGTCGCCGCCGATCCGCGCGAGCGTCTGCGAGCACTGGAGCGAATCGTGGAGATTGACCGACGAGCGATCGTGCCTGTGGCACGCCACACGATGTCCGCTGGGCCGCCGCCGGTGGATCGGGGGCGCACGGTGATCATGATCACCGCCGCAGTGATCGTGGCGATCGTGCTGGCGGGGTTGACCTTCGCCTGGTACGGTGGGGGATTCGATCGGGCCTTCGGCGGAGTCGTGTGGGGTGGTGTCGCGTCTGCCGTGGCGCCGGCGTGGCCGACGGCGCTGGTGCGCGACATGGAGCGTGCGCCGGCGATCAGCGCCGACGCGACACCCCGCATCAGCGCCAAGAGCGTCGCGCTCGCCACATTGCCATCGGTCACCCAGGTGGTGGTACAGCAGGCCGCAACCACGCCGGTGCGGCAGCCGTCGCTGCCGACGGCACAGGTGCCACTCGACCAGCGCATGCTGCCAGGCGTGATCGTCGTTCCGCCACCGACACAACTGATGCCGACGCCGAGCGTCGTGTCGGGGACTGCGGTGCCTCACCATCAGCCGGGCGTGGTCTATAGCACCGGGCAATGGCAACTCAGCGTATTGCGTGCCAGCGATGTCGTGTGGTTCGATGGCGCGATCGATGGTCGTGATGCGCGTGGGCGGTACGCCGTCGCGTTGGTGATCATCATCAACAACGGCGACGCATCGATCGTCCCGGGAACGTTGTTCAGCGCCATCGATGCGCAGGGGCGGCGGTATCGTGCCGAGGTCGACCTGTCGCGCGCCTATCTCGATGCATTCGGGCGCGGGGTGCGTGGCGACATCAGCCTGGCCGAGGTCATTCCTGGCGCGGGCGTCAGCGTCAGCGTGCCGGTTGTCTTCGATGTGCCGGCGGACGCCGGCGGCGTGCGCGTCGTCATCGGCGACGATGACGCGGGCTGGCAGGTGCTGGCGCCACAGCGCTCGTCGTGAGCGACGGGGATCCGCGGGTGCCGACACATGACACCTGCCGCGCCGCCAGCGCCGGGATTGCGGTGATCAGGCGGGCGATCGCATGACCAGTGCGGCGACGTCGGCGGCGCAGCCCCACGCCAGCGTCACTCCGGCGCCATGGCCACCCGTCGCCCGCGTGCGCTGCGGCCACCGGGCGCGCGACGCGCGCGACGCGCCGGGATTGCGGTGATCAGGCGGGCGATCGCATGACCAGTGCGGCGACGTCGTCGGCGCAGCCCCACGCCAGCGTCACTCCGGCGCCATGGCCACCCGTCGTTCGCGTGGGTGCGGTCACCGGGCGCGCGACGCGCGCGACGCGCCGGGATTGCGGTGATCAGGCGGACGATCGCATGACCAGTGCGGCGACGTCGTCGGCGCAGCCCCACGCCAGCGTCACTCCGGCGCCACCATGGCCATAGTTGTGAATCAGCCGTCCACGAGGATGGGCTGCCGCCTCGAGACGTACCGTGTGGCGACCAGGGCGCAGGCCGACGCGGTGCTCGAGGACGGTTGCGCCGCGCAGGCGTGGCTCCAGCGCACAGCAGCGCCGGATGATCGCATCAGCCGTCATGGCATCGACCGCGAGCGATTCGGCGCCGTGCTGTGCCGTGCCGCCGAGGATGATGTCGCTGATGCGCGGAACGATGTATGTCACCCCATCAGGGTGGTCTTCATCGAAGATGAACCGATCCAGACCAATCTGGGCCACGCGCACGATCTGTCCACGAATCGCGACCAGATCGTGATCGCCGAAGCCGCGGGCTCCCAGGCCGGCACAATTGATCACCACGTCAGCATCGGCGAGCGCCTGGTCGAGCGCCGCGTAGCTCACCAGGGTCATCGCGCCGCCGGCGGCGGCCAGGCGCGCCTCGAGGTATGGCAGGTAGCGTGGCATCTCGACGACGGGCGCCGAGAAGGCATAGCCCCCGGCATAGCCCGGCGGCAGTTCGCTGCCGCTGGCATGCCGGAAATCAGGCACCGCATCGCGCCACCAGGGATCCGGCGGCGCACCGCGATACAGTTCAATCCCCGAGCGCTGTACGATGCCGGCGCGCGGATCGTCGGCCAGGCGCACAAGTTCGGCGTACGTGACCGCCGCCCAGCGATTGACGGCGTCCTGCGGAAAGGCCTGATATGGATACCAGACCGCGGCGGCGACCGCCGAGGTCGTCGCTGCCGCCGGCGCCTGTGCGTGGACGCGCACCCGATGGCCGGCCTCGCTGAGTCGGATGGCGCTGGTGAGGCCGATGACCCCCGCGCCGATGACGATGATGTCCATTGAGCGTTCTCACAGCAGACGGACGCGTCGCTTGACGCATCCACATGGCCGGGGGTGCATCGCACCTGCCCGCCAGGGCGCCGTATGCCCGTGTCGCGGTGATGCCGACCGACACGGGCATGCGACGCACTGGCATGGCGGGCGCGTCAGTCGATTCGCCCGCGCGTCTGGCCGAACTGCAGTTGGTCGCCGCGCCGCAGCGCCGTCGGGCCAGCGATGCGTCGATTGTTGACGAGCGTTCCATGGCTGCTGCCAGCGTCTTCCAGGGTCATCCCCTGCGGCTCAACCCGCAGCACGGCGTGGCGGCGCGAGATCGTCGGATCGCCGGAGATCACGATGGTGCAGCCGGCGTCGCGCCCGATCAGGCTGGCCCCGCCGGCGATCTGGTAGCGTTGCACGCCACCCGGGCCATTGACCGTCAGCACGGGCCCCATCGCGCCAGCGCCCGCCGGCGGCGGCGGGGCCGCTCCGCTGCTCCGCCCCCGGCCAGTCACGGCCCGCACGAGCATGATGATCAGGAGCAGTGCGCCACCGAGCACCAGGACACACGCGGCCACCGGAACCAACAGCAGCAGCAGGATGCGGCCCGGCTCCGGCGCCGGGCGCTCGGGCGGGCTCGGGCGCTCGGGCAGGCTCGGGCGCTCGGGCGTGGCCGGCGTCGGCTGCTCGGGCTGGTCTGGCGTCGCCGGCGTCGGCTGTTCGGGCTGTTGGCCGACGAACGGTGCCAGTGCCGCGCACGCGTCGATCCGCCCGCTGCCGATCTCGACGTCGGGATTGACCGCCGAGATGTCTGTTGCAGTGCGCTCGATCTGTTCGCGCACCTCGGCGGGGGTCAGGGCCGGGTTCGCCGACAGCAGCAGCGCCGCCAGCGCGGCGACATACGGCGTCGCCTGCGATGTCCCCGACATATAGTCATAATCATTGCGAAAGCGTTCGGCACGTGGCAGTTCATCGCTGGTGAGGAACACCTCGTAGGTCGGCATCGCCGACAGGATCTGCACGCCGGGCGCGCCGACCGAGATCCACGGGCCCGAATTGGAGAAATCGGCCTTCTGGTCGTTGGGATCGAGCGCCGCGACCACCATCGCATCGGGGTTTTCGCCGGCGATGGAGTTTGGAAACGGCACGAAGTCGTTGCCGGCGGCGACCACCACGACGGCACCGCCGGCGATCGCGTCGCGGATCGCCTGCTTGACCAGTTCGGACTCCTCCTCGGCAGCCAGCACCAGGGTCGAGCCGAGGCTGAGATTGATCACACGCGCACCCTGCTCGGCGCTGAAGCGCACACCGGCGGCGATCGCCTCCTCGGAGCCCCGGCCGCTCGCATCCATCACGCGCACGGGCAGGATGGAGACGCCCGGCGCCAGGCCGGCGACACCCTCGGCATTGTTGAGCGTGGCGGCGACGATGCCCGCTACGTTGGTGCCATGGCCGTTCTCGTCGGATGCGTCGGGATCGTCATCGACAAAATCATACCCCGGCAGGATGCGATCGGCGAGATCCGGGTGCTGGAGATCGACGCCGCTGTCGACGATCGCGACGATGATCTCGCGGCTGCCGGTCGTGGACTGCCAGGCACACGTGGCGCCCACCTGGTTGAGTGCCCACTGATCATCGATCAGCGGGTCGGACGGCGCAGCCGAGACCATCGTCGTGCCGAGCAGCGCCAGCGCCGCGATCAGCGGCGCGAGATGGCGGAAGCATGGCCGCTTCATGGCTCCTCCGCGGCGGTGGGCAGTTCGACGCTGCTCAGATACCACGAACCCTCGATCTTGGTCAGCCGGAAGACCGAGTCGACCGGATGCTCGCCGGTGATCTCTCGTCCGATATCGATGGTGTAGCGCATGGTCGCCGTCCAGCGTACCTGGGCGTGCACCCCGTCATTCGCAAGCAACTCGTAGGTGTCGTCCTGGAAGTCGATCTTGCGCAGATATTCGACGTAGATGCGCAATTCCGGGCTGAGCTGCCGGGTGAGATCGCTCGGCTCGAGCAGGGCGAGCATGGCGCTCACGTCACGGGCCTCGAGCGCCGCGGCGAAATTGCGCACCACCTCGATCGGTCGCGTGTCGGCCTCGGGGCGCTGGATCCACCAGACGGCACCGAGGGCAATGCCGGCGAGCAGTGCGACGACCGCCCCGATCACGGGCAGGCGGCGCCCCGGCAGGGATCCGAGTGGCGGTCTGCGCAGCGGCCCGGTGTCGCCACGGCGCCCGGCGGGCGCGGCCTGGTCTCCAGTCATCGCGTGCTCCCAGTCATCAATGACCACCTCCAGCATGCCTGGTGCATCATCGCGCTATGGGCCGTGTTGATCACATCGGCGCGCGATCTGGTCTGGCGGTACGCAATTCCGGCGGCCTGATGGTCGGACTATCCCGCATCCGTGCCGGGCGAACCCCGCGCTGGCGCGGTGAACGATCCATCGGACGAGCTCACATCATCGCGGCGATGGCGTGGCGGCATCCCGTGATGTGTCGATCGCCGGAGCTCGGTCATGATGGGTGGCGAATCATGGTGTGACGGCGCCCGGCAGCCTCCAGTATAGCAGAAGCAGCGCGGCGTCGGCACGAATCCGCGAATCCGCGAGGATAGGATCAGCGCGCTCCGACGCATGGCGTGCGACGGGGCATCGTGTATACTACAGGCATGAATCGTCGCGTCGCGCCACACGCAGTTCTGATCGCCGCCGTCGGGCTGGTGGCCCTCATCGCCGGGATTGTCGGCGTCTGGCGGCTGCGCGCCCCGCTGGGCGACGCCCCGCCGCCGACCGCACGCCCGGCGACGAGGGTGCCCGCTGTGCCGACGCCGCCCGTGGTGACGCCACGCCCGACGCCCATGGCGACGGCGCGACCGGTACCGACGGCGACAGTCCCGGCATCCGCGCGACGGTTCGACGACCAGCGACTGAATTACGCCCCGGGCGTCTCGCCCGGCGCGCTGCAGGCCTGGCTCGACCGCCAGCCGGGCACTCTCGGCCAACTGACGCTGTCGGTCGGCGGGCGGCGCCACACCTTTGCCGAGGTACTCATCGGGCAGACGTCGTACTACAGCGTCAACCCGCATCTGGTGCTGGCGCTGCTGGAGCTACAGGGCGCGTTGCTGAGCGATCCCGCCCCGACCGCCGACCAGTTCACCTGGGCGGCCGGCTATCGCGGCGAGGCGGGAAACCGCGCCGGCCTGCAGGCGCAGGTGCGCTGGGCCGTCCGGCAGATCCTGCATGCCCGCCGCGACTACCCGGCCTACGCGCCGCTCACGTACGCCGATGGCAGCGAGGCGCCGCCACCGGCCGGCCTGACGCTGGCAGAGTATGCACTCGCCCGCCTGCTCGCGCCGACCACCACGCCCGACGCCCTGGGTGGCCGCATGGCCCGGCTGGTCGACGTGTATGCGAGCTGGTTCGGCGATCCGCGAAGCGCGCCGGATGACTGGCCGGCGCCGGCGGCGCCATTCCTCGTGCGGCCGACGGATCGCGTGTATCCGGTGACGTCGTTTTTCGATCACAACGGGCCATTTCTGACCCGCAACCGCAGTGAAGGCATTCACACGTACTGGGGCCGCACCGAGACCAACATCGCGTTCGCCTATAACGGCCACGACGGCTGGGATTATGCGGCCTCGCCACCGGCCCCGGCGCTCGCCGCAGCCGCGGGCGAGGTGTACTTCGCCGGCAATGCGGATGACGGATGTGCGACCGGTGCCGTCATCGTCGATCACGAGAACGGCTACCGCACGCTGTACTGGCATCTCGAGCGCATCGACGTCGCCATCGGCGACCGGGTCGCCGCGGGTGATCCGGTGGGGATCATCGGCAACACCGGGTGCTCGCTCGGGCCGCATCTGCATTTTGGCGTGCAGTACCTGGGGCGGAACGTCGATCCCTATGGCTGGTGCGGTGCTGATGCAGACCCGTGGGCCATGCATCCTGCCGGGGCGGCGAGCCGCTGGCTGTGGAGCGACCGGCCGTCGCCGTGTGATGCGCCGCCAGCCGATGCGCGCGTGCTCGATGAATCGCGGGGCGGCTTTCTCACCGATTCGACGTGGCGCGAGGCGCCGACCGGAGTCGGTGGCACCGCCCGATTTGCGGCCTCGCGGCGCTCCACCGCCCTCGATGCGCCATGGAAGCCGCGGCCGGCGACGCTGCCCGCCGCCGCGGCGTGGCGCCTCGCGATCGATGCCCCTGCGCGCTATCAGGTCAGCGTCTATATCCCCTATGCACTCAGCGATCTCGGCGACGCGCGGCAACTGCGATTCGTCGTGCACCACGCCGATGGCATCAGCGAGGTGCTGATCGACGGCATGGTCTACGCGAATGAATGGGCGCCGCTCGGCAGCTATACCTTCGACGATGCTGTCCTGATCACCATCGCCGGCATCGCCGAGGCCGCCGACCTGACCGTCTGGGCCGATGCGGTGATGCTGCGCCCCGCACCGGCCGGCGCGGCGCCCGGCAGCGCGGGGCCGGCCGGCCGGCCATTGCAGGCACAGGAGGCGAAGTCATGATGCGATCGGTGCGCACCGGCAGCGGCGCAGCACGCCAGTCGGCGCACCACGCGTCGGAGATCGACGCGCTGGCCGGGCAGCTGGCGCTGGCGACGGTGATCGACGAGCAGCGCGAGGTCCTGCGCTCCATCGGCGCCGCATGGCATGGCGCCGGCGATGCGCCCGACGCCCTCGCGCACTTCGGCATCGCGCTCGCCGCGAGTCATCAGCTCGATGCCGGGCTGGTGCTCGCCGAGCTCATGCTGGCCTATGGCGCAGCCCGTGACGACCAGCACACGCGCGAATGGGAGATTCACCTGGTGCGGCGCATGGCCGAGCTCAAGGGCCTGCACCGCATCATTTCGGCGGCGAATTCGACCCTCGATCTCGATACGTCGCTGCATCTCGTCGTCGCCACCGTGGCCGAAGTCATGGGCGTCGAGGCCTGTTCGGTCTATCTGTACGACAAAGACAGCGATGATCTCACGCTGCGTGCGACGCGCGGGCTTGATGCGGCAGCGATCGGCCAGGTCCGCGTCGCGATGAATGCGGGCGTCACCGGCGCGGCAGCCCACGAGGGACGCCCGGTGATGGTGCGCGATACCTGGCGCGACGCCCGCGTTGCCGCCGAGCCGGCACTCGGCACCGAGCCGTTTCGCGCCATCCTCGCCGTGCCGATCGTGCTGTTCAGCGCCGAACGCGTGCACATCGGCGCCGCGAAGCTGCAGGGCGTCATCACCATCCAGACGACCGGCCCGCGGGAATTCACCGCCGATGAGATCAATTTCGTCGAGACGGTCGCGGGTGAGCTGGCATTCTTTGTGGTGAATGCCCAGCTGTATCAGCAGACTGACGACCAACTGCACCAGAAGGTCCGCGAGCTCACGACGCTGCAGCAGGTGTCGAAGGTGATCGCCGAGCAGCTGAACCTCGAAGAAGTGCTGAAGCTGATCGTGGCAAAATCGGTCGAGTTGGCCCGCGCTGATCGTGCAGATATCTTCCGCACCGGTGATGGCGGCGTGCTCGAGCTGGCGGCGACTCACGGCGGCAAGCGTCATGATGTGCCCGAGTTCATCGCGCAGGCGGTGCGGGATGCCCGGCCGCTCGCGGTCCTGAACGCATTCAGCGATACGCGGTATCCCGAACTCGCGCCATTTGCCGCCGAGGAGGGATTCTATTCGCTGTTCTGCATGCCGTTGCGCGTGCGCCAGGGGCGCACGATCGGCGCGATCTGCCTCTACACCCGCGACGCGCGTCACTTCGACTACGAGCAGGTGCGGCTGCTGTCGACCTTTGCCGACGAGGCGGCGATCGCCATCGAGAACGCCCGGCTCTATGAGGAGAGCCAGCGGGCGCTGGCGATCAAGTCGGCGATGCTGCAGGAGATGCATCACCGGGTGCGCAACAATCTTCAGACGATCTCGGCGCTGCTGGCGATGCAGCAGCGGCGGCTCGATGCCGGCAGCCGTGCCGCCGCCGTGCTGCGCGACAGCGTCTCGCGGATCGATGCGATCGCCGGCGTACACAACCTGCTGTGCCGCGAAGACATCGGCGTGACGACGGTGGATGCGGTGGCCCGGCAGATCATCGCCAGCGCGCAGGTGACCTTCGATCGACCCGAGACGCCGATCGGCTACCGCGTGATCGGCGCCAGCGTCTCGATTGGCTCGCGCGAGGCCACGGTGCTGGCGATCGTGCTCAACGAGTTGGTCGTCAATGCGGTGACCCATGGCCTGGCCGGCCGGGGCGGCACGGTGATCGTCGAGTGCGGCATCACCGCCGAGCACCTGGTCAGCGTCGACGTGCGCGATGATGGGCCGATGCACGGCCCGCAGCAGCGCGGGCCATCGGGCAGTGGCATGGGACTGCAGATCATCCGCACGCTGGTCGGCGATGATCTGCACGGTGTGTTCACGCTGACGCACACCGCGACGGCGACCTGTGCCCGGGTGGTGTTTCCGCAGCGCATCACCGATGTGTGATGCGCGATCGCGAGGGGGAACCGCATGCAACGCCATGAGCGGCTGTTCACGGAGATGGAGCGCGCGGGCTTCGATGCGCTGGCGATCGTTCCCGGCGCGAATGCCGCGTATCTGACCGGGATCGACTTCACCACGCGGCTGCGCCTCAGCATGGTGCTGGTGTCGCGGCGCGGTGCGGCGCTGATCGTGCCGGCCATGGAGGCGCGGCGCGCCGCGGCGGTGGCGACGCTGCCGCTGCAGGGCTTTCCGTGGGCCGATGGCGCGGATCCGCGCCAGGCGCTGCGCGCCGCCGGCGATGCGCTCGGCCTGCGCGGCGCGCGCGTGGGGATCGAGCCGACGGTGATGCGGGTCTTCGAACTGCATGCGCTCGAGGCCGCCATCGATGGCATCACCTGTGCCGACGCGACCGGGACGCTGATGGCGCTGCGCTCGGCCAAGGACGCTGACGAGCTCGCCGCCATGCGCGAGGCCGTCGCGATCATCGAGTCGACGCTGCAGCAGGTGCTCGCCGAGCTCGCTCCGGGGCAGACCGAGCGCGCGATCGCCGAGCGGTGGGATGCGCTGATCCGTGCTGCCGGCAGCATTCCGGCATTTGAGACTGCGGTCGCTGCGGGTGCGCACGGCGCGTCGCCGCACCACACGAGCGGCGATCGGGCGCTGCAGCGCGGCGATCTGGTCGTGCTCGATGGTGGCGCCGTCGTCCGCGGCTATGTCTCGGACATCACCCGCACCGTGGCGATCGGCCCGGTCGACGACGAAGCCCGGGCGGTGTATGCGGCGGTCGAGCAGGCGAACCTGGCGGGCCGCCAGGCCGCTGCGCTGCCCGGGGCGAGCGGCGATTCGGTCGATCGTGCGGCACGGGCGGTGATCGACGCTGCCGGGTATGGGCCGGCGTTCCTGCATCGCACCGGCCACGGGATCGGCCGCGAGATCCATGAGCCGCCATTCATCGTGGCCGGATCGACGGCGCCGCTGCCGGTCGGCGCCACGTTCACGGTCGAGCCAGGGGTCTACCTCGCCGGCCGGTTCGGGGTCCGCATCGAGGACGACCTGGTGCGCACCGCCGATGGCGCCGTGAGTCTGACGTCGTTTCCGCGCGGCCTGATCACGGTCGATGCGTGATGGCGGATGGCGTGCTGCCACCGGTCGCTCCACGACCACCGATCGAGGCGCTGCTCGAGGCGGTGTTGTTCGTCGCTGCCGAACCGGTGATGCTTGCCACCCTGGCGTTGACCCTCGAGTGTGATGACGCCGCGCTCGAGGCGGCGCTGTCGCGCCTGGCACAGCAGTTGCAACCGCGTGGCATTCGGGTGCAGCGCCTGGCGATGGCCGTCACGCTGGTCACGGCACCCGAGGCTGCCGCCGCCGTCGAGCGTCTGCTCGGTGTCGCGCCGCCGCCGCGCCTCAGCGCCGCAGCCCTCGAGGTGCTGGCGATCATCGCCTACCATCAGCCGATCACGCGGGCGCAGGTCGAGGCGGTGCGCGGGGTCGATTGTGGTGGCGTGATCCGCGCCCTGCTGGCGCGGGAGTTGATCTGCGAAGCGGGCCGTCGCGAGACCGCCGGTCGGCCATTCCTGTACACGACGACGGAGACGTTTCTGCTGCGCTTTGGCCTCGAGTCGCTGGCTGCGCTGCCGCCGGCGCCGGGGCAGATCTCACAACTTATCCACAATCATGCCGAGTTATCCACAGGGAATGTGGATAACTTGCCGGAGGGCGGCACGCGCCATCCAGCCTATTCGCATGCGACGAATCGCGCTGCGCCATCGCCGGCGCACTGAGCGTTGTCCACAGCAGGTGGCCACCCGGGCATGCGCGGTGGCGCCGACGCGGCACGGCCGCGGGCTCGCCCTGGTACGCCACCGCCGGGGCGCCGGCCGGATGCGCCGCGCCACGCATGTGCGTCCTTGCTCGCGCGCGGCGACCCCGCACCGTGCTGGCCCGCGCTGCCGGTCGAGCGGAGGCGCCCCTGCTCGCGCGGAGACCGCGGTAGGCGTCATCGAGGCGCATGCTGTGCGCCAGGCGCCACTGCTCGTGCGCGGAGACCGCGGCGACGCCCTGGCGTGCGGTCATCGGGTGGCAGGGCACCAGATGCGCCCCGACCACTCCCGCGCGGCGCGGAACCGGAGCGAGCGCTGACCCGGCGCCGCGCGGCACCCCATCACCGGCGGCCCGCACACGCCCAGCGCGCCATCGGTGCGTGCATGCCGGTGGCGTGGCGTCTTGTCTCGACTGCGTGCATCGGGTATAGTGGAGGGCGACGGATGATCCCACCGACGTGCTGGTGCTCGCGCCGAGCCCGCGGCGCCGTGCGACCATGCGCCGCGATGGTCGTCCGGGTGAACGGTGGCGGAGGGCGATGTGGACATTCCACGGATCTGGGCGACGACGCTGGGAACGCTCCAGGTGCAGACGACGCGCAATGAGTTCGTGACGTGGCTGCGCCCGGCGCGGCTGCTCGCGATCGAGAACAACGTCGCACTGGTGGGCGTCCCCAGCAGTTTCGCCAAGGAGCGCATCGAGAACCGCTACATCGCGGCGATTCGCGATCAGCTCAGCCTGCATGCTGGCGAACCGATCGATGTGCGCGTGGTGATCATCGAGCAGCGGGCGCTGCCCGGCGAGATGATGATCCCCGCCGAGAGCGTGCGCGCCGAACCGGCCGGCGAGGTGGTGGCGCCCAGCGACAGCGCTGCGGTGACCGTCCAGCAACTCAGCTTCACCGGCGGCGCCCAGGGAATGCTCAATCCGCGCTACACCTTCGACCGGTTCATCGTGGGATCGAGCAACCGCCTCGCCAACGCCGCCTGCCTCGCCGTCGCCGAGCATCCGGCACAGGCGTACAACCCCCTGTTCCTCTATGGTGGCGTCGGCCTCGGCAAGACCCACCTGCTGCACGCCATCGGCAACCGCGCGATCGACCGTGATCCGGATATCAATGTCCTGTATGTATCGAGCGAACGGTTCACCAACGACCTCATCAATGCGATCCGGCGGCAGCAGACCGAGGATTTCCGGCATCGCTACCGCAATATCGATATCCTGATGATCGATGACATTCAATTCATCGCCGGCAAAGACGGCACGCAGGAAGAGTTCTTCCACACCTTCAACACCCTGCATTCAGCCGGCAAGCAGATCGTCATCTCCTCCGACCGCCCCCCCAAAGCGATCGTCACGCTCGAGGAGCGTCTGCGTTCACGATTCGAGTGGGGGCTCATCGTCGACGTCCAGCTGCCCGACTTCGAGACGCGCACCGCGATCCTGCGCGCCAAATCCGAGCAGATCGCCGCGCACGTCCCGGCCGACGTGATTGATTTTCTGGCAAGCCGCGTGCAGAGCAATATCCGCGAGCTCGAGGGATGCCTCAACCGGGTCGCAGCAGTCGCGCAGCTGAGCGAGCGGGCGATCACCGTGGAGGTCGCTGCGGCGGCGCTCGTCGAAATCCTGAACACGGCCGGCCAGCGGCGCATCTCTCCCGACGTCATCATCCGCGAAGTTGCCGCGCATTACGGTGTCGAACTGCGGGCGCTGCAGGGGCGGAGCCGCAGCCAGAGCGTCGTGCTGCCGCGGCAGGTCGCGATGTATCTGTTGCGCGAGGAGACCGGGCTGAGCCTGGTCGATATCGGGCAGTTGCTCGGGGGGCGAGACCACACGACGGTGATCCATGGATTCGACAAGGTGACCGAGGAGCTGAATGGCGATGCGCGGCTGCGACGCGACATCGCCACGATCCGTGAGCGCCTGTACCAGGGCCAGGATGGGGGAGCGCATTGACTGACGGGCCATCCCGGCGCAGGAGCATGGCGTGAACGGCAGCCAGCCGCCAGCCGCCGACATGATCATCGATGAGCCGCTCGTCGCCCGCCTGCTCGCCGAGCAGCGCCCCGACCTGTGCGGCCTGGCGCTCCGCAGCGTCGGCCATGGCTGGGACAACGCCCTCTGGCGGATCGGCGCACACGCGGCCCTGCGGCTGCCGCGGCGGGCGCTCGCGGCCGCGCTGGTGCTGCACGAACAGCGCTGGCTGCCCGTGCTGGCCCCGCGACTGCCGGTGCCCATCCCGGCGCCCGTCTGGTGCGGCGCGCCCGGCGCGGCATTTCCCTGGCACTGGAGCATCGTCCCGTGGTACGACGGCACGGCGGCCGATGGCATACAGCTAGGCGCCGCCGCACAGGAGCAGCTTGCGGCCACGCTGCGCGCGCTGCACCAGCCCGCACCGGGAGATGCGCCGGCCAATCCGCTGCGCGGCGTCGCGCTGGCGCTGCGCAGCGACGCGTTCGACGCGCGGGTGGCGCTGGCGTGCCAGGTCAGCGGCAGCGCGGTCGATGCGTGCCGGGCCGTGTGGCACGAAGCGATCACGGTGCCGATCGATGTGGCGCCGTGCTGGATTCACGGCGATCTGCATCCGGGCAACGTGCTGATCGGCGCCGGCCAGATCGCTGCGCTGCTGGACTGGGGGGATCTGTGTGCCGGTGATCCCGCCACCGACCTGGCGGCATGGTGGATGCTCGTGGCCGACGCGGCAGCCCGGCAGGCGATGCTGGCGCGCTCGGCATCGCCGGCGACCGTGCGGCGTGCGCGCGGCTGGGCTCTGTTCTTCGGCGTGATGTTCGCCGCCGCCGGGCACCACGACGCATCGCTGGCGCGGCTCGGCAGCATGACGCTGCGGCGTGTGATCCAGGAGTGATGTGATGCCCCCACGATACCGCCCGCAGCCACGGCTCATCGGCTGGATCGTGCTGCTGACGCTCCTGATGGTGCCGCGCCCGGCGGCGGCCGGTGGCTCGTCGGCCCGTCCCGACGAAGTGGTCATCGGCCTACGCCCGGGGATCACGCTGAGCCGCCAGGCGCGACCGTCGGTCGCCAGCGCCGGCCTGGGCGAGGCGTTGCGCCGCATCGGCGCCGTGGCGGCGCTGCCGGTCGGCGGCGACGCCTACCGCGTGCGGCTCACCGGCCGGGTAGCGCCCGACCAGGCCAGCAGCGCGCTGCTCGCGAGCGATGCCGTGGCGTATGCCGAGCCAAACCGCTGGCGCACGCGGCAGCGGCTGCCCAACGATCCGATGCTCGCCGAGCAATGGGCGCTGACTGCGATCAGCGCGCCATCGGGCTGGGAGCAGACCACCAGCGCGACGGTGCCGATCGCCATCATCGATTCGGGCGTCTCGCCGACCCACCTCGATCTCAAGCAGCAGCTGCTGCCCGGCATCGATCTGGTGTCGCTCGACGACGATCCACGCGACGACGATGGCCACGGCACGTACACCGCCGGGCTGGCTGCGGCGAGCGGCGACGACGGCATCGGCATCGCCGGCGTCTGCTGGTCGTGCCCGATCATACCCGTCAAGGCGCTCGATCGGCGCGGCCGCGGCGACGATGCCACCATCGCGCTCGGCATCCGGTGGGCCGTCGACCGCGGCGCGCGGATCATCAGCATGGCGCTCGGCGGCCCCAATGAATCGCGCGTGCTGGACGAAGCCGTGCGCTATGCCACCAGTCGCGGCGCATTGATCATCGCCGCTGCCGGGAACGACGGCGTCGGCGGTGCAGCCAGCTATCCGGCCGCATTTGCCGACGTGCTGTCGGTCGCCGCACTCGATCGCGATGGCAGCGTCGCCACATTCTCCACCTCCGGGAGCTCCGTCGATCTGGCGGCGCCCGGCGTCCAGATTCTCAGCACGAGTTGGCAGCGCCTGCAGGGTGACGGCTATGACGTCGCCGACGGCACCAGCGCCGCCAGCCCGCAGGTCGCCGGGGTCGCCGCGCTGGTGCTCGGCCGACGCGACACCCTGACGCCCGACCAGCTCGCCGATGTGCTGCGCCTCGGCGCCGACGACATCGACGCGCCCGGACCCGACGACCGGTCGGGATATGGCCGCGTCGATCTGCAGCGCAGCCTGGCGCTGGTCGATGATCCGAACCTGCTGCAGTCCTCGGTGATCGAAGGCCAGATCCGCGATGCCACCTGGCCCGTGACGCTGCTGCTCGACGGTGCGACGCCGGTGCCGCTCGACGCGGACGGGCGCTTCCGTCTGTCCGGGCTGGCACCAGGAACCTATGTGCTCGTGGCGACCGATCAGGCGGGCCGTACGCTGGAGCTGCGCGCGAGCGTCAACGGCACCGCGCTCGGGCGCGCATGGCTCGATGGCCGGTTTGCCTCCGACGGGCGCGCCAACTTCGTGGCGGAGACACCCGACGGCCTCAGCCGCTGGTTTCCCGAGACGGGCCACACGTTGCGTGGCGCCTTCCAGGCCTTCTGGGAGCGTCACGGCGGGCTGGCGACGTTCGGCTACCCGATCAGCCGGGAGTTCGTCGAACGTGATCCGCTGACCGGCGATCGCCTGGTGCAATACTTCGAGCGTCACCGCCTCGAGCTCCATCCCGAGGCGGCGCCCGGGGCGCAGGTGCAGCTGACGCGCCTGGGCGACCGGCTGCTGCGTGCGGCGGGCATCGACTGGTACGGCGCCGGCCCGAATCCACCGATCGTGGGGTGTCGCTTCTTCGAAGCGACCGGGCGCAATCTCTGTGGCGCATTCCTGGCGCGCTGGCGCGCCGGCGGGATCGAGGGCGACGGCCGTGCCGGCTTCAGCGATGCCGAGAGCCTGGCGCTGTTCGGCTACCCGCTCGGTGAGGCGCAGCCGCTGACGCTGGCCGACGGCCGCACCATCATGGTGCAGTGGTTCGAGCGCGCCCGGTTCGAGGATCACGGCGAGCAGGGCGTGCTGCTCGGCCTGCTCGGCGACGAACTGGCGCGCGCGCAGGGACTGCGCTGAGCGCCCGTGCCGGCGACACTGCCCATCGCGCTGATGTTGAGGAGACCCATGAACGATCCACAGCGGATCTACTTCGCCGGCGACCTGTTCGACCACAAGGATCTGAGCGGCAACGTGCTGCTCGCCGCCGCCATCGATCGCGAGAGCGGCGGGGCACTGCAGTGCGTGCTGCCGCAGCATCTCGAAGCCGTCGGCAATCGCTCGGTCGACGTGCGCAACGTCGATCTGCTGGCCATCATCGAGGCCGACCTGATCCTGCTGAACTTCGACGGGCTCGAGCTCGATTCCGGCACCGTCGTCGAGTTCATGATGGCCAAGATGCTCGACCTGCCGGCCGTGGTCCTGCGCACCGACTTCCGCCGCGGCGGTGACCAGCGCGATGGCGACCCATGGAACCTGATGGCGTCGGGGTATCCGCGCAGCCGGGTCGTATGGCTCAATGCGATGCGCTGGTACCGCGAGGCCTGGGCGCCTGGCGTGGCGCCGGCGATGGTGCTCGAGCAGTACCACGCGCGGATCGCGCGCGCCGTGGTCGATGCCTTCGCCGAGGCCTGCGCCGAACCGGCGGTGCATCCCCGAGACCCCGCGGCGCTCGCCGCCCTGTATCACTGGGCGCGGCAGTTTCCCGGCAGCGGCCTCGATGCCCTGATCAGCGACGAGCGCGTCCTGGCGCTGGTGGCGCGGCGGCTGGCGCGCCAGCCGTGACTGCGCCGGCGGTCGGGGCGCGTTTGACGGCATTCGGCGCGCTGGGTACAATGGCGCGACGACCGGGTTGACCTGAAGGGTAGGGACGGCATGAAGCCCATGACCAGCGCGGCCATCCGCGAATCATTCCTCGAGTTCTTCGCACAACGCGGTCACACCCGAGTGCCGAGCTCGTCGCTGGTGCCGGGCAATGATCCGACGCTGCTGTTCGCCAATTCGGGCATGGTGCCGTTCAAGGACACCTTCCTCGGCCTCGAGCAGCGGCCATACCGTCGTGCCGTCACCGCACAGAAGTGCCTGCGCGTCTCGGGAAAGCACAACGATCTGGAAGAAGTGGGGCCATCGCCGCGCCATCACACCTTCTTCGAGATGCTGGGCAACTTCTCATTCGGCGACTACTTCAAGGCCGATGCGATCCCGATGGCGTGGACGCTGCTCACCGATGTCTTCGCGCTGCCCGTCGAACGGCTATGGTTCACCGTCTTTCAGGGGAACGAGCGCGTCGCTGCCGACGAGGACGCCGCCGCACGCTGGGTCGCGGCAGGTGCCGATCCACAGCGGGTGCTGCGATTCGGCGAGAAGGACAACTTCTGGGTCATGGCCGATACCGGACCATGTGGGCCATGCAGCGAGATCACGATGTACATCGGTGACGACCTGCAGGCGATGCACGCCGGCGGCGTCAACTCCGACGATCCCGACTACGTCGAGATCTGGAACAACGTGTTCATGCAGTTCGAGCGCAGCACGATGCAGCCGCTGCCACGGCCGTCGGTCGACACCGGCATGGGGCTCGAGCGCATGGCCATGGTCTTGCAGGGCGTGCGCTCGACGTACGAGACCGACCTGTTCGTGCCGATCATCGAGCGCACGATCGGCCTGCTCGGCAGCGACCCGGCCCACTACCAGGCGCATCGTGCTGCCTATCGCGCCATCGCCGACCACAGCCGGGCGGTCGCGTTTCTCATCGCCGACGGTGTGCTGCCCGGCAACACGGGGCGCTCGTACGTGCTGCGGCGCATCCTGCGCCGCGCGGTCTATCAGGGGCGCAGCATCGGCTTCGAGCAGCCGTTCTTCGCCGATGTCGTCGCGACGGTGATCGACCGGATGAGCCCGGTCTACCCCGACCTCGAGCGGCGCCGGCAGTTCATCCTGGACGCCACCGACGCCGAGGAGCAGCAGTTCCGCAGCACTCTCTCGGGTGGCGTGGTGCGGCTGAATGCGGTGATCGCGCAGGCCCGGCAGCAGGCGCGGGCGCACATCGCCGGCGATGATGCGTTCATGCTGAAGGACACCTACGGCTTCCCGCTCGATCTGACGCAGCGCATCGCGGCCGATGCGGGCATGCAGGTCGACGAGGCCGGATATGAGGCGGCGATGGCCGCCCAGCGGCAGCGCAGCCGGGCGGCGACCCGCTTCAAGCGTGGCGGTGATCTCGACGCCTGGAGCGATCACGACCTGCCGGCGACGCGTTTCGTGGGATACGAGGCGCTCCACGCGTCGGCGCGCGTGCTCGCGCTGGTGGTGAACGGCGATCGTGTGAGCGAGGCGGTCGCGGGCCAGTCCGTCCAGATCGTGCTGGATGTGACGCCATTCTATGCCGAGAGCGGCGGTCAGATCGGCGACGCCGGCGTGCTCAGCGCCGAGGCGTGCCAGGTCGCGGTTCACGATGCCCAGCGCCCGGTGCCTGGCGTGATCGTTCACGACGCCGAGGTGCGCTCGGGCGTCGTGCGCATCGGCGCATCGGTCGATGCCGCGGTGACCGCGCAGACCCGTCGCGCCACGATGCGCAATCACACCGCGACGCACCTGATGCATCGTGCGCTGCGCGACGTGCTGGGCGAGCACGCCGCCCAGGCCGGTTCGCTGGTGTCGCCGGAACGCCTGCGCTTCGACTTCACCCATCATCGCCCGGTCACGGCCGAGCAGTTGCGCGACATCGAGCAGCGGGTGAATGACTGGGTGCGTGATGACGAGCCGGTCTCGTGGCGCGAGCTGCCGTATCAGGCTGCGCTCGACGCCGGGGCGCTGGCCCTGTTCGGCGAGAAGTACGGCGATCGGGTGCGCATGGTCACGGTGGGCGACGCGGCCACCGCCCGCTCGCGCGAACTGTGTGGCGGCACACATGTCGCGCGTACTGGCGAGATCGGCGCATTCCGGATCATCGCCGAGAGCAGCGTCGCCGCCGGCGTACGTCGCATCGAAGCCCTCACCGGCAGCGGTGCCGACGCATTCGACCAGAGCCAGGGCAGCACCCTGCGCGAGCTCGCGGCGCGCCTCGGCGTCGCGCCCGGTGCGCTCGTCGATCGCGTCGAGGCGCTGGCCGCCGAACTTCGGCAGCAGCAGCGGACGATCGACGCGTTGCATGCGCGGCTCGCCGCCGGCACCGTCGAGACGCTGCTCGAAGCGGTGCGCGAGCATGCCGGTGTGCGCTACATCGCCGCACATGCCGGGGCGGCCGATGCGACCCGGCTGCGCGAGCTCGGCGATCGCCTGCGCGACCGGCTGGGCAGCGGCGTGATTGTGCTCGCGTCGGCCCATGACGAGCGGGCGCAGGTGCTGGTGATGGTGACCCGTGACCTCACGGCGCAGGGCGTCCATGCCGGGCAGCTGGTCCGCACGCTCGCTGCCATCGTCGGTGGCAGTGGTGGCGGCCGGCCGGAGATGGCACAGGCAGGTGGACGCGAACCCGGGCGCATCGCCGAGGCACTCGCCGGCGTACCCGATGCGATCGCGTCGCAGCGACGCTGACCGCGTCGGCGACGGTGACCGATGTGAGGTAGGACGAGCATGAGCGATGAATCTGCACGCCAGCGTGGCCGGCCAGACCCCGACCGCGATGCGCTCGCGCTGCTCGATGCGCTGCTGACCGAGGCACCGGCGGCGACGGTGGTGGTGGTTCGTCCGAACGATACCATCGGGACGGTTGCGGCGCGGATCTATGCGACCGGCGCCGCCCGGATCGAGTTGCTCTTTCCGCCCGAGCACGTCGAGTTTCGCCAGCCGACGAGTTTCTCGACGCTGCGCAGCCTGCTGGCCGAGGCGGGCATCGCGGTCAGCGTGGTCACCGTCGATCCGGCGATCGCGGCGGCGGCGCGTCGTGGACAGGTGGCGGCGGTGACCGTCGAGCCACCGGTGCGTGCGGCCACCGCCGGCCAGGCGGCAGCCGCGGCATCGCCGGGCCGCGCCGCCGAGCCGCCCACTGTGCCGGCAGCCCGCGCCGCCGAGCCGCCCACCGTCCGCCGCACGCCCGCCATCGAGCCACCCGCCGTCCGCCGCACGCCCGATGTCGCAGCGCTGCAGGCGGCGGCGACGCTGGCGCAGCCGCGCCGCGACCCATCGCGCGATGCCGACACCGCGCCCAGCCGCATCCGGCGGAATCGTCGCTCGGCGTTCATCGGCACGCTCGTCGCCCTCGGCATGATGGTCGCGGGCGGCGCCGGCTGGTTGTCCACCCAGCGCACGACGGTGGCGGTCGTGCCGCCACGCGCCGCGACCGAGCAGCATCCGTTCGATGGCGAGGTGCTGCCGGTCGCCGTCGCGCTCCCCGAGAGCGACGTGCCGACGGTGCAGGCGAAGCCGCTCAGCGTCGCGGTGACCTTCTCGGTGCGGGGTCGGGTGCAGTCCGAGAGCATGGTGCCGACCGGCCGCGCCCAGGGGATGGTCACCATCATCAACACACTCGAACAGCCTGTCGAGCTGCCAGAGGGCACTGACCTGCTCGCGAGCGGCGCGGACGGCGGCGAGATCCGCTTCATGCTCGACCAGGCGGTCACCGTGCCGGCTGCCGTGACCTCATCGGATGCCAGTGGCCTGAGCACCACGTACGGTTCGCTCGAGGTGATGGTGACGGCACGCGTCGCGGGATCGACCGGCAATGTGCCGCGCGATGCGATCACCCGGATCGTCATTCCGGGGCAGCAGCCGATCATCACCGATCGCAGCAATCTGCTCATCCGCCACGAAGCGCTCGCCGGCGGCAGCGAGGCGCTGCGCCGGGCGGTGAGTGATGCTGCCATCCAGCCGGTGCTCGGCGAGGCGCTGACTGGCCTCTACCGCACTGCGATGGAGCGGTTCCAGCAGGAGATCGGTGACCGGGCGTTCACGCTCGACCCCGAGACGATCGCGCCGACGCCGGAGCGCCTGGCGCAACCCGACGGCGGCGTGACCGTCACCGTCACACCTGACGTCGGCGAGCCCGTCGGCGACGATGGCGCCTTCGACGTGACGGTCAGCGCGACGTTCAGCGCGCTGGCGACCCCGACCGACGAGCCGGTTCGGGTACAGCTCCAGCGGATCGTGCCACAGCATCTGGTCAGGCAGGTGGCGCTGGTGTGCCAGCCAGCGGCGCTGCCGGCCTTCGTCGTCGATGCCTGGCGCTGGGATGGGTCGGCGCTGAGCGCCGACGGCGTGATGTCGTGCACGACGCCGAGCCAGCTTGCCGACGACATGCTGGTGCGCATACATGCGGCGCTGCTGGGGATGACGCGCGCCGAGGCGCGCGAGTACCTGGATGTGCTGCAGAGTCGCGGGATGATCGCCGGCTACACGCTGCCCGACGTCGAGCGGCTTCCTGAGCTTGACTGGCTGCTGACGGTGCAGGTGGCGGGTGTATGATGCGCCAGCAGCGGCGCCTGGGCCGCCGCCCGAGCCTGGCCGGGTGCTGGCGCTCGATGTCGGCGGGCGGCGCATCGGCGTGGCGCTGAGCGACACGACGCAACGGCTGGCGACGCCGCTGACGACGCTGGCGGCGGCGCCGCGCCCACACGCATTGCTGAAGATCGCGACCCTCATCGCGCAGCACGAGGTCGTCGCGCTGGTCATCGGCCTGCCGCTGTCGCTCGACGGGACGGTGGGGCCGCAGGCGCAGCTGACGCAGCGGTTCGGCGCGGCGCTGGCGGCGCATGTGCAGATCCCGATCCACTACGTCGACGAACGCTTCACCAGCGCGGCTGCCGAGCGCATGATGATCGAGCTGGGCATTCGTGCCGACCGCCGCCGCGCACAGATCGACCAGGTGGCGGCGTCGCTCATCCTGCAGGAGTATCTTGATCGTGAGCGTCCGACGTCGTGAGCGCACCGGCCGCGGTCGTCCGGCACAGCCGCGCAGGCGGCGCGTCGGGCGATCAGGGGGTGGCGTCGTGCGCGTCGCGCGATGGCTGCGGCGGCGCCGGGCGGTCGCCGGCAGCCGGCACGCCACCGAGCGTCCATGCCTCGCTGACGCAGCGCTCGACCGCACACGCCAGCACATCGGCGGCGATCGCCCCGAGCAGCGTCAGCGGCGGCGCGGGGCGCCGTGCGGTCGCGACGACGAAGATCGCATCACCATCATACGGTGTATGGATCGGGTAGATGGTTCGCGCGAGCCCATCGTGAGCCATCTGGGCCACCTTGCGCGCCTCGGCCTTGGTCAGCGTCGCGTCGGTCGCCACCACCGCGATGGTTGTGTTCTCGGCTGTGGCGGGACGATGTTGGGCCGCCAGCTGCCGCAGCAGCCGGTGTGCCGGCACGATCGACCCGGCGGCGTCGCGCACACCTGCCAGCACGACCCCGTCATGTGCGCGGCGCACCTCGCCCAGCGCATTGCAGACGGCCAGCGCGCCGATCGTGGTGCCATCGGCGAGGCGCTCGCTCCAACTACCGACGCCGGCCTTCATCGACCAGGCATTGCCCCGGAGTTTGCCGACCGTCGCGCCGATGCCAGCGCCGACGCAACCTTCGCCGGTCAGCGTCGTCGCGGCATCGCAGGCCGCCCGCCCCATCGCGTGATCGGGCCAGCGGTCGCCCGAGCCGATCGCCAGATCGAAGATCACCGCCGCCGGCACGATCGGCACCGGGCGTACGCTGGTGGCGAAGCCATGACCGCGCTGCGCGAGCCAGTGCATCACGCCATCGGCAGCCGCCAGGCCAAACGCGCTGCCGCCGCACAGGACCACCGCATGCACCTGGGCGACCAGCGCCTCCGGCACCAGCAGATCGGTCTCGCGCGTGCCGGGCGCGCCACCACGAACATCCACCGCACCGGTCGCGCCATCGACCGTCAGCACGACGGTGCAGCCGGTGAGCGCAGCTGCGTCGTGGGCGTGACCGACCAGAACGCCGGGGACGTCGGTGATCGCCGGGGGCATACGCTCACTCCTCTGCCAGGAGCTGCTCGAACAGCGACTGCCAGAATTCGAGCGGCTGGGCCCCGATCACGAGGCGACCGTTCACCAGGAACGACGGCGTGCTGCGCACGCCCGCATCGAGCGCCAGCTGCACATCGGCGGCGATGGTCTCGGCGTGGCGGTCGCTCGCGACACACGCCTGGAGTGCCGCCTCGTCGAGGCCGAGCTGGCGCGCCTCGCTGAGATGCACCGCGTAGTCGGCATCGCCACCGCCGACCCATGCGCCGGCGCTGCCGCTGGCGAAGATGCGCTGCTGCATCGGGAAGAAGGCGCCCTGCTCGGCGGCACAGTTGGCGACATGCGCCGCCAGCACCGCGCCGGGATGGATCTCGATGATCGGCAGGTCGCGATGGACGAAGCGCACCAGGCCGGTATCGACGTACTGCTGGATCAATGCTGGTTTCGTCTCACGGACGAATCGATCACAGAATGGTCACTGGTAATCACTGAACTCGATCACCTCGATCCGGGCGCGAGCGCTCCCGATGGTGCGCAGCTCGACGATCGACGCAGGCGGCAGCGGGGTCGCTGCGTCTGGCTGCACCGTCGGTGCGGCGGTGCGCAGCGCCGCGGGCGACGGCGTGCGCGGTCGCGGCGACGGCGTGTGTGGGCGCGGCGACGGCATGCGCGGCGCGGCGGTCGGATCCGGCGCCGTCGCGCGTGGTGGCGCCTCCGGGCCGCAGGCGAACAGCGCGAGCGCGCACATCCAGCCGGCCACGGCCGCATGCCAGCGACGCCGCCGTCGGCGGGTATGATCATTCATAGGCTTCGATCTGCCCCGTATCACGGCGGACATACGACTGGATCAGCGGACTCGAGCCATCGTCACCGCAGTACGGACACACCACCCAGGTCAGGTCGATCGCGCGATCACACCCACCGCAGCGGCGGCGCAACGACGTATGGCAGTGCGGGCACAGGATGAATTCCGCGTCGGTCGGACGCTGGCACCCCGGGCAGACATACTTCTCCTCGAGGTCGCGCCGCAGGTACTCTTCCTCGAGCGTCCGCTCGTAGCGTTCGGCCTGGGTCTCGCGCGGCCGCAAGATCGCGTGCAGCAGCACCCCGGCGAACGGAATGAACAGCGCCAGCGAGACCGAGAGCACCTGGAGCAGCACCTCGTTGCTCCGACTACTGATGTCGCGGTAGGTCCACAGCACCGAAGCGGCCCAGAGGACCACCAGATAGGCTGCCATCGCCCAGGCGACCAGCGTCAGGATCGGGATGAAGTTGGTCAGAATCGCGCCGAAGTCCACGCGCGTGCTCCTTGCTAGGACGACAGCAGCCGCTCGACGCCGGCAGCGTTGAGGACGAAGACTGTCGCACCGCCGACCTGTACCTCGACGGGCGATGGCGGATAGAACTCGCCCGACTCGGCGACGGGTGGCAGCGGCGAGACATACCGGGTGCGGGTGTAGCAATGTTCGCGCACCAGCTTGAGGACAGGTTCGACCTGATGGTCATTCACGGCGGTGAGCAGCGTGACGTTGGCGTCGCGCAAGAAGCCACCGACGCTGCTGATGCGCGTCACGCGATGCCCGTGGGCCGTGAGCGCCTCGATCAGGTCGCCGGCATCGGGACGTTGGACAACGGCGATCACCAGCTTCATGAGGGTCCCCTTTCACTTGGTCGGCAGACGCCTGCGACCCTGTCCAGCGATGGGCGGATCGCTGCCTCGATCCGACGTGCGACGTCGTCGACGCCGGCTGTGGCATCGATCGTATGCCAGCGCGCGGGTGCTGCGGCACGCACAGCGCGGTATCCGGCCGCGACCCGCTCATGATACCCGATCGTCCGCGCATCGAGGCGATTCCAGGCATCGCCAGACTGTCGCTGCTTGCGCTCGAGCGCCGCAGCCACCGGCATCTCGAGCAACACGGTCACATCGGGCTCGAGCCCACCCGTCGCGCTGTACGTGATGCGCCGCAATTCGTCCAGATCGCCGCCGAGGCCATAGCCCTGGTGCGCCAGGGTCGAATCGGCGTACCGGTCGCAGATCACGATCTCGCCGGCGGCGAGCCGTGGCCGGATCACCTGACGCACCAGTTGTGCCCGGGCCGCTGCGAACAGCAGCACCTCGGTCATCGCTGCCATCTCGTGATGGTCATCGTCGAGCAGGATGGCGCGGATGCGCTCGCCGATCGCGGTGCCGCCGGGCTCGCGCAGCTCGGTGACCACATAGCCGGCGCTGCGCAGCCAGGCCGCCAGCCGGCGGGCCTGCGTGCTCTTGCCGGCACCCTCGGGCCCCTCGAGCGTGATGAACAGGCTCATCGCGAGAATTTCACGCGCCGGTGCGGCTCGCGCCCACGGCTCTCTGACTGGACATTATACCGCTCCGCGAGCTGATGCTGCAGGCGCCGGACATATCCGCTGCGCGGCTGCAGCTCGACGGTGCGCCGCTCACCATTCAGCACCTGCCCGATCGCAAGCTCGGCCTCGAGCAGCGCGGCGGCGACTGGATTATCGCTCTCGGCCGGCGCATCGGCGCCATCCTCGCCGGCGACCACCTCGCGGAGCTGAAACACATCGGCGAGCTGCCGTTCCATCTGGATGGTCGTGTTGTTGCGCAACACATACACTGGAACGCCGCGATCCTCGGCCTGCCGCACGCGCGCGGCGCCCTGGCGATAGTAGTTCTTCAGCGTCATCACCATCGTCGCGTCCTGCATGTCGCGCACGATCGTGGCCGGCACGCGCAGCTGATTGATCACGCGCTCGAGACGGTCGCGGCTGACGCCGAACGGATAGATGCGCTGGCCGGTGCCACCCGCCGCCGCGGCCGGCGGCGCGGTGGCGGCCACGACCGGCGCCGCGGCATGGCCCGCCGCCGCCGACTGGGTGCGCGCGCCGCGCTGACCGCCGCGATCATCGCGTGGCGGCACGCTGCTCACGGCCCGCTCGACGACGATCTGTCCGTCGGCGTCGCGGCGGCGCAGCTCGGCGGGCGGCAGATCGCGCCGCAGCAGGCAATCGACCGCCTCGGCGACGTTGTCATAGACCGTGACAGCGTCCCAGCTCTGGATCTCGACCAGCACATCGAACGTCGGCGGCGCCTTGCGCTCGAGGACCGTCTTCTGGGTGCCACGCCGGCGCGCCTCATCATCGCCGAGCGTCACCGCCTGGATGCCGCCGATCAGATCCGACAGCGTCGGATTCGACAGCAGGTTGTCGAGGGTCTGGCCATGCGCCGTGCCGATCAGCTGCACACCGCGCTCGGCGATCGTCCGCGCCGCCAGCGCCTCGAGCTCAGTGCCGATCTCATCGATCACGATCACCTCGGGCATGTGATTCTCGACCGCCTCGATCATCACGCTGTGTTGCTCGGATGGCCGGGGCACCTGCATGCGCCGCGCCCGCCCGATCCCGGAGTGCGGGATGTCGCCATCGCCGGCGATCTCGTTCGAGGTGTCCACGATCACGACCCGCTTGCGCAGATCATCGGCCAGCACGCGCGCCATCTCACGCAGCATCGTCGTCTTGCCGACGCCCGGCCGGCCGAGCAGCAGGACGCTGCGACCGGATTCGATGAGATCGCGCACGATGCTGATCGTGCCGAACACCGCCCGGCCGACGCGGCAGGTCAGGCCGATGACGCGGCCCGAGCGGTTGCGCAGCGCCGAGATGCGGTGCAGCGTGCGCGGAATGCCCGCCCGGTTGTCTTCGCCGAATGCACCGATGCGGCCGACGACGTCGTCGATGTCGGTCTGGGTGATGTCGTCCGGCGAGAGCAGACACTCCTCGCCGCGATAGCGCGCCTCGGGCGGCCGCCCGAGATCCATCACCACCTCGAGGAGATCGGCGCGGTGGTGTGGCCCGGCGATGAGCGCCTGGCGGATCCGGTCGGGAAATGCCTCGAGCAGCAGATCGATATCGGCAGCGTCAGCGCGACGATCGGGCATAGGGTGTCACCTCATCATGCAGCGATGCCGTCGTGGGAATCGGTCGGCGTGGTTCGGCGTGACGACGCAGCGCACTGGCGAAGAGCCGCCGGACGGGGACGGTGCCCTGACGTGCGACCAGATGCTGCTCGCCCAGCGGCTCGAAGCCCAGATCGGCGGCAGGCGCGAGCAGCTCCTGCTGGTATTCGCGCAGGATGAGATAGACCGGCGAGGTGTCGGTCACCTGGCCGAGGCCGAAGCGCAGCACATCGCCGACGATGTCGCGCTGGTCGGGCCGGACGATCAGCGTGAGGACGTGTGCCGTCTGCCCCGAGACCAGCTGCAGCGACGCGGCGAGCTCGTCGTCGCGCCCGAGCACCCAGGCGCGGCGCGTGGTGCTCAGGCTGCGCGCGATCGGCAGCTGCCAGTCGCGCGCGCTGCGCACCTCGGCCAGCTGGACCGGATGCGGCGTCGTGGCGCCGTAGAGCCGGTGCACGCCCCAGACATCGCGCCGCGACTGCGGCCGCATCGGCGCGATCGTCGTCCGCTGGTCGAGGTCGGGGCCATCGAGGTGCAGCACCATCTGGCGCGTGTAGCAGTGGAAGCCCACCTGGCGAAACACTTCGCGCAGCTCGTCGGGCGTCTCGGGCAGCGCAGCGTAGAAGCGCTGGATGCCATCGCGCGCGGCGGTGGCACACAGCGACTCGAGCAGGCGAAACCAGACGTCCGGGTCGGTCGGAGACCCCGGCCCGCCACCGTAGGTCGCCAGCATCACGATGTCGTGCTCGGGCCGGCCGCGCCGCCCCTCGGCCCGCACGAACGCCTGGACGCCACGGTCGCGATAGACTTGGGCCGCGCCATCGCGTGCAGCCGCCTCGATCAGCGCGCGAACCACGAACCACGCCGGTCGGCGCGCCGTCGCCAGCATCGCCTCGTGGTAGAACATGACCACGCTGCGTGGTTTTTGCCATGCCATCCAGATGTCCGCGATGGTCGCCTTGCGTATCATGGTGTCCAGCGACTCCTGCGCGAATCACGGGCTGTGACGGGCCGGCTGGCGCTCCGTCAGAGCGTCAGGAAGTACCGGTGCACCCGGTCGTCGTCGGTCAGCTCCGGGTGGAAGCAGGTGGCCAGGATGTGGCCCTGCTGTGCGGCGACGATCGCTCCATCGGCGAGCCGCGCCCTGACGGCGACGTCGGCGCCCGGCTGCTCGAGCAGCGGTGCGCGGATGAAGACCGCGCGATGCGTGCCGGCGACGATCCCATCGATCGCGAGATCGACCTCGAAGCTCTCGAGCTGGCTGCCGAAGGCATTGCGCCGGGCGGTGACGTCCATCAGCCCGAGCGTCGGCTGGTCGCTCCGGCCATCGGCGATCGTCTTCGCAAGCAGGATCGCGCCGGCGCAGGTGCCCCAGATCGGCATGCCGGCGGCGACCCGCTGCCGGATGGGCTCGATCAGGTGGTAGATACCCAAGAGCTTGCCGATGGTCGTGCTCTCGCCACCCGGAATGATCAGCCGGTCGACGTCGTCGAGGTGGCGTGGCAGGCGCACCTCGCGCACCGCCACGCCAACGCCGCGCAGCATCACCAGATGCTCGCGCACATCGCCCTGCAGGGCCAGGACACCGACGGTCATGCGGTCATGTACCTCTCATCACCAGCCACGCCCGGCCATCAGTTGCCCGGCCGGGATGGTGTCGATGTTGATGCCGACCATCGCCTCACCGAGCCCCTTGCTCACTTCGGCGATGATGTATGGATCGTTGTAGTGCGTGGTCGCCTCGACGATGGCACGCGCACGCCGGGCCGGATCGCCCGACTTGAAGATTCCTGACCCGACGAAGACGCCGTCGACGCCGATCTGCATCATCAACGCCGCATCAGCCGGGGTCGCGATGCCGCCGGCGGCGAAGTTCACGACCGGCAGGCGGCCAGTCTCGGCGACGTGCCGCACCAGCTCGTAGGGCGCCTGGAGGACCTTGGCGGCGTTGAACAGCTCGTTCGGGTCCATCGCCTGCAGCCGGCGGATCTCGCCGAGCACGGCCCGCGCGTGGCGCACTGCCTCGACGACGTTGCCGGTGCCCGCCTCGCCTTTGGTGCGCACCATCGCGGCGCCTTCGGCCATGCGCCGCAGCGCCTCGCCCAGATTCCGGCAGCCGCAGACGAACGGAATGCGGAAGGCGTGCTTGTTGATGTGAAATTCCTCATCGGCCGGCGTCAGCACCTCGCTCTCATCGATGTAATCGATGCCGAGCGACTCGATGACCTGGGCTTCGACGAAGTGCCCGATCCGTGCCTTGGCCATCACCGGGATGGTGACCGATTCCTTGATGCGCGCGATCAGTTCGGGATCGCTCATGCGCGCGACACCACCCTGGGCACGGATGTCCGCCGGCACGCGCTCCAGCGCCATCACGGCGACGGCACCAGCCTCTTCGGCGATCCGCGCCTGCTCGGGGGTGACCACATCCATGATGACCCCGCCCTTGAGCATCTGGGCGAGGCCGACCTTCGTCGTCCAGGTGGACTTGTCCATCGTTGATCTCCTCTGCCGTGGCAGTCACCGACGGCATTGTAGCATATCGTGACGACCGCAGATGATACGCCGCCCCCCGCGGCACGACCACGGGGGACGGAAGCAGCGTCAGGGCTGTGGATCGCTCCCCGGGTCAGTGCCGATATCGCGCCGCGACTGCGCTCCAGTCGACGGTGCCCCACCAGGCGTCCAGGTAGTCGGGGCGGCGGTTCTGGTACTTCAGATAGTACGCGTGCTCCCAGACGTCGACGCCCAGCAGCGGGGTGTCGCCCTTCATCAGCGGGCTGTCCTGGTTGGCGGTGCTGTAGATTTGCAGCGCCCCGGCCGGCGTCTGGACCAGCCAGGACCAGCCGCTGCCGAACCGCTTGACGCCGGCGTCCTTGATCGCTGCCTTGAAGGCGGCGAAGCCGCCGAAGGTGCTGTCGATCGCGCTGCCGAGCGCGCCGGTCGGCTCGCCGCCACCGTTGGGGCCCATGATGCTCCAGAACAGGGTGTGATTGTGGTGGCCGCCACCGTTGTTGATGACCGCCTGCCGGATGGCCTCGGGGACATCATTGATGTTGCCGAGCAGGTCCTCGATCGGGCTGGCCTGCAGCGCCGGGTGGCTGGCGAGCGCAGCGTTCAGGTTGTTGACATATGCCGCGTGGTGCTTGCCATGATGGATCTGCATGGTCTGCGTGTCGATATGAGGCTCGAGTGCGCTCACGTCGTAGCCGAGCGCCGGCAGTTCGAATGCCATGACGATTCTCCTCGTCTCGCGGTGCCGGTTGCTGGCGCGACGGTCGCGCACAGGCCGGCGGCGGATCCCGGATGCCTGACACTACGCGGCGGGCAGTGCGCCGGATGTCGCCCGGCAGCGCCGTGCGTCACGGAGTGGCCGGCGCCTCGGCGGCGATGTGGTAGCGACAGCACTGGCCGCCGCCGGCGATCGTCTCCTCCCGGATGATCGACCCGCCGAGGATGCGCTCGTACAGCCGCAGTTCGTGGGCGCACGCCTGCGGATAATCACGCGCGACGCAGTCGACGGGGCAGTTGTGTTCGGTGAGCACGAACGACCCGTCCGGGTTGGCGCGCCATTCGCACATGTAGCCCTGCTCGGTGAGCAGTTCGGCCAGTACGGCGACCTGCTCGGCCCGCGGCCGGCCGGCGAGCCGCGCCTGGTATTGACGCTCGAGCTGTGCGGCACGATTGGCGAAGACCTGGTCGACCGCGGTGGCTCCGCCGGTGGCCTGGACGACTGCCAGCGCCTCGAGGGCGAGCCGGTCGTAGCGCCGGGGGAAGTGCGCGTCGGCGGCGTCGGTCAGCGCGTACAGGTGGCTCGGCCGGCCGATGCCGCGCCGTACGCCACTGATGTGGACCAGGCCGTCGCGCTCGAGCACGGCGAGGTGCTGGCGGACGCCGACGGCGCCGACGCCGAGCTCGGCGCTGAGCTCGGCGGCGGTCAGCGCGCCGCGCCGCCGCAGCAGCATCATGATGGCGCTGCGGGTTTCACCCTGTTCACGGTGTTCCATCGCCAGAACCTCGCGGTGACCTCGATGCCGTTGTCGATCAGTCTAGCACTGCCGCTCCCGGATTGTCAAGAACGTGCTTGCGAAAGTGGGGCGCTGCGCCGCTGCTCCGGTGGGGCACATCCCTCGGCTCCATCGCGGCGAAGCCGGCCTGCGCGGGCGGTGCTGGCAGGCCGCGCAGGCGGTCTTGGCCCCGGCAGCCGTGCCCTGCAGGGCACGGCGCGCCGTCGGGTGAAACCCCATCGCCGAGCCCTGCGACGGCACCGGCGCCCACCACGCCGCCGGGGGCGCGGCGCCCCCCGGCACCCCCCGCCGCC
>JAGWYG010000050.1 GCA_018969485.1 Chloroflexota bacterium
GCGCTGGGCGTGCGCCCGGCGCCGCGCGCTGCGGCCGAGCTCGCCGCGCGCCTGCGCTGGCGCGGCGAGGCTGCCGCACCCGACAGCAGGGGAGGATCGGCATGACCTGGGAAACGCTCCGTCGCCAGTTCTCGCTCGCCGGCCTGCGCCATCAGTTGCTGCTGGCCGTCTACGGCGAGCGCCGGCACTGGCTCGGCCGGCGCGATCCCCGCGCGCTCTTCGTCTGGTATGGCTTCTTCGCCATCGCGCCATGGCTGCTGCGCGAGCGCGATGCGCTGATCGGCGTGCTGCTGCTGGTCGTCGGCGTGGCCGCGCTCGCCCGGATCAACCGGCTGGTCCTGGCATTGCTGGGCATCGGCATCGTCGGCGACGTCGCCGGCTGGGGGCTGGTCGCCATCCTGTTCGGTGGCGATCTGGGGGTCTTCGTCGCCCTCAGCACGCTGGTGCTCAAGCTGGCTACCGTCTCGCTCGCCAGCATCACGCTGTTCGCGGCGCTCGACCCTGATCGGCTGAGCGACGGGCTGCTGGCGCTGGGCGTGCCGCAGCCGATCATCTTCGGCATCGCCTATGCCTATCGCATGGTGCCGCTGTACATCGAGGAGTTCGACCAGGTGATCCATGCCCGGCGGCTGCGCGTCGGCGCACCTGCGCCGGGCTGGTTGCACTGGCGGCAGATCTGGCATACGATCCATCTCATCATCATGTCGTTCTATCCGATGATCCTGAACACCGCGCGGCGTACGCGCACCAGCTACGAGGCGCTCGAGACGCGCGGCTTCGGGCACGCGCTCTCGCATCCGGCGGCGCGCGCGCTACGGCTCGCCACGCTGGAGCTGCGCTCCGGCGACGTTGTGTTCGTCGGTGGTTCGCTGGCGGGCTTCTTTCTGGTGCTCGCGGCTGCGGCGCGGTGGTGACGAGTGAGACCATGCTGATCGATATTCACGTTCACACCAGCCTGTCGCGCAGCCTGCCGTTCAGCCAGGCCGACATGCTGGCACAGGTTGCCCGGGCGCGTCAGCAGGGGCTGGGTGTCTGTGCGCTGACCGACCACAGCGACGCTGCCGACATCCTGGCCATCCACGATGCGCTCGATGCCAGCTTTCCCTGGCGGCAGCACGCCTACGATGCCGACGGCGTGCGGCTCTTCCCCGGCGTCGAGGTCGATGTCGCCGAGGGTGTGCATCTGCTGGCGATCGGTGGCCGCGAGGCGATTCGCCGCTTCATCATGCGGCTGGTGCCCGGCATCGATGCGGCGGGGTATTTCGCGGCCCAGGCGGACCTGGCGCTGTTCAATGTCATCGCACACCCGCTGCGGCCGGGCCACGAGCTCACCCGCCTGCAGCCGGCGCTGCTGCCGCGCTTCGATGCGCTCGACCTGAACGCCAAGGATCTGTGGCGCGCCGGCCCGGAGCACCACGCTGCCATGCTGAGCCTGAGCGCCCGGCACGGCCTGCCGCTGCTCGCTGGCAGCGATGCGCACCACCCGGATCAACTCGGCGCCGTACGCGCCGAGCTGGCACAGCCAGTCACGTCGCCGGCCGAGCTGCGCGACAGCATCCGCCACGCCCCGCCACGGCTGCACATCCACCCCGAACTGCGCGCGATGGTCGCTGCGGCCCGTGAGGCCAAGGCGCGCCGCCGCGCCGCCGGCTGCTGAACGCCGGCCCACGCGGGCGCCATCGCCCCCGGCGCCGACGCTGGCCCGCTGCGCGAAGCGCAGCCAGCGGTGGTGGCGCGCCCGTGGTTGGGCTGCGGCGCGGCGGTGTCCGCAACGCCCGCACCGACTGCCGTGTGCGCCGGACCCGCGCCCGGCGTGAGACGACCCGCCCGCCGTGGGGACGCCCTGCACGGCGGGCCAGGCCGCACGCGGCGTCGCAGGCATCCGGCCGTGGTGTGCGGCGCGCCGGCCGCGCGGTGACGGCTGCATCGGTCGGCAGCACCCTGATCGCCGTCCCGGCGCGGTTGCCGGAGCCTGCCGGCCGGCGCGGTGCGCGGGCTTCCCACGCCACGCCGCCGGCGCAACCCCTCAGCCGCCGAATGGTTGCATTCACTGGACGGAGGTGCTATACTTGACCGTAGAGCATCGCACGGTCCGCATTGGGCAGCGACGCCCCGTTGCACGGGCGGACTCCCGCCGGACTGGCGACCTGTGGCGACGTGGAGATGTGGGCGACCCCCACGTTTTTTATTGCTCACACAACCGTGGCACGGCACCATACCCTGGTGTGCAACGAGTGGAGGATATCATGGCGAAGAGTGAATTCTATGCTGCAGTTGATATGATCGCCAGCCAGCGGGGTATTTCTCGCGATATCATCATCTCGCAGGTTGAAGAAGCACTGCTGAAAGCATACCGGCGATTGTTTGACAAGACTTCGACTGATCCGGATGTCACCATCCGATTAGATCCCAAAACTGGTCATGCGGTGGTGTCTGCCAGCAAGATGGTGGTAGAGGACGTGCTTGACCCCACCCATGAGATCGATATTGCAGAGGTACGGAAAGTCAAGCCCGACATCATCGCCGGGCAAACATTTCTCGTCGAGATTACGCCGAAGGATTTCGGTCGTATCGCTGCGCAGACGATGCGTCAGGTGTTGTTACAAGGGCTTCACCATGCCGAGCGTGATCACATCTACGACGAGTTCATCGATCGCGAAGGCCAATTGGTGACAGCAGTCGTACGGCGGTACGATCGTGGCAATTCAATCATCGTCGAGATCGACCGGGGCAAGTCCAGCAATCTCGATGCCCGGCACGCCGAGGCATGGCTATCGAGCAAAGATCAATCGCCCGTCGATCGATACACCGCCGGGACGCGCATGAAGTTCGTGATCACCCGGGTCGAGCGTACCGAGCGCGATGTGCGCATCGCCGTGTCGCGATCGTCCCCCGACCTGGTACGGCGCCTGCTCGAGGTAGAGGTGCCCGAGGTCCAGAGCGGCCTGGTCGAGATTCGGGCGATCGCGCGCGAGGCCGGCGTTCGCACCAAAGTCGCCGTCAGCGCGCAGCAAGAGGGGCTCGATCCGATCGGAGCATGCGTCGGCATTCGCGGCACGCGCATCCAGCACATCGTCAGCGAGCTTGGCAGCGAGAAGATCGACGTCGTGCCGTGGTCGCCCGACCCGGCGCGCTTCATTGCGAATGCGCTCTCGCCCGCACGCGTCAGCGCCGTCTCGCTCAACGAAAGCGACCGCACGGCGCGCGTGCTCGTCGCCGAAGAGCAGGCATCGCTGGCGATCGGCAAGGAAGGCCAGAACGTCCGGCTCGCCGTCAGGCTGACGTCATGGCGCATCGACATCGTCAAAGGGAACGCCGGCGACACGGCGCTGCTGGACGCGACATCGGGCGAAGCCAACCCGCTGCGCGAGGCGCGCGAGCGCGCCGAGGCCGCCGAACTGGAGTGGCAGCGCGCCGTGCGGGAAGAACGCAAGGTCAAGCCGAATCGCACGGTCGATTACGACTCGCAGTCCTATGGCCCGCTGGACAACGTCGTCCCGGGATCGACGGTGATCATCCGGGCGACCAGCCGGGCGCTGCGCATCTTTCGCGATAACCCCGAGCAGTTGATCGGGGAGTATCTGCGCGCCGGCACATCGGAGTAAGCCCGGCTGCACAGCGCAGGAGGCCATGTGAAGCGAAGTCAGCCGGCGGGGGCCGGTGCGCCGGCACGACCTGTGCCGCGCCGGACATGCATCGCCTGTCGCATCGTCGAGGGGAAGCGCGCGCTGCTGCGCCTGGTGCGTGATGCCGAAGGACGGGTCAGTCTGGATCGAACGGGAAAGCGCTCCGGTCGTGGAGCGTATCTCTGTGCCGCGCGCGAGTGCTGGGAGGTTGCGTTACGGCGTGGCATGCTTGAGCGAGCGCTACGCATCGATCGTCTCAACGAGGACGATCGCGCGGCGCTCATTGCCAGCGCGGCGGCGATGCCGTCGCGAACATCGGAGAATGACTGATGGCCATGCGCGTGCTGCGCTGAACGGCATGCGTGCGACCAGCATCCATGTGTCACCGCTGTCATCGGTGGCGGCGTATGGAGGAGCGAGGACTCATATGGTGATATCGCAACCGGGGAGTGCCGTGGCTGGCGCCACGCCTCGTCGCACGTTCGAATTGACCAGCGGTGGCGGTGGTGGACGCCCGCCGGGTGGCGGCGGTGGACGCCCGCCGGGTGGCGGCGGTGGACGCCCGCCGGGTGGCGGTGGTGGACGCCCGCCGGGTGGCGGTGGTGGACGCCCGCCGGGTGGTGGCGGTGGACGCCCGCCGGGTGGCGGTGGTGGCGGTGGCTTTGCCGGCGGTGGCGGCGGCGGCTTCGCCGGCGGTGGCAACCCGCGCGGCAGCCGTGGCCCGGCCCGCGGCGCCAGCCGGCCTGCCACGGCCGGGCGTGATGAAGCGCGCAGTACCGATGGCGATGACCGATCGGGCGGTCGCGGTGGCCGATCGGGTGGCCGATCGGGCGGCATGGCGCGCCCGGCACCCGGTGCTGCGCGCCTGCTGCCTGCAGCGCGCGTCCCCGCCCGGCCCCGCGGCCCAGTGCAACTCTCCAACACCATGACAGTCCGCGAGTTCTCCGAGGCGACGGGTGTAGGCGCCGCCGAGATCCTCAAGGCCTTGATGAAAGGCGGCGTGCTCGCCAACATCAACCAGCAGATCGACTACGACACCGCCGCGCTGATCGCTGCCGACTTCGGCATCGAGACCACCGAGCATGTCCCCGAGCAGCTTGCCGGCATCGTCGAAAGCATCAAGGACGTACTCTCGGCCGAGGTGCCCAGCGAGCTACGGCCGCGACCGCCCGTGGTCACGATCATGGGGCATGTCGATCACGGCAAGACCAAGCTGCTCGACGCCATCCGCAGCACCCGGGTCGCCGAGAGTGAGGCGGGCGGCATCACCCAGCACGTCGGCGCCTACCAGGTCGAATTGCAGTCGCGCAAAATCACCTTTCTCGACACGCCGGGTCACGAAGCCTTCACCGCCATGCGTGCCCGTGGCGCCCAGGTGACCGACATCGTCGTGCTGGTGGTGGCCGCCGACGACGGCGTGATGCCGCAGACCGTCGAGGCCATCGCGCACGTCAAGGCCGCCGGCGTCCCAATGATCGTGGCGATCAACAAGATCGACATCGTCAACGCCAACCCCGACCGCGTGCGGCAGCAACTCGCCAATCACGGCGTAGTGGTCGAGCAGTACGGCGGCGATGTCCCCTCGGTCGAGGTTTCGGCGCGCAACCGCATCAACATCGACGGCCTGCTCGAGATGGTGCTGCTCGTCGCCGATCTGGGCGAGCTCAAGGCCAACCCCGACGCGTCGGCGGTCGGCACGATCGTCGAGGCCGAGCTCGACAAGAACCGCGGCCCGATTGCGACCGTCCTGATCCAGAATGGCACGCTGCGCCTCGAGGACAACGTGCTGGTCGGGAGTGCGACCGGGACCATCCGGGCGATGTTCAGCGACAATGGCCGGCGGCTGCGTTCTGCCGAGCCATCCATGCCGGTGGTCATCCTCGGATTGACCGCCGTACCGCAGGCCGGCGACATCCTGCAGACGATGGGCGATCTGTCGATCGCGCGCGAGGTGGCACTGCAGCGCCAGCGTCAGTTGCGCGTCGAGGCCATGGCCAGCATGCGCGGCATGAGCCTCGATAACCTGTTCGACAAGATCCAGCAGGGTCAGATCAAAGACCTGAACATTATCCTCAAAGCGGACGTCACCGGGTCGATCGGCGCCATCGAGCACGCCCTCGGGCAACTCAACACCGATCAGGTGCAGATTCGCATGCTCCAGAAGGGTACCGGCGCCATTGGCGAAGGCGATGTCAACCTGGCGATCGCCTCACGGGCGATCATCATCGGCTTCAATGCGCGCCCCGATCCGGCAGCGCGGCGGCTTGCCGAGCAATATGGCATCGACATCCGCTTCTATAACATCATCTATCAGCTCACCGACGACCTGCGCAAGGCGATGGTTGGGATGCTCGACCCAGAGTACCGGCAGGTGACCGAGGGTTTTGCCGAGGTACGCAACACCTTCCGCCTGCCGAGCCGCGAGATCGTCGCGGGCCTATTCATCACCGATGGCAAGGTCATGCGGACCTATGCGGTGCGCGTGCTGCGGGGCGGCGTCGTCGTTCACGATGGGCGGATCGGGAGCCTCAAGCGCTTCAAGGAGGATGTGCGCGAAGTGACGTCGGGCTACGAGTGTGGTCTGGTGGTCGAAAGTTTCACCGATGTGCAGATCGGTGACAACATGGAGTTCTATCGGACCGAAAAGGTCGAACGGACGGTATAGCGATGTCGCGACGGACGCAACAGGTCGCCGATGAATTGCGCGCAATCGTCGGGAGCATCATTCAGCGCGAGGTCAAGGATCCACGCGTCGGCTTCGCGACGGTGGTGGGGGTGCAGGTGAGCGACGACCTGCAGCATGCGCGCGTCGCGATATCGGTGATGGGCAGCGCTGCTGATCGTCAGGCGACGATGGCGGCGCTCGCCCGGGCGGCGGGGTTCATCAGGCGGTGTGTCGCGCGCGAGCTGCGCCATCTGCGGGTGGTGCCCGAGCTGCAGTTCATGCACGACACATCGCTGGATTACAGCGTGCGGATCAACGAGGTGTTGCGCGATGTCGCAGCGGAGCGCGCCGCCAATCCACCCCACCTGCCGGACGACGTGCCGTGATGCGCGCGTCGCTCGCGCCGCCGGATGACGGCTATTTCAAGAAGCGCATTGCATACGAGCATCGTGGCATGCGCTTCGAGTTTGATGTGGCGCACACGATCTTCTCGTCGTTCCAGATCGACGAGGGGACAGACCTGCTGCTGCGCACGATCGATGTCGCGCTGGCGCCGCGGCGCATCATCGACATGGGCTGCGGCTGCGGCGTGATTGGCGTGGTCCTGGCGCGCCTGTTCCCCGAGGCCGAGGTGCTGGCGGTCGATCGCGACCTGCTGGCTGTGCGCTATGCGCAGCATAATGCCCGCCTCAATGAGGCGGCGAACGTGCGGGTGATCGGCAGCGTTGGGTTTGAGGCGGTGCCTGCGGGGGCGTACGACCTGATCGTGTCGAATGTGCCGGCGAAGATCGGTGATGATGCGATCGATGCGGAGTTCATCCGGGCGCCGCTGGCCCGCCTGGCGCCCACCGGGGCGTACTGGTTTGTGGTGGTGAGCGGCCTGAACCGGCTCATCCCGGCGCTAGGCAGTGCGCAGGCGTTGCGGCTGCGACAGATGCGCAAGCGCTCCGGCCACGCGGTCTACCGGTTGCTGCCGGGGCCCCGGGGCGCCGGGCCCGATGCCGTGTGATGTGCCGTCGGTGTGCTACCACCATGAGAGGCGCGTGATGCGATTTGACGACGCCAGGAAAGCTGCCACAGCCTTCGCGGCGGCGCTCGGTGCGGCGCGCCAGCCGCTGGTGCTGACGCATCTCAATCCGGATGGCGATGCGATCGGCTCGATGCTCGGCGTCGTCCAGACCTTTGCCGCCCGCGGCATCGTGGCCAGCGCGCTGGTCTGGCCGGATCTGCCCCGCTGCGCGAACATCCTCGCCGGCGTCGACCGGGTCGCGGTCTCTATCAGCGGGGCATGCCGCTGCCCGACGCCGATCTGGTGGTGCTGGTGGATACGGCCAGCATCGCGCGCCTGGGGCCGATCGGCGCGGAGCACGGCGCCTGGCTGGCCGCCCGGCCGATGGTGCTGGTCGATCATCACGCCACCAACGATGCCGGCGCCAGCCTGAACCTGGTCGATACCGGTGCGGCCTCGACCTGTGAGTTGCTGGCGCGGCTGTTCGACGTGATGGGCTGGGCGCTCGACGCCGATGCGGCGACCGCGCTGCTGCTGGGCGTGGTGTCGGACACCCAGAGCTTCCAGACCTCGGCGACCCGGCCGGCGAGCCTGCGCGCCGCCGCCGACCTGATCGACCGCGGCGCGTCGCACCAGCAGGTGGTGACGGCATTGCACCTGTCGTTGCCCGGCGCCACGGCGGCGCTGGTTGGCCAGGCGCTCGCGCGGATGCAGTATGTCGATGGTGTGGCGTGGACGGTCGTGACCGAGGCGATGTTTGCGGCGACCGCCACGCTTCCCGAGGATGCCGACGAGGTCATGTATGTCCTGCAGCGCCTCGATGGCCTGCGGGCGTGCGCAGTCTTTCGTGAGCACGGCGCGACGACGCGGCTGAGCCTGCGCTCGCGCCCGCCGGTCGACGTGTCGGCGGTCGCGGCGCGGCTGGGCGGCGGGGGGCACCGTCAGGCAGCCGGCGCCACGCTGGCGCTGCCGCCCGACGAGGCAGTGGCGCTGGTCATCCCGGCGCTACGTGCGGCGGTCGCCGCGGCGGGCGCACCGTGATCGACGGCGTGCTGGTGATCGACAAACCAGCCGGGCTGACCTCGCACGATGTCGTCGCCCGCGTGCGTCGCGCCGCCGGGCAGTCGCGGGTCGGGCATGCCGGGACGCTCGATCCGGCGGCGACGGGCGTGCTGGTGTGTGCGCTCGGCGCTGCGACGCGCCTGATCGAGATGCTCCAGGATGAGACGGTCAAGGTGTATCGCGCGGTGGTGCAGCTCGGCGCGACGACCAGTACCGATGACGCCGAGGGGGCGGTGCTGGCGACGGCGCCGGTGCCGCCGCTGGATGCGGCGCTGCTCGAGGTGGCGCTGGCGCCGTTCCGCGGCGCGATCATGCAGGTGCCGCCGATGGTGTCGGCGCTGCATCACCAGGGGCAGCGGCTGTATCAACTCGCGCGCGCCGGCCAGATCGTCGAGCGTGCGGCGCGGCCGGCGCTGATCTATCGGCTGACGCTGCTCGAGGTGCAGGCGAGCCGCATCTCGCTCGAAGTCGCGTGCGGCAAGGGGACCTACATCCGGTCGCTGGCGCGCGACCTCGGCGAGCGGCTGGGCTGCGGTGCCCATCTGGCGGCACTGCAGCGCATTGCTGTCGGCGCGTTCGTGCTGGCCGATGCGCTGCCGCTGGCGGCGCTCGACGGGCGCGAGGCGGTGCTGGCGCACTGCCTGCCGCCGACGGTGGCGCTGGCGGGCTGGGTGCCGCTCGCCCTCGATGCGGCGGCCTGCGCGGCGCTGCGCCATGGCCGCACGATCCCTGCCGCCGCCGATGCCGCGATCACCCGCGCGTATGCCTGTGATGCGAGCGGCGGGTTGGTGGCGTTGCTGGAACGCGACGGCGCGCACTGGCGGCCGCGCAAGGTGTTTGGCCATGAGCCCTGAGACCGGTGCGCGATGAAGATGGGCGCCGTCGCGTTCGCGCGCGGCGGATACCACTGCCCGCACGGCGCCTGTGAGGCCGGCACGGCTCTGGGCCAGCGATAGCTCGCCCGTGATCGGCGCAACTCCACGAGCGGGCATGCCGGTCGATGGCCCGAGGCGGAGCCAGGCGCGCGCGCCGGCGGCCATCAGCATCCGGACGCCGTACTGCGGCTATACTGTAGCGGGCGCGCATCAGCCGCCCGCCGCATGCACGCGACAGCATGGCCGCAGCGATGATCAGGCAGCGGGATGCATGCGGCTGCCGACGATCGGCCTGCCACCGCGCCACGCGCCGGCCGCAGCCGAACCCGGAGCACCACACAGCCAGACGAACAGATGGGACACGAGGCGACCATGCAGGTGTCTGAAGGAATCGGGTCGGCCAGTCATGCCGCGCCACTGGCGCTGACGATCGGTGTGTTTGACGGCATTCATCGCGGCCACCAGCACGTGCTGGCGACGGTCGTCGCGCGCGCACGGCAACTGGGCCTTGATGCTGCGGCGTTGACCTTCGAACCGCATCCGGCGCAGATCGTGCGACCCGAGCACGCGCCACTGCTGCTGACCACGCTCGATGAGCGGATCCCGTTGCTGGCGGCGCAGGGGCTCGATCTGCTGGTCATCGAGCCATTCACTGCCGCGCTGAGCCGGTTGCGGGCCGCGGCGTTCATGGAGCGCGTCTGCGACGCATTGCCGCTGCGCGAGCTGTGGATCGGCTGGGATTTTGTGCTCGGCCATGATCGCGAGGGTACACCGGCGGTGTTGCGCCAGCTCGGCGCCCGGCTCGGATTCAGCGTTCACATCATCGAACGGCTGGCGACCGATGGGCCGCGACTCAGCTCGACCGCTGCCCGCCATGCGCTGCTCGAGGGCGATATCGATACTGCCACGACCATTCTCGGCCGGCCGTACCATCTCGCCGGCCGGGTGGTCAGCGGCGACCGCCGTGGCAGCACCATCGGCGTTCCCACCGCCAACCTGGCATTGCCGGCCGGGCGGCTGGTGCCCGCCAACGGCGTCTACGTCTGCCGGGCACAGGTCGCCGGCGCGTGGCGGCCGGCCGTCACCAACATCGGCGTGCGCCCGACCTTTGATGGCCTGCGTCGCACCGTCGAGGCTCATCTGCTGGAGTTTGACGGCGATCTGTACGACCAGCCGCTGACGCTGCAGATCCTCGCGCGGTTGCGCGCCGAGCAGCGTTTCGCCAGCGTCGCCGAGCTTGTCGCACAGATCCGGCGCGACGTCGTCGCGGCACAGGCGTGGTTTGCCGCACACCCATGAGGAGAACCTCTGATGGAACCCACGAGTGAGCTGTTGCGCGAGCTGTTGCGCCGCGCCCGTACCATCGCCGTCGTCGGCCTGAGCGCCGATCCGACGCGCGCCTCGTTCCGTGTCGCGGCGTATCTGCAACGCCAGGGCTACCGCATCATTCCGGTCAATCCGGTGCTGACCGAGCCGGTTCTGGGTGAGACACCTTACGCCCGGCTGAGCGATGTTCCGGTGCCGATCGACATCGTCGATGTCTTCCGGCGGCCCGATCAGGTGCCGCCGATTGCCGACGAGGCGGTGGCCGTGCGCGCCGGGGCGCTGTGGCTGCAGTTGGGCATCCGCAACGATGCTGCTGCTGCCATCGCGCGCGCCGCCGGCCTGACTGTCGTGATGGATCGGTGTCTGATGGTTGATCACCAGGCGCTGCTGGGAGCGTCGCCGGCCGTGTGACGGTGATGTGATGGGGAGGCGATGATGCTCGAAGCCTATGCGGCGCGCTACCGGCGCGCCCTCGACGAGTCCGTCATTCCGTTCTGGGAGCGCCACGGTATCGACCGTGAGCGGGGTGGTGTGTTCACTGCCCTCGATCGCGATGGCACGCTGAGCGACAGCAAGAAGTACATCTGGATGCAGGGCCGCGCCGCCTGGATGTTTGCGCGGCTGTACAACGAGTACGAGCCACGACCGGCGTGGCGCGATGCCGCGCAGCACATCCTCGCGTTCCTGCAGCAGCACGGTCGCGCCGCCGATGGGCGGTTCTACTTCAGCCTCGACCGCGACGGCGCGCCGGTGTTTCTGCAGCGCAAACCCTATGGGGCAGTCTTCGCGTGCCTCGGCATGCTCGAGGTCGCCCGGGCGACCGGCGATCTGGCGCTGCGGCGCGACGCGATCGTGCTGTTCGATGACATCCGCCGCTGGATCGCCGATCCGACGCTGCTGGGGCGGCCGGCGTTCGCCGGCGCGCCGGCGGTGAGCAATCTCGCCGACGTGATGGTGGTCGCCAGCCTGGCGATCGAGATCGCCCGCGTTGATCCGCATCCGCGCTTCCGTGCGATCATGGCGCAGGCGCTGCGCGATGTCAGGCGGCACTATGATGCCGAGCGCCGCATCCTGATCGAGAACGTGCCGCTCGACGGCCGTGATCTGGGCGATTGGTACGAGGGCCGCCTGTTCAACCCCGGCCACGCCATCGAGGTCGCCTGGTTCCTGCTGCATCTGCTCGAGTTCGTCGATGATCCGCCGTCGCGCCAACTGGCCTATGATGTCCTCGCCGGCTCGCTGGAGTATGGCTGGGATGCGGAGCACGGCGGCATCTTCTACTTCATGGATACCGCCGGACGGCCGCCGCAGCAGCTCGAGGCGACGATGAAGCTGTGGTGGCCGCATACCGAGGCGCTCTATGCGCTGGTGCTGGCGGCCATCCTCACCGGCGAGGCACGCTGGTTCGAGTGGCTGGAGCGCGTCGATCGCTATAGCTTCACCCGCTTCGCCGATCCGGTGCACGGCGAGTGGTTTGGCTACCTGGCGCGCGATGGGACGCCGGCGCTGCTCAGCAAGGGCGGGCCGTACAAGGGCTTCTTTCATCTGCCGCGCGCGCTGCTGTTCAGCATCCAGGCGATCGAGCGCCGCGGCGTCCCCGGCGTCGATCGGCTGGATCAGGCTGGTGTGGCCGATGCCGCGGAGTGAGCCCATGCCTCCTGCACACGTACCGCGCGTCGCCGTCGGCGGCTGGCTCCACGAGACACATACCTTCGCCACGCCGTCGACGACGCTGGCGATGTTTCAGGTGCAGTGCGCGGTGGCGGGCGATGCCATGCTGACACAGCTCGGCGGGAGTGCTGCGGGGATCGGCGGCATGATCGACGGCGGGCGCGCCCGCGGCTGGTCGCTGCATGGCACGATGTATGCCGCCGCCATGCCGGGCGGGATGGTCACGGCCGATGCCCGCCGCATCATCCATGACACCCTGCTCACGCACCTCGCCGCCGCCATGCCGCTCGACGGCGTGCTGCTCGCCCTGCATGGTGCGGCCGTCGCCGAGGACAGCCAGCACCCCGAATACGACCTGCTGGTGCGCGTGCGCGGCATCGTCGGCGCGGACGTGCCGGTCGTCGTCGAGTTCGACATGCATGGCAACATCAGCCCCGACATCGTCGCGGCCTGTGATCTGCTGGTGGCCTACGATACCAATCCCCACGACGACGCCTACGACCGCGGGCTGGAATGTGCCGCGCTGCTCGAGCGGCTGATGGCGCGGCAGATTCGCCCGACCATGGCCTACGCCGCGCCGCCGCTGGTGCTGGCGCCCCAGGCCACCGGCACCGCCGACCTGCCGCTGCGGGCGGTGCATGATGCCGTCGCCCGGCTCGAACGCGACCCGGCCGTGCTGGCGATCAGCGTCTTCGCCGGGTTTGCCTACGCCGATACGCCGTGGACCGGGCCGTCGATCGTGGTCTGCACCGATGGCCAGCCTGAGTTGGCGCGGCAGCTTGCCGGCCAGCTTGGCGCGCTGCTGCTCGACCACGCTGCCGCCGCGCCGATCGCGCAGCTAGCCCCCGCCGCCGCGGTGCGCCAGGCGTTGATGCGTCCGGCTGGCCCGGTCATTCTGGTCGATTCGGCCGACAACATCGGCGGTGGCACGCCCGGCGATGGCACCGATGCCCTGCGCGCGATGCTCGAGGCCGGCGTCGAGCGCGGTGTGATCGTGCTGGCCGATCCCACGGCGGTGATGCGGTGCCGGGAGGCGGGCCTCGGCGCCCGCGTCACGCTGACGGTCGGCGGCGCGGTCGATCGCTGGCACGGCGACCCGCTGCCGGTCACGGGGGTGGTCTGCTTCCTGGGCGATGGGCGTTTCGTCTGCGAGCGCCGCGATCATCACTTTGCGTCGCTGTACGGCGCCGAGGTGGTGATGGGGCCGACCGCCCGGCTGCGGGTGCAGGGCGTCGAGGTCGTGCTCACGACGCTCAAGACGCCGCCGATGGATCTGGCGCAGCTGCGCAGCGTCGGCATCGTGCCCGAGGAGCAGCAGATGATCGTGGTGAAGTCGGCGGTGGCGTATCGCACGGCCTATCTGCCGATCGCCACCGCAGTGATCGAGATGGACACCGCCGGATTGTGCAGCGCCAATCTGCGCCGCTTCCCGTACCGCCACGCCCGTCGGCTGCTGTCGGCCGACGACGGCCCGGCGCCGGCGTGAGGATGGCGGCCGTGAGCGTACGCATCGCGCCCCCGGTGCCGACCGCGCTCGGGGGCTGCACGGACGCACAAGACACGGCCTTCTGATACGCCGGGACGGGAGACGGGCTCGCACGAAGCCACGAAGGCACGAAGGGGCGGGAGACGGGCTCACACGAAGACACGAAGGCACGAAGGGGCGGGAGACGCGAAGGGACGGGAGACGGGAAGAGACGGGCTCACACGAAGCCACGAAAGCACGAAGAGACGGGAGACGGGAAGAGACGGGGGACGGGAAGAGACGGAGGCGGGAAGAGACGGGAGACGGGAAGAGACGGGAGACGGGCTTACACGAAGACACGAAGGCACGAAGGGGCGGGAGGCGGGCTCACACGAAGCCACGAAGGTATGTAGGAGTGGTGGCAAGGTTCCATCCTGTGTGTCTTGCGCTTCTCGCTGCCCCGTGCCCGATCCGCGCCGGTGCCGCGTGCCTGCTGCCGCGACCGGCTTGACAATTCATTCTGCCGCATGCTAGAGTGGCGAACCATCGTAACCCGCCGTCCAGGTCGCGAATCGGGCGATCTGTCCCGAAGTGCGCACAGCCGCCGCTGACGCACCATGTGAGGGGATCATGCCGCCAACATGGCGCCTGACCGAATATCTTGAACGCAAGCGCCGCCTTGTCGATGCCTACCGCGCGCAATTGCGTACCGGCGAGCTCGCGCCGGCGCCATTGCGGGCCAGCGTGCGCGTCGCCGCCGGAACCGGGCTGCGTCCGGTGCGTATTCGCGACCACGCAGTCGTCACCGATGCGGGCGCTGCGCTGGGCGGCTTCGGTCTCGGCGCCAGCGCACCCGAACTCCTGCTGGGCGCGCTGGCAAGCTGCCTGGCGCACTCGGCGCTGGTCATCGCCGCCGATCGCGGCATCGCCCTCGATGAGCTCGAGGTCGACGTCAGCGGGCAACTCGACTACCGTGGCACGCTGTCGGTCGACGCCGAGGCCCCGGTGCCACCCACCGGCCTGCGCTACGTCGTGCGCGTCGCCGGCGCCTGCGACGACGCCGACCTGGCGCAGCTGCATGCCGATCTCGATCGGCTCTGCCCGGTATTGCTCGCCATCACCCGCCCCACCAGCGTCGCGGGGCGCGTCGAGCGCCATGTCGATGCATAGCCCCGGAGAACCGGTTTTCATCAGGAGGATCAGACGATGTGCCCACCCAATGCCGCCGCCAGCCTGTCCTGCCCATCGAGTAGCCGCCGCGGAGTCCTGAAGTTTGGCCTGGGCGCTGCGGTCGCAGCGCTGGCCATGCCGCTCGGCCAGGCGCAGGCCGCCAGCGTGCGACGGACGAGCTTCAGCAACGTCGCCGACCTCACCCATCGTCTCGGCACACAGTTTCCCCTGTTCCCGGGCGCACCGGCGTTCACCATCACGCCGATCGTCTCGCACGATGCCGACGGCTACTACGGCAGCGTGCTCAACTACTGGGAGCACTCGGGGACGCACATGGATGCGCCGATTCACTTTGCCAAGGGCGGGCTGTTCGTCGATCAGCTCGAGGTGCAGAACCTGGTCGTCCCGGCGGCGGTGATCGACGTGACGGCCAGCGTGCAGCGTGAGCCGGCCTACGAGGTGACCCCCGACGACATTCGCGCCTGGGAGCGGCGCTATGGCCGGCTGCCCGACAACGCCGCAGTGTTGATGGCGAGCGGCTGGGGGGCACGGGCCGGCTCGACCGAGGCATTCCGCAACACCGACAGCAGCGGCGTGATGCAGTTCCCCGGCTTCGGCAAGGATGCCATCGACTTCCTGCTGCTCGAGCGCCGCATCTCCGGCATCGGCGTCGACACGCTGAGCCTGGATCATGGCCCCTCGGCGACCTTCGCCACGCACTTCACGCTGCTGGGCACCAACCGCTGGGGCCTGGAGAATCTGGCCAACCTCGAGGCGATTCCACCGAGCGGTGCGACGGTCTTCGTCGGTGCACCCAAGATTGCCGCCGGCTCGGGCGGCCCGACCAGGGTGATGGCGGTCTGGTAGGCTCATGCGTGGCCCTGCGACCATCGGGCCGGCCGGAGCAGTCTGGTTGGCCCGCTGCCCGTGCTGCCGGTCGCATGCGTGCCGCGGCTGCCTGGGGCGCCATCGTCGTTCCTGAAGCGCTGCCTCGGCCTCTGTGCTCTGGGTGTTGCGGCAGCCAAGCTGCCGGCGACACCCAGAAACCAATACCGGGGGCAGCGAAGCCGCCCCCGGCCCCCGCCGGAGGTGGCGTTGACGTAGCCCTGGCGGCTGCCGACCCCGCCGGCCGTTCCGTCGCGCGTCTGGTATAATGGCGCGAGCATCCGGTAGAACACCAAGGAGTACCTCGATGAGTCGGCGCGTTGTCATCACAGGTATGGGTGCGGTGAGTCCGCTCGGCCTCGATATCGCCTCGCTGTGGCAGGGCATCGTCGAGGCCCGGAGCGCAGTTGGGCCAACCACGCTCTGCCCGGTCGATGACCTCGGTTCGCGGATCGCGGCGGAGGTGCCCGGCTTCGATCCACACCAGTACATGGATCGCAAGGATGCGCGACGGACGGATCGGTTCGTGCACTTTGCCGTCGCCGCCGCCGGCGAGGCGCTCCGCGGCGCCGGTCTGACGATCACTGCCGAGAACACCGAGCGTGTCGGCGCGGTGATCGGCAGCGGCATCGGCGGCCTCGGGACGCTCGCGGACAGCGTCACCGTGCTCAACGCGCGCGGGGCCGGCCGCGTCGGGCCGTTCGTCGTGCCGGCGATGATCACCAACATGGCATCGGGGCAGGTTTCGATGATGTACAACCTGCAGGGGCCAAACTTCTGCGTCACGTCGGCCTGTGCCACCGCCGCCCACGCCATCGGCGAGGCAGCCGAGACCATCCGGCGCGGCTGGGCCGATGCGATGGTTGCCGGCGGCAGCGAGGCGCCGATCACGCGCATCGGCATCGCCGCGTTCGCCGCCTCGCGCGCGATCTCGACGCGCAACGATGAGCCGGCGACGGCCTCGCGACCGTTTGATGCGACCCGCGAGGGATTCGTGCTGGCCGAGGGTGGTGCGGTCGTCGTGCTGGAATCGCTCGAGCATGCCATCAGCCGCGGCGCGCCCATCCTCGCCGAACTGATCGGCTACGGATTGTCGGCCGATGCCTACCATGTGACGCAGCCGCTGCCGGGCGGCCAGGGCGCGTTGCGCGCGATGCGCACGGCGCTGCAGCACGCGGGCATCGACTCCGCCGATGTCGACTACATCAACGCACACGGCACCAGCACGCCGATCGGCGACATCGCCGAGACCCAGGCGATCAAGGCGCTGCTCGGTGAGCGCGCGGCGCAGGTGCCGGTGAGCTCGAACAAGTCGCAGTTCGGCCATCTGCTGGGTGCTGCAGGATCGATCGAAGCGATCGTGACGATCCTGGCCATCCGCAACGAGCTGTTGCCCGCGACGATCAACCTGCAGACGCCGGATCCACAGTGCGATCTGGACTATGTGCCGAATGTGCCGCGGCCGCGCCGCATCGATACCGCGCTGAGCAATTCGTTTGGCTTCGGCGGACACAACGTCTCGCTGGTGATCCGGCGCTATGTGGCGTGATCACCGGCGCGGATCACTGGGGCACTGATGGCTGCACTGGCGACATTGCTTGATCGCATCGGCCTGACGTTTGATGACACGACGCTGCTCGCCCAGGCGCTGACCCACCGGTCGTACATGCACGAGCATGCGCCGGTGGTGCCTGCGAGCAACGAGCGGCTCGAGTTCCTCGGCGACGCAGTCCTGAACATCGTCGCTGCCGAGCTGGTCTATCAGGCGTATCCGGCTGCCGATGAGGGGCAGCTCACCGAGATGCGCGCCGAACTGATCCGCACGCGCATCCTCGCCGATCATGCGCGCACGCTCGAGCTCGGCACGTTCCTGCGCATCGGCCGTGGCGCCGAGCGCGGCGGCGCCCGCGACAACGATAACGTCCTCGCTGACGGCTTTGAGGCGCTGATCGGCGCCATCTACCAGAACCATGGCCTGGCCGGCGCCCGCAGCTTCCTCACGCCACGCTTGCGCCAGCATATGGCGGCGATCGGGGCGGTCGCCGACGCGCGCGCCGATGACTTCAAGAGCCGGCTGCAGCGCGATGTCCAGAGCATGCAGAACCAGACGCCGCGCTATCGCACGGTTGCGGCGTCGGGGCCGGATCACCGCCGGACATTCACCGTCGAGGTGTATCTGGGCGATCATGTGCTGGGCGTGGGCAGCGGGCCGAGCAAGCAGGCGGCCTCGCAGGACGCGGCGCGCCGCGCGCTGGAGCAGCGGGACGCGCTGGAGCAGCGGTGAGGGTGGGGCGTGGCGCTGGCGGCACGCCGTGCCGGCAGCCGGTGCGGCGTGATCGCATCACTGGCCTTCCAGCGTGATCTCGCCGTCGGTTCGCTCAACGTGGTTGATCATGTGGGTCGCGGCGCGGGCGAAATAGTCGCGCATCGCGCTGCGTGCCGGTTCGGCGATGCCGACGTCGTCGATCGCGGCGAGCATGTGCCCGAGCCACGCGTCGCGCTCGCGCTGACCGATCGTGAACGGCGCGTGGCGCATCCGCAGGCGCGGATGGCCGCGCAGATCGGCGTACGCGCCCGGCCCGCCGAAATACTGCCGGATGAACAGATACTGGTGATGTTTGCCGGGCGCGAGATCAGCGGGGAACATCGGCCGCAGTCGGGGGTCTGCCTCGACGCGGGCGTAGAATCGCTCGACGAGCTGCGCGATGGTGGCGTCACCGCCGATGAGGTGATAGATGCTGTCGTGACTCACGGGAGTAGGCCTTTCGCGTGGGTGATCGGCAGGCGTGCCGTCTCACGGTGATCGTCGGGCGGCGTCACCGCGATGATGTCGTCGGCCGACAGGGTATAGCGGCGCCGCAATCGGCGCATGAGCCACGCGACTGCGCGCTGCTGCGCCGGATTGGGCGCCTCGGCGGGCTCGACCAGCACGCCGATGCTGCTGCGGTTGAGATTGCGCCGCCGTGTGCGCCACATCGCCATGCCGATGTGCCAGGCGGCCAGCGCGTCATCGACGAGTTGGATGATGGCGCCATCGCGACACACCAGGTAATGTGGCGACCAGCGCGCGTCGGGTGTCAGGAGCTGTTCGAGGCTCACGGCGCGCCGATGGACGACGATGGCGCTGATGCGGGCGCCGAATCGTGGCGACCAGGCACTCGCGCCGGGGCCGGCGCGGGCGATGGTCGCGATGGCTGGCGCTGGTGCCGCCGCCGCGAGCAACGGCCTGCTGGCGGGCAGCGCGCTCAGCCGCGCGATGCTGCCGTCACCCTCGATGCAGAGTGCATCCGCCGCAAAGACCGCCAGACGGACGCGCCGACCGGCGGCGGCGACCAGCGTCGTCGGCGCGAGCGGCACGCCGAGCTCGTGGCGGCGTGCCTCGCGCTGGAGGGCGTCGCCGGCGAGGTAGGGCTGGCCTGCCGCGCGGTACGCCGCGCGCCAGAGCAACTCGCGCAGCGCCGGATCGCGCAGTGTGCTGGCCCGGGCGACCTGCTGCGGGCGGTCGGCCGGCGCGTACAGCGTCTCGCATGCGCATGGCAGCACGAGGTAGGCGCCGGTGGCGCCGCGAATCGGCTGGACATCGGCGAGCGGTGGACCACAGCGCAGATCGAGCGCTGCCGCCCGATGCAACGGATGCTGCGGCTCGAAACGCACGCCGCCCGTGGCGAAGAGCGCGTCCAGCAAGGCCCGGCCGAGCCCGCCCGGCGGCGGGATGGCGCCATCCAGCAGCGTCGACAGACGTTCGGCATCCCCCCAGTCGGGCACGGCGGCATAGAGCGTCTCGCGGGCGAACGGCTGGAACACGATGCGCCGCCCGGCGGCCTGGAGCGCCTGGCGCCGCGCGAGCGGATTGCCCAGCTGATGCCGGAGCGCCGCATCGTGAAAGGCCCAGCCGCTCTGGTACCCCTCGCCGCGCTGCCGGTAGGCATGCTCGAGCAAGGCCTCCCGGTAGGCTTCGTCGTCCGTGGCTGGTGCCACGGCCACCGGCGGCGCCGGCGGTGCCGCGCGCCGGGCCAACCACGCCTCGACCTCGGCGATGACCCATTCCTTGCCGACGGCGCGCCCCGGACAGCTCTTGGGGCTGTAGTCGCGGTGAAAGCTGATCAGGGCGCGCGGGGCGATGTCCAGCCGCTGTGACAGGCTGCCGAGGACGAGGCGCGTCAGCTCCCAGATCACCCCATCGGGCGGAGATTCGTCATAATTGCCGACCATCTCGACGCCGATCGAGTACCACCCGGCGCGCAGGCTGCCATTGCCGCGCCCGGCATGGATGCCGATGTCGGCCATCGGCGTGAACAGCCAGATGCCGTCGGTGGCGATGAACAGATGCGGCCCCGCATCCCAGCCCTTGCTGGCATAGAAGCGCTGCATGCCGCGCATCGTGCGCGCTCCCGCCCACTGGGCGACCGTCGGGCGCCAGGTGTGATGGAGCACGACCCGGCTCGGGGCGAGCGGGCCGAAATCATATGTTGCGACATACTCCTGCCATGCCGCAGCGTCGAGGCAGCGGCCGAGCATCGGCGGATGACCGGTCGGGCGATCGGCGGCGCTCATCGGCCGCTCCGGCGTGCCCGATGCACCCATTCACTGCCCGGGAGTGCGATCGATGGACGGAACCAGCCAGTCGATGCCACCATGTGCGCCCTGCTCATCGATGCGGCGCAGCTCACTGCCATCGCGCCGCATCCGGTAGAAGCCACCATACGCCAGGAACACGATCTCGTCGCCGTCGGGCGAGAACGCCGCCATCGGCAGGTCCTCGTAGAGCCAGGTGAGCCGGCGCAGCCCGCTGCCATCGGCCGCCACGATCCACAGATCCCAGGGCGCACCATGCGCCAGCGCCCGCGGCGGTTCGAGCCAGGCCGCGATGCGCGCATGCCACGCACCGTCGCCGCGCACCGGCCGGCCGGCCGGGTCCGTCTCGGGACCGCCGATCGCCGCGACGATGATCTGCTGCCCGTCCGGCGAGAATCGCGGCGCGTAGAATCCATCGAAGCCCCGCCCCTCAACCACCCGGATCGTGCGGCCGGTCGCCAGCTCGAGCAGCATCAGATCCATCGTATAGCCATCGTCGGCGAACCGCAAGAAGGCCAGCCGCGTGCCATCGGGCGCCATCGTCGGATCGAGCGCACCGCGCTGGACCAGCGTCGTCGTTCCGTCGGCGAGGTTCAGCGCCACAATCTGCAGGTTGTCGCGCGAGTCGCCCGCGCCGCCGAAGGTCAGGCTCAGGCTGTGCAGGATGTAGATCACCTGGCCATCGCGGCTCCAGGTCGGCAGCCAGAGCTGCCCCGCGCCGGGTGCCCAGGCCAGCTCGGGCGCGCCGCCGTCGCGCGGCATCAGATAGAGCACCGACGTCGGCATCGGCGATGCGGCATCGACCGGCGGGCTCACCAGCGCGACGAATGCGATGCGCTGGCCGTCGGGCGAGAGTGCCGGCTGCTCGGCGTAGGTGCCGCTGGCGAAGGCCGTGAGCTGGCGTGGCGCATCGCCGGCGCCATCGCTGCGCCAGATCTGCCCGGCCCGCGCAAACACCAGCGGCGGGAGCGCCTCGCGGCGCGTCGGCGCCGCCGGCGTGCGCGACGGGATCGCCAGCGGCGTACGCCGCGTGGCGCCATCCGACGGAAGCGCCACGCTCGGTCGCGGCGTGGCGACCGCCGCCGCCATGGTCTGGCGCACGGTCAGGCCGGCGGGCGCACTCGGCGTCGGCAGGGTCGTCGGCAGCAGCGGGGTGATCGTCTCGACCTGCCAGTTGGCGGCGATGATCGCGCCGATGAACAGCGCCACTGCCATGGAGATCAGCAGGCGGCGCGTCATGGCGGGCTCAGGTATGGGTTGGCCGGCGCATCGATCACGCGGACATCGTCTGCGGCGATGACTGGCTCGCGCCCGCCGTCGAGTTGCTCGGCCACGATCGTGCCACGCACCCGGACCCAGGTGTCGGGCGCGAGGCTGGCGGCGGCGGGCCAGCGCACGATCAGGCCGGCGCCGGTGCCATCGGCAGTACAACAGGCCACGACGTAGCGCGCGACGACGAAGTGCTGCTCCATCAGCCGGGTGTCGCGCACGACAAATCCGGTGACGTCGACCGGGGACGCGGCGAGGGCGTCGGCGTCGTCGCGATTGGCCACGACCGCCCATTGTGCCAGATTCCACTCGGCGGTGCGCCCGTCTGCCACCGTCAGCGCGCTGTCGCGGCCACGGAGCCGCATGTCGGCGGGATCGAACGTCGCGGCGCCGAGCGGCCGCGCGGGGACGGCGGTGCCCAGGATCACTGCGCTCGCCAGCGCCACCGATGACATCACGCGGCCGGCTGGCACGGCGGCAGGCCCCTGGAAGATGCCGCGCATGCGCCGCACCGCCAGCGCCGCGAGCACGACCGCGGCGATGACCGCCAGCCACGTGAACCGTGGGTGAATGTAGAACGCCACCGTCCCGCGCCAGACTTTGGTCGCCAGCATGGCGGCCATGCCGCCGAGGATGAGGCATTCGGCGAAGGCTGCCAGGTCGATCGGTGGCTCGTCACGCTGATTCACCGTCATGCCGGCCCTCCAGTCAGCAGGCTGATCGTGATCCCGGCGGTCGCCGACAGCAGCGCTGCGCCGATTGCCATGCGGGCTACTGTCGCGCGATTGAACGTTGTGGTGAGCATCAGGAGCGCCTTGATATCGATCATTGGGCCGAAGACCAGAAAGGCCAGGATGGCACCCGATGAGAAGATGCCGACGAATGAGAGCGCCACGAAGGCATCGACCGTCGAACAGATCGATAGCACCATGGCCAGCACCATCAGGGCGAATGTGCCGCCAAAGGCATCGCCGCCGATCGCGAGTAGCGTGGCGCGTGGAATCGCGACCTGGAGCGTGGCGGCGATCATGGCGCCGATGATCAGGTATCGCCCCATCTCGAAGACCTCGTCGGCGGAGTGGTCGAGGACGGCGCGGATGCGCGTGCCCCATCCGGCCGCGCGGTCATGCGCATGGTCGTGATCGTGGTGCGGCGCGGCGCCGGCCGCCGGGCTGCGGCAGGCGCTGCCGGCGCGGCCGACCACCACGCCGATCAGCATCGCGATGATGATCGTGAGCACGATCCGGCCGCCGACGATCAGCGGGTCGCCGCTGAATGCGACCCACGTGCTCACGATGACGATCGGGTTGACGACCGGCGCCGCCAGCACAAATGCGATGCCGAGCGCGGCCGGTGCGCCGCGGTCGAGCAGGCGGCGGGCGGTCGGGATCGAGCCACACTCGCAGACCGGGAAGGCGAGTCCGAGCAGGGCGCCGAGCGCTGCCGCACCCCATGGCGACCGCGGGCTGAGGCGCTGGATCGTCTCGGTGCTGACGAACAGATGGATCGCCGACGAGACCAGCACACCGGCGAGTAAAAACGGCAGGGCCTCGATCACGATGCCGAGGAAGATGGTGACCAGCGCCTGCGCGCGCGGCGCCAGCGCATCGACTCCCGGCAGCGGCACGGCGTTGGCCACCAGCACGAGGCCGACGAGTAGTGTCACCGTGATTCCATTGATGACCGGTTGCACGATGGGTTTCATGCGATCGCTCCCACAGCGTCATCGGCCGCGTCCGCGCGGTGTCGGCGGTACGGGCTGCCATCGTATTCTACCATCTCGCCATCGCGACGACGATCAGCGCAGCGGTGCATGGCGACATCCGCCGTGTGGTACGATGGCTGGCAGTCGCCTGCATTCCGCCGGGCGCGCTGCCGGGAGGGCATCATGAGTTCGTTCGCCGATCACCGCGAGTACATTGGCGTGAACCTTCAGCGATTTCACAAAGCGACGATCTTTCAGAGCCCACGCATGCTGCTCGGCATGGACTGCCTCGAGCCCGGTCAGGCACAGCCGCCGCACCGCCACGCAGGCCGCGACAAGTTCTACTTCGTGATCGAGGGCAGTGGCCTGTTCAGCGTCGGCGACGAGCAGCGCCGCCTGGGCGCCGGCGAGCTCGCCTGGGCGCCGGCCGATCACGTGCACGGCGTGGTGAATGATGGGGAGACACGCCTGGTGATGCTCATCGGGATGGCTCCCGAGCCGGCCTGATCCGATGGCCCGCGAGCGCAAGCGGCCACAGATTCTCATCGACGGGCACAACCTGATCGGCCAGACGCCCGGCCTGAGCCTGGCAGACCCCGACGACGAGGCCCAGCTGGTGGCGCGTCTGCGCGTCTATGCTGCCCGGACGCGCGCGATGATCACGGTGGTCTTCGATCGTGGCGTCTTCGGCCACCCGGTTCGCCTCGGCGCACAGGACGTCCGCGTGTCGTTCGCCCGCTCGCCGCAGGATGCCGATGCCCAGCTGTTGCGCGCCATCGCCCGCATCGATGACGTGCGCGGCTGGCGGGTCGTCACATCGGATCGGGCGATCGTGCGCGCTGCCGGCGAACGCGGCATCGCGGTGGTCGCGAGCGCACGCTTCGCCGCACAGCTCTTCCCGGCGGCAGCGGCGCGTGCGGCAGCGGCTCCCACGCCATCCGACAAGCCGGAGCGGCGCCTCAGCGAGGCGGAGATCGCGGAGTGGCTGCGGGTGTTTGGCGAAGACGACCCGCAGCCCCCCGCGTGAGCAGACGGCTGGTGACCATCGCCGCCACGCTCACCCGTCGCAGCGCACCACGCGGGTCGCCCGGTCGGTGTGCAGCGTATAGCTGGTGCCATCGACCTCGAGCGTCACGCGGAAGCCGGGCGTGATCACCGCGGGGTACATCCGGTCAGGCTGCGGGCAGCCCAGGCTGCCGTCGGGCCAGTCCACCGCCTCGACGGCGCGGATGGTGACGGCCTCGGGCGGCCGGCCGAGCTCATCGGCCAGCGCACGCCGCGCCAGCGTCACCGGCTCGGGGACGGCGTCCGGCGTCGCGGCGGCGCTGCCGTCGCAGCGCACCACGCGGGTCGCCCGGTCGGTGTGCAGCGTATAGCTGGTGCCATCGACCTCGAGCGTCACGCGGAAGCCGGGCGTGATCACCGCGGGGTACATCC
>JAGWYG010000051.1 GCA_018969485.1 Chloroflexota bacterium
ATGCGCGCTTGAACCAGATGCGGGCGCGCATGATCGAGGATCGCGCCCTGGCGGGCAGTGCCGCCGATTGGGCCGCAACCCCTGCTGCGGCGGTTCCCCGGTGCCCGGCGTGCGACTACCCGCTGGAGGAGCGCGGGGCCAACTCCCGCACGCTCCAGACCCACGGCGGTCAAGCGCTCACCATGGGAGCGCGCCTACGGGGTCTGCCCGGCCTGTGCGGCCGGGCTTTTCCCCCCTCGATGAGGCATTGGGCCTGCTGCCCGGTCAACTCACCCCCCGGCTGCACGAAACGCTGGTGCGCCTGAGCACCACCCACCCCTCCGTTGCCAAGGCCAGCGCCGAACTGGCCTGACATACCGGCACCCACGTGCATGCCGATACGGCCCGGCGGCAGACCGAAGCGGCCGGGGCCGCGCTCGTCGCCCACGAAACGGCCGAGGCGGCGCGCATCCTGCAGACGCACCCCGATTCACCGCCGGGGCCGGCCACGCTGCTGTTCAGCGTCGATGGAGCCATGGTTCCGCTCGTGGGCGGTCAGTGGAAGGACGTGCGCACCCTGGCTGTGGGTGAGGTCCAGCCGCCGCAGGCGCGCGCCGACGGGCCGGTCATCCAGACCACTCAGTTGTCGTCCTGTTCGCGGCTGACCGATAGTACCACCGTTGCCGACCTTGCCCTGTGGGAGCTCCACCGGCGGGGGATCGCACGGGCGGGGCGGGTCGGTGCCGTGGTGGACGGAGCGGAGTGGTGCCAACCCTTCATCGACGATCACGATCCCGAGGCGGTGCGCATCCTCGATCTGCCGCACGCGGCGGAGCACCTCACGGCCATCGGGCAGACCAGCGGGCCAGATGGCCCCCTCCTATCCCCAACCGACCAGCAGCGGGTGCGCCAGGCGTTGCGGGACGCGGGGCCGGCTGGCGTGCTGGCCGAACTGCGCCCGCTCGTCGCGGCCTGCCCGCCCGATGCGGCGGCGCATTCCCATCTGGCCTCTCTGGAGACGCGCCAGGCCCAGCTTCAGTACCCAAAGGTTGTGGCTGACGGCTGGCCGATCGGCAGTGGCATGGTCGAGAGCGCCAACACACTGGTGGTCGAAGACCGTCTCAAAGGGGCAGGCATGCATTGGGCCGCGGCGAACGTCAATCCCATCCTCGCGCTGCGCAATGCCTGGTGCAACGACCGACGGGCGGAGGCGTGGGCGCACGCGGAGCGGGGACTCCGCCAGCAGGCGGCCGCGCAGCGGCAGGCCCGGCGGATGGCCCGGCACCCCGTCCCGGCGCCCACTCCCCCACCACCACCGCCACCACCCGTCCTCGCCCCACCCGCCACACCGCCTACCCCTGGGGCACCCGTCGCGAAGCCCCCGCATCCCTGGCGGCGCCCTTGGAGCATTCGCCGCCAACGCACCCTGGTGGGCGCCGCCTAAGCCCCAAACTGTACCTCACACCCCTGAGCCGTTGCCGCTGTTGCAGATTGCCGCAAATCGCGGTATACTTCCCGGGACAACGATGAAATCCACCACGAGAGGGGGTGAGTTCGACTCACTGGCTCGCCCGGTGACGGGTGATCCCGGTGAGGCAGGTACGATGAAAGTTGAACGTCGAGATAACGAGACTGTCGAGCAATTGCTGAAGCGGTTCAACAAGGTCGTGGTGGCTGAGCGCATCACCAAGACGTACCGCGAGAAGATGCACTTCGTCTCGAAGAGTGAGCAGCGCAAAGAGAAGCGCCGACGCGCCGAGCGGAATCGACGCAAGAAGATGCTGCAGCAAGCGTCACACTGAGCGACAGGCAGGCGTGGGCGGAGGCGATGGTCTCCGCCCAATGATTCACCGTCCGCCGGCCCGATGACTGCGCCTATTGCCCCGATACACCATGAGACGACATCGGCACCGCCGACACGACGAGCGCGATAGATCATGATGCGTGAACGATTGCGTGGCATCGCAGCGCGATACCATGAACTGACCGAGCTGATGGCACAACCCGCCGTCGCGACCGATCACGTGCGGCTGGCCCAGCTGGCCCGGGAGCAGCGCGAGCTGGAGCCGATCGTCACCACCAGCCAGGCGCTGCAGGCGATCGAGGAGCAGATTCGCGAAGCGAGTGCGCTGCTTGACGGGGACGATGCAGAATTGCGGCTGCTGGCACTCGACGAACTCGACGTGCTGCATGCCCGCCACCGCCAGCTTGACGGTGAGCTGCTGCTCTTGCTGGTGCCGCGCGATCCCAATGACAGCCGCAACGCCATCATCGAGCTGCGTCAGGGCGAGGGCGGTGACGAGGCGGCGCTGTTCGCCGCCGATCTGTTCCGCATGTATATGCGCTATGCCGAGCGGCGTGGCTGGAAGACGGAGCTCGTCGGCGCCAGCGAGAATGCTGTCGGCGGCTACAAGGAGATCATCGTCGAGGTGCGCGGCGAAGGCGCGTACAGCCGACTGAAATACGAGGGCGGTGTCCATCGCGTGCAACGCGTGCCCGCGACCGAGGCGCGGGGTCGCATCCATACCTCCACGGCGACCTGTGCGGTATTGCCCGAGGTGGCCGAATCCGACATCGAGCTGCGCGCCGAAGATTACCGTGTCGATGTCTTCCGTGCCGGCGGCCATGGCGGCCAGGGAGTGAACACCACCGACTCGGCGGTGCGGATCGTCTACCGTGCCGGCACGCCCGAGGAGATCGTGGTGACGTGCCAGGACGGGCGCTCACAGCTCAAGAACAAGGCCGCCGCGCTGACGGTGCTGCGTGCGCGGCTCTACGCGCTGCAGGAAGAGCGTCGCCGCAAGGAGCTCGGCGAGACCCGCCTGGCGCAGGTCGGCTCCGGCGAGCGGGCGGAGAAGATCCGCACGTACAACTTTCCGCAGGATCGGGTGACTGATCATCGTCTCGGGCAGAACTTCTCCAATCTGCCGGGGTTGCTCGACGGCGAGCTGGATCGCGTGGTCGATGCGCTGATCATGCTCGATACGACTGAGCGGTTGCAGTCGGCGGGCCTGTCGGGGTGAGGCGCGCCCCCGGTGACCGTTCGCCGTTGCCGGCATGCCCTGGCCTGTGTCTGCGCGGCAGGATTGCGGCGCGTGAAGGCCGCAGTGCGGGCGACGAGCGCGCTGCGGCGGCAGCATATCTCGCGCGTCGACGCGGGGCCGTGCGGGGCTTCGATCCCTGGCCGCGCGGAGGGCGCTGGCGCCTGCGTGCGCGCCCGGGTCGGCGCGTGTGGTCCTGGGCATGCCGGCAAGCGCGATGGCACATGGCTGTGCGCCGCTCTTCTGGCCGTGCTCCCGCGGTATGCGGGGGCGGGGAACCCGGAGCGCATGCCGCTGCCGCCGGGATGCCACAGACATGGGCCGTCGTGCGGGCGTCGTACCGGCCACGGGATCACGATGCTCGCCCACCCGCCGGCCGCTCCCATATACCGGCGGTATCCGTGGAGCATGCGGGGTGTTCGGCTGACATCCGTCGGCGGCGCGTTGCTCGTCGATACGTGGAACGGTGAGCATGATGGATGCACGCAGCGCGTGGACGCGCCACTGCGTACGCTGCGGTGGCGGCCTGCGCCCCCAGCACCGTGACGGACGTGAACGCCCGGTCTGCGTCGATTGCGGCGCCGTCGTATACATCGACCCGAAAGTCGCGTGCGGTGTGCTGGTGATGCGCCGGCGGGAGGTCCTGCTGGTGCAGCGTCGCAACGATCCCGGCCGCGGCCTGTGGTGTCTGCCGTGCGGATTTGTCGATGCAGACGAAGCGCCGGAAGCCGCTGCGGCGCGTGAAGCGTTTGAAGAGACTGGTCTGCGGATCACCATTGGTGCGCTCGTCGGGGCCTATCACTATCGCGACGACCCGCGCGGCGCCGGGATCCTGCTGGTGTATCGTGGCCAGGCAGCCCGCGGCGTGGCGCAGGCGTACGACGACGCCGCCGCAGTCGGGTGGTTTGCCCTGGATGGGCTGCCCCCGCTGTCGCATGCGCCGCATCGGCTGGCCATCGCAGACGCGGCGCGCCGCACCAGGCGCCCGCTGCCGGAGCGTACGGATTCGCACTGAGACGGCACTGGTTCAGCTGCGGCGTTGCACCGATCGTTGAAAGCTCGCCAGAGCCAGCGCCCCGCCGAGGACAGCGAAGCCGATCAAGACTCCCCACGCGACCAGCGGCGCGATGACGACCGGGGCCGGATAGACGGACGCGCGCAGGGCTTCGATCAGATACGTGGTCGGATTCGCTATCGCCAGCGCGCGCACCCAGTCCGGCAGCCGGTCGAGTGGATAGAGCGCGTTGGAGGCGAACAGCAGCGGCAGGTTGAACAGCGCGATCAGCCCGTGGTAGCCCATGATGCTGCGCGTCCGTGCCGCGACTGCCAGGGCGATGCCGGCGAAGCCGATGGTGAAGAGCACCAGCGCGCCGATGAACGCGACGAGTGCGACGATGCTCACCACCGGCGCGGCCCCGAACAGCCGCCCGACCACCAGAATGACTCCGGCCTGGATGAGCGCTTTGGTGGCACTGCTCGCCGCATTGCCGAGCAGGATGCTGAGCCGCGGGATCGGCGCGACGAGGTAATCGTCCATCGTGCCCGAGAGCCGCTCTTCGAGCAGCACCATGCCGCCGCCGACGGCGCCACCGAGCGCCGTGAGCGCGAGGATGCCGGGCAGCATGAAGGTCAGGTAGTCGGTGTCGCCCGTTTGCCCCAGCGAGCGCATCCCGGTGCCAAAGATCGCGACCCACAGGATGGGCTGGATGAGCAGCCCGCCGAGCTCTTCGCGGCTACGTAGGAACTTGGTCATGTGTTTCAGCCAGATGGCGCCGACAGCGTCCATGGGATGCTCCTGATGCGCGACACGGGCGAGGTAGTGTGCAACGTTCGCCGGGTATCATGCTGCCATCCAGCGCCGGGCAGTGCCGCCGTAACCCTGCGCGGCTGTCCGTACGCGCGCGGCGGATCGGGGCAGGGCGCATCGCCGGCCATGCCGGTGCCAAGCCCGGGCGCACATCGCCAGGACCCGGCAGGGCATCGACCAGCTATCGGTCGTGGGGCTGCCCGCGCATCACACTCAGTCACGCAGTGCCACCCCGGTATGTGCCAGAAACGCTTCCGCAAGCGATGGATGCCGCACGTCGATCGCCTGCACCTGATACCCGCACCGCTGGGCCCACGTGACCAGTTCGGCGACGCGCCGTGCGCCATCATCGACGCCGATCGCGATGTCGCTGCTGGCATCGTCGACCATCACCCGGCTGACCCACGGTAGCGCGCCGAGCGCACTTCGCAGGGCGGTGCTGTCACCATAGCCACGAAACCGTACCAGATCGGCACCGAGCGCAGCCGTCAGCGATCGCGGCGTCCCTTCGGCCACAAGACGCCCGTGATCGATGATGCCGACACGTTCGGCGATGGCTTCCGCTTCGTCCATGGCGTGCGTGCTGAGCAGCACCGTCATGCCACGCGTGCGCGCCAGATCGCTGATGTGCGCATGGAGCGCACTGCGATTCTGCGGATCGAGCCCGGTCGTCGGCTCATCAAGGAACAGCACCTGCGGCGTGGCGAGCAGGCTGCGCGCGAGTTGCAGGCGCCGCCGCATGCCACCCGAGAGCGTCCGGGCCGGCCGCTCAAGCACCTGCTCGAGATGCAGCAGCGCTGCCAGCGCGGCGATGCGCTGCCGGCGCTCGGATGCGCTGATGCGGTACAGCCGGGCATGTGCCTCGAGAATCTGGCGGGCATTGAGCTCACGGTCGAGCGTGGTATCCTGAAACGTGACACCGATCAGCGGCCGAACCGCAGCCGCCTGCCGCACCACATCGTGCCCGGCGATCTGCACCGTGCCGGCATCGGGCCGGATCAGCGTCGTCAGGATGTGAATGAGCGTCGTCTTGCCGGCGCCGTTTGGCCCGAGGAGCGCATAGACCACCCCGGGCGCGATCGTCAGATCCACGCCGGCAAGCGCCGTCGTCGCGCCGTAGCGCTTCTCGACCCCCCGCGCCACGATGATCGCGTCCATCGGAGATCTCCCTCGGCCTGATCGATGGTCAGCGGTGCATCGGGACGCTGCGGCCAGCCGTGACGGTCCGGATTGTGGCGGTCCGGACTGCGCCGTCGTGCCGGATGCGGTGACCATGCAGTGCGTTCGCGCGGCCCGCTGCGGCATCCGGCGCTCCACGCGCGCGTGCTGCGCTCTACGGGCACGTCGCGCGCTCGTAGTGCACCGGACGCATGCCCCCGCTGCGGGAGTGACGCATGCCGCGCCATCCCCGCAGCGGGGGCGATCAGCCGACTAGAACGGCAGATCTTCCTCGTTTTCGATCGGAGTCGGCACATTGCGCGTCGGGCGCGGCGGCGCAGCAGCGCGCTGGCCCCCGGCCGGAGCGCGTCCCGCCGGTGCGGCGGCAGCCGAGCGGCGCGAATAGTCATCGTCCGACTGCGCCGGCGGCGCGACCTCGCCGGCATCAGCCGCAGCCCCCCGCTCGCTGCGCGACGACAGGATGATCATGTCCTGCGCGACGACCTCGGTGATGTAGCGGTCCTGCCCCGACTGATCCTGCCACTTGCGCGTCTGCAGGCGCCCCTCGACGTAGACCCGCGTACCCCGCGTCAGATACTGGTTGCAGATCTCTGCCAGCTTCTCCCACGCGACGATGCGGAACCACTCGGTGTCGTCATGCTGCGTGCCGTCGGTCGACTTCCACGAACGGTTCGAAGCGACACGAAACGTCGTCACGGCGCTGCCTTGTGCGGTGTAGCGCATCTCAGGATCGGCACCGAGATGCCCCGTCAGCATGACTTTGTTGAGATCCTTCGCCACGGATTCCTCCTCGTCCCTTCATGTCCGTCACTCATCCCTGTCGCCCTTCTCCGGCGCGAAGTGCTGGCAGGAACCTGGGGGATACCTCGCCGGCAGTCGATAGTATAGCATGTTTGTTCGACCACGTCAACGCAGCCGCGGCTGCACCGGGTGCAGGCAGGCATTGACAGCGCGTTGAGCGCGCCGCCAGAAGGAGGTACGATTCGTTGCTCACCACAGCCCGGTACCACCCGCGCCCGCGGGTTGCCGGCGGGCAGCGGCACGGTGGAGCGCGCCCGGCAGCACCTGGTGAGCGCACGGCTCACGCTCGCCGGCATGCCTTGGGACGTACCAGGAGCCGAGGCGGTGGCCGTCGTCCGCGCCTGGCGGAACCGCAACCGCCGGGGCGACGCGCTGCGCCTGCGCCCGCCGCCGGTAGCGCCGCTACCGGCGTCAGGCGGCAGCGGCCACGGCAGCCTGACAGCTTATGCTTGGACCCGGCTGAACGCCAGGGTTGATGCAGGCCCGCCGGTGAGAAGTATGCGGACCGTAACCTCAGAGCAATCGTCCGCGTCCCGCTGGCTGCGACGGCGTTGCCGCCACAGCCAGCGGAGCAGACAAGGGCGGGGTGGAGCCACGGGGCGTTGCATCACCCCGGTTCGGTACGCCACACCGGTCGAACCAGGTTCGCGCCACACGATATGCTGAGGCAGCGCGTAACCTGTAACATCGGCCTGGCGGCTGCGCGCCAGTCAGCCCACGCCCTGTCGGCGATTGACGTCGTGCTGTGGTGTTGGCAGCTACAGGAACAGATCTGCGGTGACGTATGGGTAATCGCCGGAATACACCACGCTGCGACGGATGAATCGTGATCCAGAGCCCGGCGTGGCAGCGCGCGAGCGCTGATCGGGCAGTGCGGGCAGGAACATTGCGGCACATGGATTGTGCCGGGACCGATGGCGATGCGTGGGAGACGACTCTGCGCTGCTCGGCGGATTGATGCGACCCGGCGCAGCACCCGGGTGGCGTCATCATCGCGATGATGTCCTGGCGAGCGGCGTCATCGCATGCGCCGGAACCCCGCCTGAGCACGGCCGGCGGGCATGATGCACGATGACGCATGCGCGCATCGCCCGCTCACCCGCGCCGATTATCCGCATGCATGCCAGCGCCGGCGCCGCTGCCTCGCGGCGCAGCCTATGGTGCCGCCGGTCACGGTGCGGCGCGCACGAGGCGGAAGCCGACCAGGTTCAGGCGTTGCAGCGGCTGTCCGGTCGAGTCGCAGCGGACGGTGTCGGCCTCGTTGTAGAACGAACCGCCGCGTACCTGGTTGGTGCCATCGTCGACCCACTCCCACACGTTGCCCGACATGTCCAGCACGCCGAACGGGCTGGCGCCAGCGGGCAGGCTGCCCACCGGCAGCGTGTCACCGTGATCCTTGTCGTCGGGCGTGGGGTCACGCGCGGGATCCCAGTAGTTGGACAACTCGGGACTGGCGGCGGCATTACCCCACGGGTAGAGCCGGACGTCATCGCCCTGGCAGGCGCGGCGCCATTGTGCGGCATTCGGCAGCGCCGCACCGCGCCAGGCAGCATAGACGCGCGCCTGTTCGCGGGTGACCCACAGCACCGGATGGTCGGCGAATGCCGGATCATTCCAGCGCACGGCGAAGTACTTGCGACGCTCTTCTTCGCCGCCGGCGGGGAATGGCTGGACATACGGCGCCTCACAGGCGCCCGCCGCGATGCAGGCAGCGTACTGGGCATTGGTCACTTCGGTGCGCATGATGCGAAATGCGGCGAGGCCGTTCCCGGCAGGAACGTCGAGCCACTCGCCGGCAGCATCGGTGGCCAACACATCACTCGACGCCGGCGCCACGCTGGCGCCCGCAGGCGTCGCGGTGGTGAACACCAGCGTCAGCGCCGAGGTCGGCGCCGGTGCGATGGTAGGCAGTGGCGCCAGCGTGGCCACCGGGCTCGGCGGTGCCAGCGCTGGCACTGCCGTCGGCAGGCGTGCGCCATCGAGGCGTGGCGTCGGCGCCAGTGGCGTCACCGTCGCGTCGAGCATGGCGCCGCCGCCGGTCAGGGCGGGTGCGTTGGTGAGCACGACCGTCGCAGCGCTCACCAGCAGCACCACGACCGTCGCGGCCGCCAGCGCGATGCGCACCAGGCGCCTGGGCGGCGGCGGTGAGTGATCGACCCTGCCGGCACCGGCGAGTAGCAATCGCTGAAACTCGGCCACGCTGGACGGCCGGTCAGCGCTGGCGACCGCCATCCCGCGTCGGACGGCATCGCTGAACCGTGCGCTGAGTTCGGGCCGCAGCTGCCGCACCGTCGGCAGTGGGTCGGGGGTGCGGCCCTCGCGGGCTTCGGCCGAGTAGGCCGGCGCCTGACCGGTGGCCAGCGTGTACAGGAGCGCCGCCAGGCCATACACGTCGGTACGCGCGTCGCTGCGGCCGATGCCGGGGCGGATCTGCTCGATCGGCGCGTAGGCGTAGGTGCCGCCTAGCCGACTGGCCCCGGTGCTGCCATCGCCTTGCTTCATCAGGCCGAAATCGACCAGGCAGTACTCGCCGTCGGCGGTGAGGCGGACGTTGGCGGGCTTGACGTCGCGATGGTAGATGGGTGGTTGCTGCGTATGCAGATACTCGAGCGCCGAGCATAATTGCTGTGCACAGCCGATCACCTGGGCTTCGGATAACGCTCCGCGGCGTCCGATCAGATCGGCCAGATTTTGTCCGGCGAGATACTCCATGACCAGGTAGCCGGATCCGCCGTGCTCGAATGCGTCGTAGTAGCGCGGCAGATTGCCGTGCCTGATCGAGCGTAGGGTCTGGTATTCGCGAATGAACAGCTCGGCGTCGCGCGGATCTTTCGCTTGCTTGATGGCGACATCAATACCGTCGGCGATACGGATCGCACGATACACGATGCCGAAGCCACCACCGCCGATGATGTCGCGGATGCGGTACTGATGGCTCATGCTCGCGATGACATCGTCTGGCCGGAACATCGTCGTCACCTCTGTGATACATCTGGTGCGCGTGGAACCTGCGTCCAGCATCATCCTATCACAGAACGCGGCGACCAACAGCGGCATTGCGGCCACAATCGTGCCGACAGGCGTTGCCCATGGCGGGCGAGTGCGCTACAATGCGCCGCGCTGCCACGCGACGGAGGTTCGAGTTTTGGCGTACAACGTCCTGATGATCGCACCGACGAGCTTCTTCGCCGATTACGGCTGCCACGTGCGAATCTGGGAAGAGATCCAGGCCCTGCAGGAGCTCGGGCACGACGTGACGCTTGCCACGTACCACAACGGCGACGATGTACCGGGGGTGCGCATCCACCGCTCGTGGGATGTGCCGTGGCTCAAGCGGGCGATGGTGGGGTCGTCGCGCCACAAGCTGTACCTCGACGTGGCGCTGTCGTGGCGCAGCCTGCGGGTAGCGCTCGCGCTGCGGCCGACGCTGATCCATGCGCATCTGCACGAGGGTGCGCTGATCGGGGCGGTGCTCAAGCGCATGCTGGGCGTGCCGTTGATCTTTGACTACCAGGGCAGCCTGACCAGCGAGATGCTGGATCATGGCTTTCTCGCGCCGGGCAGCCGCCTGCTGCCATGGTGGCGTGCGCTGGAGCGCGCGATCGATCGCGCCGCCGATCGGCTGATCACATCGAATGCCAACGCGGCGACGCTGCTGCAGCGTGCCGGCGATCGCCACACCGAGCGCATCCGCACCGTGATCGACAGCGTGAACACCGGGCGGTTCCGGCCATTCGACGGCTCGCCGGCGTGGCACGCGCAGCGGGCGGCGTTGCGCGCCCAACTCGGCATTCCGCCGGGGCAACGGATCGTCATCTACATCGGGCTGCTGGCACCATACCAGGGCACCAACGCGCTGATCGAGGCCGCCGCGCTGCTGGCGCCACGCTACCCGGACGTCCACTTCCTGATCATGGGATACCCCGACCCGGCGAGCTACCGGACCTACGCCGCCGCGCTCGGCATCGCCGACCGCGTGACGCTGCCGGGGCGCATCTACTACCGCGACCTGCACAGCTACCTGGCGCTCGGCGAGGTGGCGGTGGCGCCGAAGATGAGCCTGACCGAGGGGAGCGGCAAGATCCCCAACTACATGGCGCTGGGGTTGCCCGTCGTCACCTTCGACACCCCGGTCAGCCGCGAGTTTCTCGGTCCGCTGGGCATCTATGCCGCCTATGGCAGCGTCGAGGACCTGGCGCGGCAGATCGCCGGCGCGCTCGATCAGCCGGAATGGGCCGCCGGGCTGGGGCGGCAGGGGCGTGAGCGCGCCATCGCCGCATTCTCCTGGCAGGCGGCCGCCCGCCAGATCGAGGCGATCTACGCCGAAGCGCTCGGCGAGGCGGCGCGCCGCTGAGAGCGCATCGCGTCAGCGCCGGGCCTCCTCGGCCTGGTTGGCTGCCTGCGCCGCCAGGACATGCAGCCGACGCGCGGTCGCCGCATCGCCGGCCGCCTGGGCCGCCTGCATCATCATGCCGGCGGTGGTCTGGATGCGCAGCAGCCCCTGCCGGTCACCAGACAGCCGGTGTTCGGCGATCAGCCGTTCGAAATACCCGATCATTGCTTCGACCGTCACCATCATTGCCCTCACCATGCATCGCGCCTGCGGCGCGGCAGCATCAGGAACCGCAGGCCGCCGTGACGACAGCCTGGACCAGGGATTCGGGGACATCGGCGTGGATCGCGGCGCTGCCGATGGCGTGCGGCAGTGCCCAGCGAATCCGACCAGCCTGGACTTTCTTGTCGCGCAGGGTACGATCGAGCAGGGCGGCGGCGCGCATGCCGGCCGGCACGCCGGTGGCGAGGCCGAGCCGGTGCAGCAGCGCGTGCTGCCGGGCGACATCGCTGGCGGCGCAGATGCCCAGCCGTTCGGCGATCTGTGCTTCGAGATGCATGCCGATGGCGACTGCCTCGCCGTGCAGGAGCGCGCCGTAGCCAGCTTCGGCCTCGATCGCGTGGCCAAGGGTATGGCCGTAGTTCAGCAGCATGCGCTCGCCGGTCTCGCGCTCGTCGATGTTCACCACATCGACCTTGACGGCGACCGCCCGGCGGAGCAACGCGCTGCGCGCCGGCTCGTCGGGCACCATGGCGCCATCGAGGCGTTCGAGCCACGCAAACAGGCCGGCGTCGCGAATGACGCCATGCTTGACGACCTCGGCCCAGCCGGCGTTGCGCTCGCGTGCCGGCAGCGTGGCCAGTGTGACCGTGTCGGCGAGCACCAGCCGTGGCTGATGGAACGCGCCGATCAGGTTTTTGCCACGCCGGTGGTTGATGCCGGTCTTGCCACCGATGGCGCTGTCGACCATCGCCTGCAGGTTGGTGGGCAGCTGCACCAGGGCCACACCGCGCAATACCGTCGCCGCAACAAAACCGGCGAGGTCACCGATCACGCCGCCGCCGAGCGCCAGGATGGCATCGCGGCGCTCGATGCCACCATCGAGCAGCCAGTCGTAGAGCTGCGCCGCCACCGCCGGATCCTTGCTGTGCTCGCCCATCGGCACCTGGTACAGCGCCGCGCTGCGGCCGGCGCGCTGCAATGCCGCCAGCACGCCGGCGCCATAGAGCCGCGCCACCTGCGGATCACTCACCAGCCACAGCCGGCCCTGGATGCCACGGGCCGCCAGCAACTCGGCCAGTTCATCGAGCAAGGCCGGCCCGATGAGCACATCGTATGCCCCGCCCGGGGTCGTCACCCGCAGCTGTTCACGGATCATCATGCTGCCTCCAGCGTGCCATCGGCGAGCAGCAGGGCGCAGATCCGGGCGCAGACGGCCGCCACATCCAGGCCGGCGGTGTCTATGGTGTACGCCGCCACCTCGCGATACCACGGCGCACGCTGCGCCCGCTGCGCCGCCAGCCGCGCCAGCGGATCCGCCCCCGCCAGCAGCGGCCGCGCCTCGTCGTGGGCGCGCAGCCGCGCCAGCAGTAGCTCGGCCGGCGCATCGAGCCAGACCGTCGCCGCCGCACGCAGCTGCCGCCGATTGCCCTCGCGCACCACGATGCCGCCGCCAGTCGCGATCACCGCCGGCGGGTCGGCGAGCGCCACGGCCAGTGCGGCAGCCTCATCGTCGCGGAACGCATCCTCGCCGGATTCGGCGAAGATCGCGGCGATGCTGCGGCGGGCCATCGCCACCACCAGCGCATCAGTATCGCGCAGCGGCGCTCCGAGCTGCAGCGCCAGCGCGCGCGCCACACTCGATTTGCCTGATCCGCTCAGCCCGACCAGCGCGATCGCCCGGTTGATCCTCATCGGCACCTCGCCCGCTCACTCCCGCCCCATCCTACCACTATAATAGGGGCAGGTTCGCAGCACAGGAAGGAGAGCATGATGCCGATCGACCGCGCGCTCCTCGTCGGCGCCGGCGGCATGGGCCGCAACTGGGCACGCAATCTCAGCGACTATGCCGAGGTTCAGCTGGTCGGGTGGATCGACATCCGCCCCGGCGTCGCCGCCGCCGCCGCCGCCGAGCTCGGCCTGGCAGTGCCGTACACCGGCACCGATCTCGCCGCCGCGCTCGCCGAGCTGCGCCCCGACTTCGTCGTCGACGTGACGACGCCCGAATCGCACCACGTGGTGACCCGTACCGCGCTGGCCGCCGGCGTGCCGGTGCTGGGCGAGAAGCCGATGGCCAGTTCGATGGACGAGGCGCGCACGATGGTCGCCGCCGCCGAACAGGCCGGCCTGCTGTACATGGTCAGCCAGAGCCGGCGATACGATGGACGCATTCAGGCGTTTCGCCAGCTCATCGATGACACCATCGGCCCGCCGGAGATCCTCAACGCGGATTTCTACATCGGCGCACACTTCGGCGGCTTCCGCGATGAGATGCCGAACGTGCTGCTGCTCGACATGGCCATCCACACCTTCGACGCGGCGCGCTACCTGCTGCACGATCCGCAGCCGCAGGCCGTCTACTGCGCCGAGTTCAACCCGTCGTGGAGCTGGTATCGCGGCGCGGCCAGCGCCACGGCAATCTTCGAGTTTGCCGGTGGCGTGACGTTCACCTATCGTGGCAGCTGGTGTGCCGAAGGGCGTCATACCGCATGGGAGAGCGAGTGGCGCGCCGTCGGGCCCAGCGGCAGCGCCACCTGGGATGGCCGGCAGGCGCTGGTCGCCGAGCGCGTCGCCGAGCGCGGTGGCTTTCTGTCGACCATGACGCGCCACGATGCGGTGCCGCTGGCGGGCGTCGCCGACGGGATCGCCGGCTCGCTGCGCGACTTCGTCCACGCGCGGCGCACGGGCGCGGTGCCGCACGGCGAGTGCCACGACAACATTCGCAGCCTCGCCATGGTCTTCGCCGCGATCGAGTCGGCGCGCACGCGGCAGCGCGTCATGATCGAATGCTGAGCCACGGACGGCGGCGCCAGCAGCGCGGTGCGCCATCTGGCGCGCCGCGCCGATGTATAATGACGCAGGCCCGCCACGGGTCGCAATGTGCCGGATGGCATGCGCCTGCCGTGCGACGATCGGAGGAAGCCGGATGTCGAATGCACGCTGGATCGGCACGACGCTGAAGGGACGCTACCGGATCGACGCGCTGCTCGGGCAGGGCGGCATGTCGGCGGTCTTCAAGGCGACCGATCCCAACCTCAAACGCGTGGTCGCCATCAAGCTCATCCATCCGCATCTGGCCGATAATCGCGAGTTCCTCGCGCGCTTCGAGGAAGAAGCGGCCGCTGTCGCCCGCCTGCGCCATCCCAATATCGTCCAGGTGTACGATTTCGACCACGATGGTGACGTGGTCTACATGGTGCTGGAGTTTGTCGCCGGCGAGACGCTCAGCCAGCGCGTGCAGCGGCTGGCGTCCGGCGGGCGTCAGATGCCGGTCGCCGAGGCGGTGCAGGCGATCAGCCAGGCATGCGACGCGGTGGACTACGCGCACCAGCGTGGGCTGGTGCACCGCGACATCAAGCCGGCCAACATCATGATCGATATCCACGGGCAGGCGATCCTGATGGATTTCGGCATCGTCAAAATCCTCGGCGGCGATCGGCACACCGCGACGGGGGCCGTCTTCGGCACGGCGCACTACATGTCGCCCGAACAGGTGCGTGGCACGGTGGTCGATCATCGCGCCGACATCTACGCCCTCGGCGTGACGCTCTACGAACTGCTCGGCGGCCGTCCGCCATTCAGCGCCGAATCGGTGATGACGGTCATCATGATGCATCTCACCGACCCGGTGCCGGACATCCGCGCCGCGCGCGCCGATGTGCCGCCGGCGGTCAAGCAGGTGATCGACCGTGCGATGGCAAAGGACCTGGCCCTGCGCTACCAGAGCGCTGCGGCGATGGCGGCGGACCTGCGCGCGGCACTGGCTGGCGCGGCGGCGCCGCAGCCGGCCGCCGTGGCCGATCCTGTGACGCCGTCGCGCACGCTGCCAGCGCAGGGAACGGCGGCGCCAGCCACGCCATCGACGGCGCTGCCGGCCGCCATGTCGCCGGCGCCGACCCGTGCGGCAGCGGTGCCGCCACCACCGCGCCTGCCACGCGCGCTGCTGGTGGGCGTCGCCGTCGCGCTGGTCGGCCTCATCATCGCCGTCGGCGCCGCGATCGCCACCATGGGCGGCAGCGCCGCCGACAGCGGCGGCCTGGCGAAAGGTGTGAGCGCGACCCAGACCAGCCTGGCCGTCGGTGCAGTGCCACCCACGTCGACGGCGGCGCCGCTGCCGACGGCGACGGCGGCGCCGACCAGATCGGCTCCCACGGTGGCGCCGGCAGCGACGGTGGTGCCGACCGAGCCGCCCACGGCGACGGTGGTGCCGACCGAGCCGCCCGCGGCGACGGTGGTGCCGACCAGGTCGGCTCCCACGGTGGCGCCGGCAGCGACGGTGGTGCCGACCGAGCCGCCCACGGCGACGGCGGTGCCGACCGAGCCGCCCACGGCGACGGCGGTGCCGACCGAGCCGCCCACGGCGACGGTGGCGCCGACCGAGCCGCCCACGGCGACGGTGGTGCCCGCGCTCAGCGTACGCATCGACGCGATCAGCGTCGACAGCTACACCAACCGTTACGTCGTCGAGTATGCGACCTACGCCTACACCGAGCAACTGCCCGGCGTGCACGTCCACTTCTTCTTCGACACCGTCGCGCCCGAGAATGCCGGGGTGCCGGGCGGTGGGCCATGGATCCTGTACGGCGGCCCGCGGCCCTTCACCGGCTACGCGCTCGCCGATCGGCCGCCCGGCGCCAGCCAACTGTGCGCACTGGTCGCCAACGATGACCACAGCATCCAGCCGGGCAGCGGCAACTGTGTCGCGCTCCCCTGAGCACAGCCGCTGGCCGCACCGCCCGCCCTCGGCAACCACTCGCGTCGTCAGACACACAAGGAGCGATCGATGGACACCACATACCTCGAGATCACCCACCGCAGCTTCAGCCGCACCGACCTGCTCGAGCTGCGCGGGCGGCTCGATGCGATGCACGCGCCGGAGCTGCGCCAGCGCATCGAGGCGCTGTTCGAGCAGGGCCGAACCCGCATCGTGCTCGATCTCGCCGGCCTGGAGTACGTCTCGAGCCCCGGGCTGCGCGTCCTGATCGAAGCCCGCAAGCGCGCCCGCGATCGGCGCCTGCCGGATCTCGAGGCCGGCGATCTGCGGCTGGCGCGGCTGCCGGTGCGCATCAGGGAAGTCTTCGATCTGACCGGTTTCACCAACCTGTTTCAGATCCACGATGACGTCGTCGACGCCATCGGCTCGTTCTGAACGTTGGTACGGAATGCGGGACGTGCTCACCACCACTGCCGAGCTCGATGCGCTGGCGACGATCGGCGCGTTCGTGCGCGTGGGCCTCGAACATGCCGGCTTCGACGAGCGCGGCAACTGGCAGGTGCAGCTCGCCGTCGATGAAGCGGCGACGAACATCATCCAGCATGCCTATCCTGCCGCGTCGCCTGGCGCGATCGAGGTCATCTGGTGGTTCGATGACACAACCTTTGGCGTGGAGCTACGCGACACTGGCAAGCCGTTCGATCCGGCTGCCGTGCCGCGACCGCGGATCGATGCGCCGCTCGAAGAGCGAGACGGCGGCGGACTGGGGTTGTACCTGATCGATCAGCTGATGGACACCGTCACGTTCGCGCGCGAGGCGCCGGGCGTGAACATCGTGCGCATGGTGCGCCGCCGGCCGGCCCAGGCGCCGGCGGTGCGCCAGTTCGCATTGCACGGGCGGCTCGATGCACGCCACAGCGCGGCGGCGCTGGCGGCCGTGCGGACGGCGCTCGACGACGGGGCGCGGGCGGTGCTGCTCGACCTCAGCGACGTCAGCTTCATCAGCAGCAGCGGGCTGCGCGACCTGATTGTGCTCCTGCGGCGCGTGCGGGCGGTGGGCGGCGAGCTCCGCCTGTGCGCCCTCCAGCCATTGGTCGCCGAGGTCTTCGCCCTCACCGGGTTCGTGCAACTGTTCCCGATTCACCCGACGGCTGCCGACGGGCTGCGCGCATTCGGCGGGCCGACCCGTGCGTCCTGAGCGACGGATCGCCGGGCGGCGCATATGGTCATGACGCGCGCGCATGCCGTCACCGGCTATGCGCTGTTGCTGGGCCTGGGTGGCTGGGTGTGGCTCGCCGTGCGCTGGCAGCCGGCCGAACTGTCCATCGTCGCCGGCGTGCTGTTCGGCCTGGCGCTGATCGTCGAGGCGGCGCGGGTGCGCGTGCCGCCGGCCGATCCCCACAGCCTCGCCGGGGTCGTGATGCTGGCCGGCGTGCTGATCCTCGGCACCGTACCCGGCGCCCTGCTGGCCGGCACGGCCGCCGCGCTGACGGGCCTGCTGTTCGCGGCGCGCAGCGCCACGCCGCTGCGGTTCGGCCCGTGGCTGGCGCGGCCGCTGCTACGCAGTGGCGTGCGCATCATCGCCATCCTCGGCGGCGCACAGGCGGCAGCCTGGATCGGTGATCCACGCTCCGACCTCGCGGCATTCGCGGCACTGGCGCTCGTCGCCAGCGGCGTGATCCAGCTCAACCGCGTCATACGCGAGGCCGTCCAGGGCGGCCGCAGCGGCGTGATCACCTGGTGGCACAGCGCCCGTGGCCCCATGCTGGCGATCGATCTCGCACCACTCCCGCTGGCCTGGCTCGGTGCGCGCAGCGCCCTCGAGCTCGGTGCCGCCGCCGGTGCGATCGCCGCCGGCGCCCTGCTGGCGCTGAGCCTGGTCGTGCGGCGCAGCGCCAGCGATCTGCGCCGGCAGTCGCGGGCGGTACGCGAGCTGGCACTGCTCAACGAGGCCAGCCGCGCGATCATCCATGCCGAGCTCAACGTCGATGCGCTCGCCCAGTTGATCTACCGCGAGGCCAGCCGCGTCGTCGACACCGCCTGGTTTCATCTCGGCCTGTTCGAACCGGGCAGCGACACCTACACGCTGCTGGTGCGCATCCAGCAGCGCGTCCACCTGCCAGCGCTCACGGTCAGCGTGCCCGTCGGCGATGGCATCGTCGGCTGGATGCGTCAGAGCCACCAGCCGCTGCTGGTGCGCGACTTTGCCAGCGAGATGGCTCAGTTGCCGGCGCGCCCCCGCTACCAGAGCGACCGGCCGCCGCGGTCGGGCATCTATGTCCCGCTGCTGGACGGCGGCGCCATGATCGGCAGCCTGTCGATCCAGAGCGAGCAGATCGGCGCCTTCGATGCCGACGACCTGCGGCTACTGTCGTTGATCGCCGATCAGGCGGCGACGGCGATCTCGCGCGCCCGCGTGTTCGCCGAAGCGCGCGAGCGCGCCATCCAGCTGCAGGCCATCCAGGCGATGAGCGAGCGCATCAGCGCCATCCGCGACCTCGATGAACTGCTCGCATCGGTGGTGCACCTCATCCGCGAGCGTTTCGGCTATCATCCGGTGCACATCTACGTCCTCGAAGGCGCAACGCTGGTGTTCCGTGCCAGCACGGCCGACCCACGCCTGCTGCCGTGGCACGAGTTCCAGCCGACGATCACCGGCAGCGGCCTGATTGGTGCGGCGGCGATCGGCGGCGAGGCGATCATGGTCAATGACGTACGCGACGATTCGCGCTACATCAGCGATGATCCCGAGACGCGCGCCGAGCTGGCAGTGCCGTTCCGCTTCGGCGATGCGCTGATCGGCGTCCTTGATGTCCAGAGCACCGAGGTCGGCCGGTTCCAGCGCAGCGATCGCTTCGTGATGCAGACGCTGGCCGACCAACTGGCGGTGGCGGTCGAGAGCGCCCGTGCGTTCACGGCACAGCGCGAGGAGGCCTGGACGCTGAACGTCCTGCTGCAGGTTGCCGAGAATCTGGCGCAGACGACGACGATGCCCGATCTGGTGGCGACGGCGGTGCGCCTGCCGCCGCTGCTGCTGGGCTGTGAGCGCTGCAGCGTTGTGGCATGGGAGCCAGCGGCGCAGCAGTTTCGCCTGCTCGGGAGCTACGGGGCGCCTGCGGCGCTGCACGCTGCCTGGCATGCCGCGCCGATCGCGGCTGATGCCGCCCCGGCGCTGCTGCAGGCGCTGGCGGGTGGTGTGCCGGTGCTGGCGCCCGCCGACCGCGCCGGCTGTCCGCCGGCGTGGCGCACGCTGGGTGGCGCGCACCTGTGGCTGGTGCCGCTGCGCACGCGCGGCAGCTCGCTGGGGTTGCTGGCCGTCGACTATGCCAGCGCACCACCGCTGCGCCTGGCACGTGAGCGGGAATTGCTCGCCGGCATCGGCCGACAGCTGGCCAGCGCTCTCGAGAGTACGCTGCTCGCTCGCGAGGCCGCCGACGCGGCACGTTTCGAGCAGGAGCTGCGCGTGGCGCGCGAGATCCAGACGGCGCTGCTGCCGGCGGCGCTGCCGCGCATTGCCGGCTGGCAGTTGGCCGCCGAGTGGCGTGCGGCACGTCTGGTAGGCGGAGATTTTTATGATGTGTGGTGGCTGCCGCAGCGCGTGGCCGAGCTTGGTGCCGTCGGCATCCCCGGGCCGGTGGTGCCGCCCGGCGCGACCGGTGACGCGCTCGGCTTCGTGATCGCCGACGTCAGCGACAAGGGCGTGCCGGCGGCGCTGTTCATGGCGCTCTCGCGCAGCCTGGTGCGCGCTGGTGCGCTCGATGGCAGCCCGCCGGCGGCCGCGCTCACCCGTGCCAACCGCTGGATCGCCCGCGACTCCGAGTCGGGCATGTTCGTCACGCTGTTCTATGGCATTCTCGATCCTGGCAGCGGGCTGCTGCGCTTCTGCTGCGCCGGGCACAACCCGCCGCTCCATTACTCGGCGGCGGGCGGCGCCATCAGCGAACTGCGCACGCCGGGCATCGCCCTCGGCGTCCTCGACGAGGTCGCGCTGGCCGAGCGCGAGGTGCTGGTGCAGCCTGGCGACGTGCTGCTGTGCTATACCGATGGCGTCACCGAGGCGATGGACCCCGCCGGTCAGCTGTTTGGGCTGGAGCGCCTCACCGCGCTGCTGGCCGCGACGCACGCCGGGTCGCCGCAGCAGGTGATCGATGCGCTGAACCATGCGCTGAACCAGCACAGCCAGGGTCAGATCTCCGACGATATCACGCTGATCGTCATCAAGCGCATGCCGTGAGGGCGCTCGCCGCACCGCACGATCGATGAAGGAGCCCGCTGATGGAATCACCCGACCCACCACCTGGCTGGTTGCGCGTCCTGGTACGCATCGACTTCATCGCCGCAGTGGCGCTGACCGTGGTGGCGCCGCTGGCGCTGACGGTGAGCGCGCTGCCGTCGCGGCATCGCGGTGAGCTTGGCGGGCTGCTGCGCTACTGGCGCGCGTCGAGCCTGTTGATGGCGACCGTCTATCTGCTGGCCGATGCGCGGCGGATCGCGTTTCCTGCCGGGATCGCGGCGCGGCTGGCGCTCGCCGGCGTGCTGTGGTCGCGTCCGCTGGCACCGGCCGAGCGGGCCTGGAGCCGGCGCTGGCGCTGGCTGGCCGGCGGCTACGGCGTGCTGGGCGCGCTGGCCAGCCTGCCGCTGCTGCGCGGCAGCCTGATGCCGACCCTGCCGGCATCGTGTGCGGCATATCTGGAGCCGCCGCGCGAATACGCCGCACTGCTCCACCCGACGATCAGCCGGCGCCGGCTGGGCGACATCGGCGTCATCGGGCTGGCGGTGTTCGTCATCGTCGCGCTGGCGGAGTTCGTCCGCGCTGGTAGGAAAGGACAGCCGTGATGCGTCTGGTGAGCCTGCACGACCGCCCGGTGATCGCAGCCCTGCTCGAGCATGATGCGCCGCTGCACCTGTATGCGCTCGGTGATCTCGATGACGTCTTCTGGCCGGCGACGCTGTGGTATGGCCTGGAGATCGACGGCGCGCTGCGCCAGGTGCTGCTCGGCTACCTGGCCGAGGCACGGCTGGTATTGCACGCGCTCAGCGCCGGCCCGCCCGAGGAGCTGCAGGCGCTGCTGCGGCTGGCGCGGCCATTCCTGCCGCCACAGATCTACGCCCACATGACACCCGGCGCCGAGGCGGCGCTGGCCGGGCACTACGCGATGGACTACCACGGGCGTCATCACAAGCTGCTGCTCGACCGGCAAGCGTTCGCGGCCAGCATCGACGATGCGGTGACCACGCTCGACACCGCTGATCTGGCAGATATGCTGGCGCTGTACGCCGCCAGTTACCCGGGCAACTGGTTCGATGCACGCATGCTGGCGACCGGCCTGTACCGCGGGCTGCGCATCGACGGCCAGTTGGTGAGCATCGCCGGCGTGCACGTCCATGCGCCCGACCGCGGCATCGCCGTGCTGGGCAACATCGTGACCCATCCGGCGCACCGCGGCCACGGCCTGGCAACCCGCGTCACCGCCCGGCTGTGCCGCGACCTGCTGCCGCAGACGCGCTGGATCGGGCTGAACGTGCGCGCCGACAACCATGCGGCGCTGGCGTGCTACCGGCGGCTCGGCTTCGCGTACGCGGCCGAGTACGACGAGATCAGCCTCACGCTGCGCGGCTGATGCCGGCGCCGGCTGCTACCACAGGCGCAGCGACTGGCGGAACAGCTGGCGCAGATCCTCGGCCGAGGCTGGCCGCGGCGACAGGCGCGTGACGCGATGCTGCGGCAGCGTGCCCGCGACCAGCGCGTCGAGATCGGCCTCGCCATACCCCAGCGCCGCCAGTCCGTTGGGCAGGCCGATGCGCCGGATCAGCGCGATCAGCGTAGTCGCGATCAGTTCGCCGGCGTCCTCGGCGGCGGCGCCGCGCGTGTCGGCGCCGAGCAGCGCGGCGGCCCGCAGGTGGCGCTCGGGATCGGCAGGCGCCGTGAAGCGGAACACCGCCGGCGCATTGAGGATCACCGACATGCCATGCGGCACCAGCGGACGCGCCGAGGGATAGCCGGGCGCATGGAACGCGCGCACCATCCCCGAGACCGGGTACGACATGCCGTGCGCCAGGTGCACCCCAGCGTTGCCGAAGCCGATCCCGGCGAATGCCGACGCCTGCAGCATCGCCGCACGCGCCTCGTCATCGGACGGGTCTTCGATGGCGCGCAGCAGGTAGCGTGTCGCCAGCGTGATGGCATGCGCCGACCATACGTCGGAGATCGGATTGGCGCCCTGGTAGCTCGGCCGCGCACCCGGATGCTCGGGAGCGACACGCTGGTGATACGGCAGCGCCGTCAGCGACTCGAGCGCGTGGCACACCACATCCAGCCCACTGCAGGCCGCCACCAGCGGCGGCTGGCTGCGCGTGTGATCCGGATCGAGCAGGCCCAGCACCGGGCGCAACGCCCGATGCGCGATCCCGGTCTTGGCGTGCAGCGTCAGATCATCGAAGATCGCCACCCCAGTCGTCTCACTGCCCGTCCCGGCGGTCGTCGGGATGGCGAAGATCGGCGGCAGCGGCCCCGGCACCGGCTGCCCCGCCCCGATCGGCGGATTGACGTACGTCCGCAGCGGCGCCGGGTAGCGCGCATACAGCGCCGCAACCTTGGTGGTGTCGATCGTCGAGCCGCCGCCCACCGCCACATAGCCGGCATATCCGCCCGCCCGCGCTACTGCGATCGCCTCGGTCAGCGAGACATCAGTCGGCTCCACCACCACACCGTCGAAGATCTCCGGCGACACGCCGGCCGCGCGCAATGAGGCACACGCCGCAGCCACCGCAGCGCCCGCGACCAACTGCCGGTCGGTCACCAGCAACACCCGCGTGACGCCGCGCTGGCGCACATGCTCGCCCAGTTCACGCGTCACCCCCGGGCCAAACAGGATGCTCGACGTGTCCATCGAGAAGGCAGTCTCACGGCTCATCACAGCTCCCTTGCACGGCGCTCGCCGTCGACGTGATTGACATATCGTGCAACGCATGGTAGTGTGCGGCGCTCGCCCGGAATGGCAGCGTCACCGTAGGAGGCATTCATGGAAGCGCTCAAGAACGTGCTCAATCGCCTGTCGTCGGAGCTCATCCTCGGCGCACTGGTCGCGGTGCTCAGCATCCTGGCGGCGGTCTCGGGCTATCAGGGTGGCATGGCCGACTCGCTGCAGACTGAGCATAATGTCAACGGCCAGAAGGAGTTGACGAACGCCAGTTCCGAGTACCTGACCGCGAACCAGATGATCGTCTACGACTATCAGCTGTATGATGGCTGGTACACTGCCACCACCCCCGAGCAGGAGGAATACTACCAGTCGCAGTATTCCGAGCAACTCCAGGCGGCGATCGCGCTGAACCCCGACGATATCTTCACCGATGCCTACTACGAGGAGATGTACGCCACCGCCAACGAGCAGTTCGCCAACGCCGACAAGGAGTTCGAACTGGCCGGCAAATACAACGAGCGCGGCGACGCGCTGCAGTTGGTGCTGATGATCTCGGCGCTGGCGGTCGCGTTTGCCGCGTGGGCATCACTGCTCGAGGCCGGCAGTTCGGTGCGCATCATCTTCGGGTTGCTCTCGATGGTCGGCCTGGTCTACACCATCATCCTGTACGTCCAGGTGCCCGGCGTATCCGCCTGAGCGCTGGAGCCCCGTGTCGCCAGCATGGGCGCGTGCTGGCGGCATGGGCGCTGGTGGGGACGGAGGGACTCGAACCCTCATGGATTGCTCCACAAGTTCCTAAGACTTGCGCGTCTGCCATTTCGCCACGTCCCCACACGATGCCGATTGTAGCATGCCGCCGCCAGGCGACGCAACCAGCCGCCCCCGACGGGCGCTGGCGCGCGCCACGCGCTGCCCTCCTCTGCTGGCCGGCATGCGGCGTCGCACCGCTCCCACACCAGATTCGTTTCCTTGACAAACCGGGGCGTTCGGGCGTACCATAGAGATGAAGCCCAAGTGTGCCGCGACGGTGCGCGTGCGACGCCCCGTTCCGCTGCCGCCCCGGGGCGCTCGCAGACATCGCGTCCCGGTCCGGCGGCATCCCGTCGGCAGGACTGCCCCGCGATCGAGAGGAACCTGGCGTGAACGTGAGTGGTACCTACACCTTCAAGGCGAGCCGCGAGGAAGTCTGGGCGGCGCTGAACGATCTCGACGTGCTGGCGCGGGTCGTTCCGGGGTGCCAGAGCCTGGCGCAGGTCGGCGATAACGATTTCGAGGGCGTCGTCAAGATCGGCATCCAGTCGATCCGCGGCACCTACCAGGGGCGCATTCGCCTCGAAGACATCCAGCCGCCGTCGCACTACCGGCTCATCGCCACCGGCAAGGGGGCGAACGCGGTGATCGACGGTGCCGGCACCATCGATCTCGTCGAAGACGGCGAGAACACGGTGATCAAGTACGGCGGCGAGGCGCAGATCGGTGGCCAGCTCGCCAGCGTCGGCCAGCGCCTGATCGAGGGCGCAGCGCGCCAGCTGATCAACCAGTCGCTCAAGGCGCTCGAGGCACAGATCGCCGCGCGTCGCGCAGCAGCAGCGGCGCCCGTGGCCGATGCGGCGCCCGTGGCCGATGCGGCGCCCGTGGCCGATGCGGCGCCCGTGGCCGATGCGGCGCCCGTGGCCGATGCGGC
>JAGWYG010000052.1 GCA_018969485.1 Chloroflexota bacterium
CCGGCGTCGCGCGTCAGCGACAGCCCCTATGGGCGTGCCGTCGTTCGCGACCAACTGCGCTACTATTGCATCCTGCAACCGGTGCCTGGCGAACCGCTGCGCGCCTTGCTGCGGCGCCGGCCGCAGCTCTGGATCTATCACGTCGGCTGGATCGTGCAGAGCCTGGGCAGCGCCATCGCACAGCTGCACGCGAAAGGGCTGCTGCACGCAGCGCTCTCGCCGGATTCGCTGCTCGTCGCGCTGGATGATGCCGGCGGTGTCCCGCAGGTCACGCTCACCGATCTGGGATATGCGACGAGTGCGGCAGACCTGCCGGGCCTCTGGCACGATGGCGCATTCGCGCCTCCGGCGTATCGTGCGCCCGAAATGCTCGCCACCCCGGTGCGGCCGTCGCTGGCCGGCGACATCTACGGCATGGGCATGGTGCTGTATGAGCTGCTGATCGGCACGCCGCCCTATGACTATCGCGGCCGTGGCGACCGAGCGGTGGTCGCGGCAGTCGCGCAGGGCGCTATTCTGCCGATGGCACGCACCGAAGACGTCGGGCCGGTCGCGCAGATCGCCGAGCAGGCAGTCAGGCGCAGCCCGGCGGAGCGCCAGGCAGATGCGCCGACGCTGGTGCGTCAGCTCATCAGGGACGGTGGCATCACCCGGCCACGCATCGTCGAGCCGCCGGCCTGGCAGAACCCGCGCGTCCTCGTCGGTTCGGCGATCGTCCTGCTCACCGGCGCATTCGTCATCCTCGCCGCCATGAGCTTCGCCGAGATCATTGATCTGCTGGTCGTCCGGTGACCCGACGGCTGCGCCGGATGCACGGTACCTGGTGCCGGCGAGTCCGTCGCGGCGTCATGGTGCTGCGGATGGGCCCGTGCGCTCATCCGCAGGCTGGCGCGTCCGTGGACCGCACTGCGATGGGAGGGCATCAGCCGTGATGGAGCCAACGAAGATTCCCACCAGCCGCCCGCCACGATTGCAGCCCGAGCTACCGTTCGGCGAGGTGGCGATCCCGCAGCCCCCCGAGCGCGACCGCGATGGCACCGGTCGAATCCTGCAGGTCGCCGTGCCGCTGGTGACGATCATTGGCTATGTGCTGGTCTCGTCGGTGGGTGGCAGTGGCGCCGGGCGCAATCCGCTGTTTCTCTTGCCGATGATGCTCTCGGTGCTGGCATCGGCGGCGCTCGGCTTCTATGCGTACCGCGAGGAGCGGCGCGTCAGGATCGAGCTCGAGCAGGCCTACCGGGCGCGGCTGGCCGAGCTGTACCGCGAGATGCACACCGCGCACGATGTCCAGCGGCGGTATTTCAGCCACAACTACCCCGACAGCCAGACGGTGCTCGAGATCGCCCGCGAGGCCAGCGAGCAGGCGCACGCGCCACAGGCGGCGCTCCGCAACGGGACGCGGCTATGGGAGCGGCGGCGCGATGACCACGATTTCGGCGTGGTGCGGCTCGGCATTGGCTCACGGCCATCGACCGTCATCTATGCCGTCGGCGAGATCGAGCACTATGACACACCGCTGATCCGCGAGGCGCAGCGCCTCGCCGACGAGTCGCGGGTCGTACGCGACATTCCGGTGACGATCAGCCTGCGCACGTTCCCCGAGGCAGACCCTGCCGATTCCAAGGCAGAGCAGCAGGATGTCAGCATCCCGATGCCGTCGGTGCATGCGCTGGCGATCGTCGGCCAGCAGCCGGACGTCGTCCCGCTGGCGCGGGCGCTGCTGGCGCAGGTGGCGGTGTTCCACGCACCGGGCGATGCGCGGATCTACGTGCTCGGCAGCGATCCGACGGAATGGGCCTGGGTCGGGCGGCTGCCGCATGCCAGCGGTGGCGAGCAGGCGCAGGTGTTCTTCAGCCGGGCCGCCACGCAGGAGGCGACCGCCGACGAAGCTGAGGAGGGGTCGCCGCGCGAGCGGTTTCTCGAGGGGCTGCGCAAGCAGCTCAGCACGCGGCGGATCCTGCTCGACGACCGGGACGAGAGCAGCGACAGCCGTGGCGATCCGACGCTGCCACATCTGGTGGTGCTGGTCGATCTGCTCGCGGTCGCCAATCCCGGTGAGGAAGGGCTCGAGAGCGATGCGGCGATTGCGCTGCTGCTGGACGAGGGTGCGCGGCTGGGCGCGACGGTGATCTTCCTGGTGCGGCAGCGGGCCCACGTCCCCGGCGGCTGCCGTGCGCTGATCGAGGCCGAGCGCGCCGCCGGCGCGGCGCAGATCACCTTCCGCTACGCCGAGGTTGGCGTGAATTCAGCGCGCTACCTCGGCGTCGCCGATGCGTTCCCCGAGCCGGGCGCGCCACAATCGATCGCACGCGCCGTTGAATCGCTTGATGTGCGGCAGAGCGCCAGCGCCAAGCTCGCGCCGGTGGTGCCGTTCCTCGAACTGGTCGGCTGCACCTCGATGGCCGATGTCCGCCGTCTGGCCGAGCGGGAGTGGCATGACAGCACCCGCCGCGAGTCGGCGAACTGGCTGCGGGCGCGCATCGGCCGCATGCCCGGCGACAAGCCGCGCACGCTGGTGTTCTCGGCGCGGCGCGATGGCGTGCACGGCCTGATCGCCGGCAGCACCGGCTCGGGGAAGTCGGAGTTGCTGGTGGCGCTGCTGATGAGCCTGGCGCTGCGCTATGATCCGGCCACGCTCAACTTCGTGCTGATCGACTTCAAGGGTGGTACGGCCTTCGAGCCGTTCCGCAGCCTGCCGCACTGCGTCGATGTGATCACCAACCTGCGCGGCGCCGGCGTCCAGCGCATGTTCACCGCCGTGCAGGCCGAGATCCAGCGGCGGCAGCGGCTCAACGCCGAGAGCGGCACCAACACGATCGTGGACTACCGGGCGAAGGGCTATCACCTCGAGCCGGGCCGGAAACCCTATCCGTTCCTGTTCATCGTCATCGACGAGTTCGCCGAGATGCTGGCGGAGTACCCCGACAGCCGGCATCAGCTCGAGTCGATCACCCGCGTCGGCCGTTCGCTCGGGGTGTCGCTCATCCTCGCGGCCCAGCGGCCGAGCGGCGTCACCGACCAGATGCGTTCGAACATCAAGTGGCGCATCGCGCTGCGCGTCGAGAGCCCGGGCGAGAGCCGCGAGCTGCTGCGGCGCGGCGACGCCGCGTTTCTGCCGATGGGTGTCCCCGGCCGGGGTTACCTGCAGGTGGGCAACGAGGCGATCGAGCTGTTCCAGTCGGCATATGCCGGCGGCGCCTATGTCGATCCGACGCAGCGCCTGATGCCGGTGATCTGGCCCAGGCGCGGCGGCGTCGACATCGCCCAGGAGCAGCGCCCGATCTACCGGGTGATCATCGATGAGCTGGCGCGGCTCGCGGCGGCAGCACAGCGGCCACAGCAGCAGGCGCCATGGCCAGGGTTCCTGCCCGAGCGTCTGACGCTGGGCACGCCGCTGCTGGCCGATGATCCGCGCCTCAATCCGATCACCGCGGCGGTGTATCTGTCCGATGAGGACCAGCGGGCGATCACGCTGGGGCAGCCGCGCGAGGAGACGGCGGCGCTGAGCCCGGCGCTGGATCGCTGGCTGAGCGGTGGCGTGGGCTGGATCGACGGCATCGACTGGTTGCGGCACGCCGGGCGGCCGGCGATCGGTCTGGTCGATAATCCGTATGAGGGTGTGCAGCATCCGTTGATCCTGGACATGCGCCGCGGCCACTATGCGATCATCGGCACCGCCGGCTCGGGCAAGTCGGCGCTGATGCGTACCTGGATCGCCGCGCTGGCCGCATCGCACCACATCAGCCACGCGCACGTGTATGCGCTGGATCTGGGCAGCCGCGACATGGCGGCGCTGGCCGCGCTGCCGCACGTCGGAGCCGTGATCGCGCCCGACACCGAAGGATTCGAGGAGCGCGTCGAGCAGCTGCTGCGCACCCTCGACGAGATGATCGACGAGCGCAAGCAGGTGATCGGCAACGCCGGCGATGTGTATGAATACAACGCCACGCATCCCGATGCGCCGGTGCCGCTGGTGTTCGTCGCCATCGACAACGTTGCCGCGTTCGTCGAGGCCTTCGGCGGCGACCGCGAGGATACGCTGCTCGACCGGCTGGTCGGCGTGGCGCGCCGCTCCCGCGAGTACGGCATTCACTTCGCGCTGACCGCCGCGCGGGTTGGCGATCTGCCGGTGGCGATCTTCAACCTGTTCACCGAGCGGATCGCGCTGCGCCAGGCCGAGGCGATCGATTTCCGCACGATCCTGGGCGCGAGCGTGGCCGAGCTTGGCGACATCCCCGGCCGCGGCTATGTGCGGCTCGGCCTGCGGCCGCTGCAGTTCCAGATCGCCCTGACTGCGCCACACCTGAGCGACGACGAGCTCGCCCGCCGGCAGTCCGAGACCGAGACGCAGCGGGAGCAGGCGGAGTTGAGGCGACTGGCCGAAGCGCTGCATGCCCGGCTGGCCAGCGAGCGCCGTGTCACGCTGCCGCAGCCGGTCGGCATGCTGCCGCGTGCGGCGCTGTTCCGCGATCTGCTGCGTGCCACGCCCGGATTTCCGCAGGGAGCGTTCTGGCCCGCGCTCGAGCAGTGGGTGCGCGATGCCTGGCGCCGCAGCGCCGATCCCGCCGAGGCCGACTACCTCGAGGTGCTGCTCGGCATCATCTCGGGCGGCCGGCCGAGGACGCTCCGGCTGCAGGCGCAGGCCGATGGTGTGCATGGCATGGTGGCCGGCGGCACCGGCTCGGGCAAGTCCGAACTGCTGACGTCCCTGATCGTCGCGCTGGCGCTGCGCTATGATCCCAATGCGGTGAACTTCGTGCTGGTCGACTTCAAGGGCGGCGGCGCGTTCGAGCCGTTCCGCACGCTGCCACATTGTGTCGATATGGTCACCAATCTCAACCCGACGGCCGTGCGGCGCATGTTTGTGGCGATCAATGCCGAGATGGACCGGCGTCAGGCGCTGAACACGGACGCCGGCGTCAAGGACATCGTCGAGTACCGCAAGAAGGGGCTGCACCTGCAGCGGGCGCCGCTGCCATTCCTCTACATCATCATCGACGAGTATTCGGAGATGATCGCCAGCAGCCCCGAGTTCCGCGAGTCGCTCGACCGGATCGCGCGCGTCGGCCGCTCGCTGGGGGTGCATCTGCTGCTGGCTTCGCAGAAGCCGGCCGGTGTGAGCGACCAGATGCGGGCGAACATCAAGCTGCGCCTGTGTCTGCGCGTCGAGGATGTCGAGACCAGCAAGGAGCTGCTGCGGCGGCCGGACGCGGCGCTGCTGCCGGGCGGGATGCCGGGCCGTGGCTACATCCAGGTCGGCAACACCAACCCCGAGCTGATCCAGGTGTCGTATACCGGCGAGGCGGTGCGCGCGCGGGCGGACGAGCCGGCGCTGCCGGCGTTCTGTGCGCCGCACGAGAGCGGCGAGCCACGGCGCTTCTTCGAGGTGGTGGTGGCGCTGGCGAATCAGCTGCTCGGATCGGCGCCGCGGCCACAGGCGCCGTGGCCGCCGTTCCTGCCCGATGCCGTCGGGCTCAACCGCACGCTCGACCCGAAGTATTTCGTCGCCGATCGCAGCGAGCCGGGCCGGCCGATGCTCAGCCCGGCGGTCGCCGACTGGATGGCTGGCCGCGGCCAGTGGCCGCGCCTCGACTGGGTGCAGCGCGCCGGCCGCGCCGCCGTCGGCCTGCTGGACGATCCGTTCGCCGGGGTGCAGCGACCATTGACGGTCGATCTCAACCGTGGACATGCGGTGGTATTCGGCGCGTCCGGCAGCGGCAAGACGACCTTCATCCGCACGCTGGTCATGAGCATGGCGGTCGGCCACAGCCCGGACGCCTTCCACGCCCACCTGCTGGATCTCGGCGGGCGCAATCTGGCGGCATTGCGCGATGTACCCCACGTGGGTACGGTGATCATCCCCGATGAGGGTGGCTACGAGGAGCGCGTGCAGCAGCTGTGGCGCGAGCTGGTGGCGATCATCGATGAGCGCAAGCGGCTGTTCGGTGATGCGCGCGCGGCGACGCTGAGCGAATACAACAGCAAGGCGGCGACGCCCGAACCGCTGATCCTGGTGGCGTTCGACAACTTCGCCGAGTTCATCGATACGTTCGGCCCGAACAGCCGCAACGACCGCGAGGGCAATCCGTTCGATACGTTTGTGATGCTGGCGCGCCAGGGCCGCGCGTTCGGCCTCACCTTCCTGATCACCGTCGAGCGGTTGAATGTGCTCTCGAGCAAGCTCTACGCGCTGTTCAGCGAGCGGTATGCGCTGCGCCTCACCGAAGTCGAGGACTATGGCGGGATCGTCGGCGCCCAACTGCCGGTGCCCGATGACACGCCGGGGCGTGGCTACACGCGTTTCGCCGGACGCCCGCTGATGTTCCAGGTGGCGCTGATCGCCCGCCCGCCGGGCAACGTCGCGCGCAGCGAGGCCGACTACCTGGCGCTGCTGGGTGAACGCATGCGCGCACACATCGCTCAGGCTGGCCCGCTGCAGCGGCCGCCACGGCGCATCGATGCGCTCGCGACCAGCGTCAACTACCGGACGATGCTGGCCGAGACGCTGGCGATCGATGGCAATGCGCCACACTTCATCGATGCCTTCGAGGCAACCATGCGCCGGATGTGGCACCACAATGCCGCAGCTGCCGGGGCCGACTGGCTGCATGTCGATGTGGGCGTGATCGGTGGCGATACGCGGCGCGTGCTGTACATCAAGGCGCAGGCCGACGGCGTGCATGGCATGGTGGCCGGCGGCACCGGATCGGGCAAGTCGGAGCTGCTCACCACCCTGATCGTCGGCATGGCGGTGCGCTACGATCCGAGCACGCTCAACTTCGTGCTGGTCGACTACAAGGGCGGTGGTGCGTTCGAGCCATTCCGCGGCCTGCCGCATACGGTCGATCTGGTCACCAACCTGAACAAGGCCGCGGTGCGCCGCATGTTCGTCGCGATCAATGCCGAGATGGACCGGCGCCAGGCGCTCAACACCGGCGTCGGCGCGAAGGACATCGTCGAGTATCGTGCCAAGGGCTTCCATCTCACCCACCAGCCGCTGCCGTTTCTGTTCATCTTCATCGACGAGTACGCCGAGATGATCTCGGACAGCCCCGAGTTCCGCGATTCGCTCGAGCGCATCGCCCGCGTCGGCCGCTCGCTGGGGGTGCACCTGCTGCTGGCCTCGCAGAAGCCGGCCGGCGTGAGCGACCAGATGCGGGCGAACATCAAGCTGCGCCTGTGTCTGCGCGTCGAGGACGTCGAGACCAGCAAGGAGCTGCTGCGCCGGCCGGACGCGGCGCTGCTGCCGAGCGGCATGCCTGGCCGTGGCTACCTGCAGGTCGGCAACACCAATCCCGAGCTGATCCAGGTGGCGTATGCCGGCCTGCGCCAGCCCGATGACCGCCAGACGCCCGTGATCTGGCCCGGCCGGCCGGCCGCCGCGGCGGACGATGGCGAGGTGCCGCGGCTGTTCGAGGCGGTCGTCGAGGTGTCGGCGCGGCTGTGGGGCAGCGCGCCGGTGCCGCGCCCGTGGCCGGCTTTCCTGCCGGCGCGCCTGACGCTCGAGACGCCGACGGCCCATGGCCTGCTGGTGCCCGAGGTGAGTGACTGGATCAACGGCGAGCTGGCCGCGTGGCCGGCGGCATCGGCCGCCGAGCTGACGGTGCCGTACGGCATCGCCGATGATCCGCAGCAGGCCCGCCAGTACCCGGTGGTGCTGAATCTGGCGCGCGGTCACCTGGCCATCCTCGGTGATACCAGCGCCGGCAAATCGTCGCTGCTGCGCGCCATCGTGATCGGCCTGGCGGCGCGCCACAGCCCGCGCCAGCTGCAGGTGTACATCCTCGACATGGGCGGCCACAGCTTCGAGGGGTTGCGCGGCCTGCCGCACATCGGCGCCGTGATCTGCGCCGATGAGACCAGGTTCCGCGAGCGGCTGACCCGGCTCATCCGCATTCTCGAGCGTCTCATCGAGGAGCGCCAGCGCCTGCTGGCCGATGCCGGCGTCGATTCGGTGCTGGCATACAATGCATTGCCGGGCGTGACCGGCATCGCCACCACGCTGGTGGTGATCGACAACATGGCCGAGCTGCGCGCCGACTACGAGCTGCTGATGGACGGTGATCTCGCCGCCGTGGTGCGCCGCAGCCTCTCGGTCGGCGTGGTCTTCGTCGCCAGCGGTAACATCACGTCGAACTTCGGCAGGATGTTCGGCCTGTTCAACGACCGCCTGACGCTCCGGCAGTCCGACGTCGAAAACTACCAGACGGTCGTCGGGCGGGTGGCCGGCGATCTCGATCCGCTGCCGGGGCGTGGCTACATCCTGACCGATGACCGCCGTGCGCTGCACTTCCAGGCGGCGACGGCGCTGGGCCTGCCGGACGCGGCCGGGCGCACGCCGCGCAGCGACAGCGAGGACCTCGCGCGCCTGGTTGCGGCGATGGCGGCGGCGGCGCGCGCCGCCGGCATGCCCAGGACGCCGCCGGTGCCGACGCTCGAGGAGCGGCTGGCGCTGCGGCCGCTGCTGCGCCAGACGCCGCTGCGTCCGGGCGCGATGACGGCGGTGATCGGCAAGGACGAACACCTCGGGCCGGCGCTCGTCGATCTGGCATTGCTCGGACCGCACTTCGTCATCTCCGGGCCGCCGCTGTCGGGCAAGACGACGGCGCTCACCGCGCTGGTGCTGTCGCTGGCGACGAGCTGCACCCCCGACGAGCTGCGTATCGTGCTGGTCGATCCGCAGGCGCGGCTGTTCGAGCCGGTGGATCGCGGCCTGGCGACGCTGCCGCATGTCCTGGAGCGCATCACCGACGCGGCCGAGCTGCCCGCGCTGGTCGCGCGGATCCGCGATGAGTTTGAGGGCCGCGACGACGCGGTGCCGCTGCTGATCGCGATCGACAACGTCGACGAGTTCAGCGAGGACATTGAGCGCAGCCAGCGCGACGCTACGACGACATTCGCCAACCAGGTACGACGCTACGGTCGCGCCGGGCTGCACGTGGTCGTCGCCGGCACCTTCGACAGCAGTTCATCGTCGGAATTGCGCCGTCGCCTCGTGTCGCCCGGCTACGGCCTGACGTTGCAGGGCGACCCGACGTCGGGGCCGGTGCGCGCCAACCGCAGCCCGCTGGGCGCGCGCGATGCGCTGCCGGTGGCGCGCGGCTTTCGCATCAAGGCCGGCCAGGCCACGATGGTCCAGGTGGCGTCGCTGGACGAGCAGGCGGGCGAGGGCGATCCCGCCGAGGCGGCAGCGCGCGCCGCCGAGGCGGTGGCAGCGTACGTCGCCGATATCCGGGGACGCTTCGCCGGCATGCAGGGCGCCTGGAGCGCCGCCGCGACAGCGCCCGATGCGGCTGCGGCGGCTGCGCCGAAGCAGCCGGCGGCTGCCCGCGCGCTGACCCGCGCCCTACCGGTGCTGCTGCGCGCGCTACAGCGCGATCTGCAGCGCCAGCAGGAGGGCGTCGCGGGCGCCGGCGCGCTGGCCCAGCGGGTCGATGCCATGGACGAAGCCGCGTGGTCGGCGTCGGCGGCGGTCGCCGAGGTGCTGGAGCTGGCGCTCGTCCGCGAGCGCATGGCGCGCGACAAGGAGCCCGAGGCGCTGGCCAACGCGATGGTGCTGGTTCATGGGCGTGACGTCGACACGTTGATAGCGGCGCTGCAGGAATATCTGGCATGAGCCGCGTGGTGCGGCTCGGCGGCGCGACGGCATGGCTGCACCGGTCTCGGGTGCAGCCGTGAGCGCATCATCCACGGCGGCCAGCCGGCAGCCACGCCCCGACGGCGACATGGATGGTGGAGCATCAACCAGCTTGGTCACAGCGTTGAAGGAGGTTCTGGCATGACCGGAGTGAATCGCATCAAGCTGCACGTCGAGCTGCCGGGCAGGCAGCCGGAGGAAGCCCGCGTCCTGCCGGGTCTCACGGCGATGCAGTTCATCAGCGCAATTCTGGCCGAGTTTCGCAACGACATCGAGCATCTGAGCGATGTGCCGGCACGCTACCAGTTGGTGCCCAGCGATGGTCCTGCGCTGGATGACGACCGTCCGCTCGGCGACCAGGTGCGCGAAGGCCTGGTGCGCCTCGTCGAACGCCGGCCGCAGCTGCCCGCCGGCACCGCGGCGCCGGCCCGGCCGTGCTACCTGCGCGATCTGGCCAGCGGCACCGTCTATCCGATCCTCTGGCTCCCCGCGCTCATCGGGCGGAGCGATGCCAGCCTGCCGAACAACGAGCTGATCGCCGTCGACCTCGCCGGCGCGCCGGCCGGTCGGCGGGTCTCGCGACGGCACGTACGCCTGGCGGACGTGGGTGGCCAGCTCGCCATCACCCGTGCCCCCGAGTCATATGCCAACCCGGTCCAGCTGCGGCGCGCCAACGGCACGGTCGAGGATGTCGTCGAGCGCCCCGTCGTGGCGCGGCATGGCGATGTCCTTGTGCTGCCGCACAGCCAGATCGAGCTGAAGGTACTGCTACCGGCGTGAGCAGCAGCCGTGCTGCTCCGAGGAGGATGGGATGGGAATGATTCGATGGCGCGCCGTCTGGCTGGTGCTCGTGCTGGCGTTCGGGCTGGCGGGCGTAGCGCATGCCGCCGGCGAGTCGATCTTTGTGCTGAACACGACGACTCGCGACACTGGCGATGCGCTGGACGTGACGTTGTTCTACACCATGCGCGACGGCGATGGCCGGCCGGTGCTGCCCGACCAGGCGCGCTTCGGTGGCGCCACGATGCAACTGCTCAACCAGCCGGGCGAGCGGGGCGCACCGGTGGCCGCAGAGGTCGGCCCGGCGACGACGCCCATCCGCGTGGCATTGTTGATCGACGCCAGCGGCAGCATGAGCCGGGCGATGCCGGCGGTCAAGCAGGCCGCCGTGGATTCGCTGGCCCAGGCGCCCGATCAGGCGCGCTTCGCCGTGTTCGCCTTCAATCGCATCGGCGCCAATCAGGACTTTGCCCCAATCGAGGCATTCCCCGAGAACCGCGACCTGGTGCGCGATGCGATCAACGCCATTCCCAATCCGGTCGGCGGCGAGCCTACCTGTCTGTTCGACGCGACGTACCGGGTGATCGAGTTTCTGGCAAATGCGGCGCCCAATCCCGAAGATCGGCGCGCGCTGGTGGTTTTCACCGACGGCAAAGATGACGTCGGCGATGGCGCAAACGCGTGTCTGGCGCAGACGGCCGATTCGGTGGTGCGCAAGGCGCTCGAAGAGCGCGTGCCGCTGGTGACCGTTGGCCTGTGCACGGGCACCTGCGACAACCTGGCGGTCGATGTGCTGGAGCGCATGGGCAACGAGACGGGTGGCAGCTCGGTGCGCGGCGTGCTCGAAGAGATGCGCGACCGGTTCGGCAGCGCGCTGGCCAGCCTGAAGAGTCAGTGGGTCGTACGCGCGCCGTTGCTCGCCACCGCCGGCACCAACCAGGTGGCGATCACGCTGGAACGCCAGGGCGCGCCACCCATCGGCATCACGACGACCTTTGAATCGCCGCGGGATTTCAACCCGGCGGCACAGGCGCAGCTGGCATTGCAGCGGCGCGCCGACGGCGCGGCGTACCAGGTGCTGGTGCGCGTGACCAATCCCGAGTCGCTGGGCGATCTGGTGGTGGCGACGTTCGAGGCGAGCGAGCAGGGGCAGCGCGTGCTGATTGACGAGCGCGCCGCCAACGTGCGCGAGGCGCCGCGCGACGACGAAGGCCGGATTGTGCTGGAGCAGCCGGTCAGCGGGTTCAGCAGCGGCCGGACGTACTGCTTCGTGCTGCGCGAGCGCGGCAGCGACACATCGCTCGGCGAGGTGTGTGACAGGTTCGTCCTCAACCCCCAGTTCAGCATCGCCTCGGTACGGGTGGACCGCGTCACCAATACGCTGGTGATCAACCTGCAGATCGCCGGGGTGCCGCCCGCCGACGCCACCGTCAGCGGCCAGATCACGCTCGCGGGCAATCTGGTCGATGGCGCTACCGTGCGTAACGCCCAGCCGAATGCCGATGGCTCGCTGGTGATCGACCTGCCGCCGGCGATCGCCGATGCCCGCGAGAGCCACTCGTACGATGTCGCCCTCACGCTCGAAGTCGGTGATGTCCGCGTGCCGGCGGTCAGCAAATTCGACGTCGCACCGGTCGAACGGGTGAATTTCATTCCGTTGATCGCTGTGGGCGTGATGCTGGTGGTGGCGCTGATCATCGCGCTGCTGCTGTTCCGCCGGAGGACGCGCTCCAGCGAGCTGGATCTGCCGCCGCCACCGCCCGGCGGGCGCTCTGGGCCGTACAACGAGGCGACGACGCGGCTCAACCGCCAGGGTGAGCCGGTGAAAGCCCCGGCGCCGGTCGCATCACGCTCGCCCGGAGCGCCGCCGCCTGCTGCGGTGGCTCCGTCGACGCCGGCGGCCGTGGCGCCGCCGAACCACCAGCTGACCGAGCGGGCAGAGCCAAGCACCACGGTCGCCGCAGTGCTGCCGGCGACGACGCCAATCGGTGCGGTGCGGGTGACGATCATCCGCACGGTGGATGCGGGTGATCAGGGCCGGACGGAGACCCCGGCGCTGCCGTGCATCGTCGGTCGCCGCGCGGGCAGCGCCACGCTGGCGATCCCCGGCGATCCCAAGGTCTCGGGCCAGCACCTGCGGCTTGAGCTGCAGGGCCGTACGCTGTACTGCACCGATCTGGGATCGACCAATGCGACGTTCATCAATGAGCAGGCGCTCACGGCACAGCAGCCGTTCGCCATCACCGGGACGACCCGGGTGCGCCTTGGGCCGAATACGGTGATCGAGGTGCAGCCGCCGGGCTGAGGGTTGCGTCCGGACGGCCCCGGCCGCGCGGCCGCGGTCGGCAGGTTCCGGGCTGCCAGCAGCCGCGAGCGAGCTGGCGGCCGGCATGCGGGACGCTGGCTGGCGCCCAGATGCGCAGCGCCAGCGTGCCGGGGCCGCACGGTGGCGAGGGGCGCGCGAAGCGCCCCCGCCGTCCGGTCACTTGCCCATCGCGCGCAGGTTCTGCAGACAGCGCTCGACGCACTCCAGCGGCGGATACGCGTAGCTCTCCTGCTCGACGATGTACCACGCGGTGTTCCCGATCGTCTCGCACAGCCCAAAGATTTCGGCCCAGTCGACATCGCCCTCGCCGATCAGGGCGCGATCGTTCTGTGCGGCGTACTCCTTGACGTGCACCGTGATCGCGCGGCCGGGGTAGCGCCGCAGGTACGGCGCGGCCTGCCCGCCGCCGTGCAGCGCGTTCCCCACATCGAACTGCATGATGACATCGTGGCGCGTCGCGCCGAAGAAGGTATCCCACGGCAGTTCACCATCGAGCGGCGCGAACTCGACCGCGTGATTGTGGTACCCCGTCTGCATGCCATGGGGCGCGAGCCGCTCGGCGACCTCATTCATCAGCGCCGCCGTCTGCAGCCACGCCGCGCGCGAGCTGCGCCGCGACTCGGCCAGACCAGGGACGATCAGGTAGCGATTGCCGAGGATCTGATGAAACGCGACGCTGCGCTCCAGCTCGTCGCCGAGCAGCGTGTCGAGGCCGACGTGGGCACCGGCGACCTGCAGGCCGTACCGGTCGAGCATGGCCCGGATGCTGTGAGCGTCGTGACCGTAGTATCCGGCGAACTCCACGCCGGCATAGCCCATTCCGGCGACGGCGCGCAAGACGCCGTCGAGATCGCGCGCGGCCTCTTCGCGCACCGAGTACAGCTGCAGGGCGATCGGAATCGGTGACATACGTCCTCCTGAAGAGCGAATCGGCTTCCCCGCGCCATTATAGTACGCCGGCCAGGCCGGGCGGATGCTCGCCATACCACGCCTGCACGGCCGCGTCGAGCGCCAGCGTGACGGCAGCCTGCTGCCGCTCGAGCTCGCCGAGCGCCGCGGCCTCGGCGGCATGCCAGGCGGCGAATGTGGTGATGAAGCGTTCGGGCACGGCGCCACCCAGCCGCCGCCGCATCGCCGCGAGCAGGCCAGCCACGTCGTGACGCCACCACTCGCGGAGCGCTGCGTCGGGCGTGGCGCCCGGCGGCGCAAAGTCGCGCATGAGCTGGCGTAATCCGTCATCGATGCGCCGTGCGCGCGCCTCGGCGATGGCTACCAGCTGCCCGGCAGCCGCTGCGACGGCCGGCTCGTGCTCGCTGCCGCCCACCGGAAGCGGCAGCCGTGCCACCACCGCCGGATCGCCCGGTGCGCAGCCGGACTGCGCGGCCAGGCGCGTCAGCCAGGTGGCGGCCGGGCCGCTCCCCAGGATACCCAGGAGGGTCGGCGTCGCCTGTCGCAGCATCGCGATGTCGGTGCCCGGCGCACATCCCGGCGTGAGCCAGGCGACACCGCGCCAGGAACTGGTGATCGGCCAGGCGATGGTCGTGGCGTCGCCGGAGGCCGGCGGCCGCACGTCCGTGAGCGGCCACCGTTCGCCGAGGAAGTCGGCCAGCGGCGGGCAGCGCTGGTGGAGCGCGGGCGCGGCGGCCGCACCAACCGGTGGCACCAGCCAGGACCATCCCGCCGCCGCGTGGCGCCATGCGGCGAATTCGTCGGCGATCGCGGCGCGCACAAACCAGCCGGCGAGCGTCGGATCGAAGATCACGCTGGCGCGGCGCACCGCCGGTGGCACCAGCGGTGCTCGCGCGATGCCGCGCTCGGGCCACTGCGCATCGCCGATGCATCGCAGCGGCGCATCATCACCAGCCAATCGTCGCCCGCTTCGTCCAGCCATCACATTCACCGTGATCACGCCACGATTCCGGGCATTGCCCCGGCGGCGCTGTGGTATGCTAGCACAAGAAGCGCAGTCTCGTTGCCTGATCCACGTGCCCGTCACCGTCCGGTCGTCTGGAGGCGCGCCATGCGATGTGTATCCCTGTTCGCCCGCCTGCTCGCAGCCCTCATCGTCCTCGCGCTGCCGCATGGCGTCTCTGGCCAGGCCAACGGCCTGATCATCGTCGACGAAGGGTCACGGCTCGACCGGGCGGCGATCGAAGCGGCGGCGGCGCCGCTGCTCGCGCGCGGCGCACGGGTTGGGCTGTTCGCCGTCGATCGCGGCCGGGCGCCGGCCTTCGACGCCCTGCTCGCCGACAACGCCCTGGCGCGAGACGGCCTGGTGCGCGATGACCTGATCGCCATCTTCGTCTCCTTCGACGACCGGTACAGCGAAATCCGCTATGGTGCCGACTGGCAGCCAGCGCTCGACGGCAGCGCCGAGGCCATCCAGCGCGATTCGCTGAATGCGCGGCTCGCCGACGGCGATGTCGACGGTGCGTTTGCCGGCAGCCTGGTGGCGCTCGATGCCGCCATCGGCGCAGGCGGGGCGGGTGGCGGCGTGCCCTGGATCCTCGGCGTGCCGGTGCTGGCAGGTGGCGGCGCCGCCGGCTGGTGGCTGCTCCGCCGCCAGCGTGCCGCCGCCGCCGAGCGCCAGGCCCACGAAGCGCGCCGCCGCGAGGTCGGCGTCGCACTGGCAGACCTCGGCGAGCGCATGCGCATCGCGCGCGAGCAGGCCCGCTTCGATGCCGTCTCGTACAGCGAGGCTGCGGTGACACGTCTCGGCCAGCTTCAGACCGATGTCGAGGAACGGTTCGCCGACGCGACCGGGCGCTTTGCCCGCGCCGACGAGATCATCAGCAGCGTGCGCACGCCGGCCGCGCCCCAGTACCAGCAGGCCGAGCTGGTCTTCCGCGACGTGACGGCGATGACGGCCGATACCGTCGCCGGTCTGGAGCGGCTCGCCGGATTGCGCGGCGAATTCGACGAGTACAACCGTCGTGCACCCGAGGCGCTCGGTCGTGCCGTCAGCGCGCTCGCCGACGCGACCACCCGCGTCGGTCTCGCGTTCAAGGGCAGCGATCAGATCATGCGGCCCGCTGCCGAGCTGCTCAAGCGCGCGCAGGAGCGCAGCACCGCCCGCGATGCCGCCGCCGCCATCCAGACCAGCGAGCAGGTTCTGGCGCTCGCGGCCGAGCTCGAACGCTTTGCCGCGCGCCACATGACGCTGCGCCAGCAGCTCGTCGATGGCCGTGCCGGCAGCGGCGCAGTCGCAGCCCGGGGCTATCGCGTCGACGCCGGGCTGGCGGCATTCAGCCGTGCCGAAGCCCTGCTGGAAGAGGCCGCGGCGTCGGTGGCGCGCGGCGTGGCGGTGGCAACCCCTCCGCTCGAGCACGCCGAGCATGCCTATGCCGAAGGGATCCGCCGCACCAGCGAGCTGCCGCAGATTCATGCCTCGGTCGAGCGCCGCGTGACGGCGATGCCCGCCGCGCTGACCGCGATCGACGCACGGCTCGTCGCGGGACGCCGGGCGTTCGACCTGGTCGACGAATTTGCTGAATCGACCTGGCGCGACATCCGCGGCAATGGCAGCGAGGCCGAACGGGCGATCGCCGAGGCGCGCAGCCTCACGTCGCAGGCACAGGCACGCGCGACGTTCGCGACACAGGAGTTCGTCGAGGCCGCCGCCGATCTCGATGCGGCTGAGGCGCGGCTGGCCGATGCCGAGGCGCTGATCGCGAGCATCGAGCAGCGCCTGGCCGATCTCGAGGCGGCGCGTGCCAGCGCGCGCGTCGAGTTTGATGAGGCTGCCGCCGAGATCGATCGCGGCTGGAGCTATGTGCGCAGTAACGACGCCGACATCGGCGCGGCGCCCGAGCAGCAGCTGCGGCAAGCCGCCGAATTGCTGCAGCGCGCCCGCGACCAGATGGCGCTCGAGCGCCCCGACTGGCTGTCCGTCGTGCGCGATGCCCAGGCAGCCAACGCGCTGGCCGACGAAGCCCAGCAGTCGGCGCAGCGCGAGGTGAGCGCGATGGACGTGCTGCGCGACCAGGCGCAGCGCGCGCTGCAGCTCGCCGGCGCCGAAGCGAAGAAGACCGTGACCTTCGTCCGCTTGCACCAGCCCGATCTCGAGGTGAGCCAAGTGCAGCGCGCCGAAGGCCTCGGCCGCGAGGTCGATGCGCTGCACGCCGCGCTGACGAATGCCGCGCTCAGCGAGGACGCCGCCCGGGCGAATGCCCTGCGCGAGACGGCACAGCGCGCCCAGACGCTCGAGCGTCTGGCGCAGGACCAGTTTGGCGCCGCCGAGGCGGCATTCCGGCGCGCCGAGGAGCAGCGCGCGCAGCTGCGTGCGCTGCTCGATGCTGCCGATGATCGCATCGACGACGCACAGTCGTCGCTCGAGAGCGTGATCGCCGGCCCGGCGAGCATCCGCAGCGCGACGCTGCTGCGTGAGGCGCGCCAGAAACTGGCCGAGGCACGGCGGCATGCGACGCTGCGTGGCGGCGATGATGCGGCACGGCGTGCCGCCGAAGAGGCGCGCTCACTGGCGGAGCGCGTGCGCGCCGATGCGGCAGCGCTGCGCCAGCAGCAGGCGCTGGCGATGGGCGCTGGTGCCGTGACGCACCAGGTCACCAGCGTCGCCAGCAGCGCGCCGCGGCCGACTGCGACGCGCCCGTCGTCGTCCGGCGGCGGCTGGGGGCAGGGCGGTGGCAGTGGCGGCAGCGGCTGGTGATCGCACCGAGCTCCGCCGCCCGATCGCGGGCCGAGCGGCAGCAGCGATCGATGCCCTGTGGCTGGCGGGCCGCATAGTCTGGCTGGTACGTCACAGGGTGCGGCGCCGACAGTTGGCGCGGCCGCCAGCAGGCGAATCCGGCTGGCAGCGACGACCGACAATGGCGCGCGGGCGTCGCGCCCGCCAGCGGGCGGCGTCCTGGTGCGAGAGCCCGGCGCCAGGCATGCCGGCCACGTGAGAGCGTGGCGGCGCGTAGCGCCGGGCTGTTCGCCGCGATTGTAGGCGTCGCCGTAGCGAGTGCGCGCGTCAGGTCAGGCTTCGGTTTCCCACGGCAGCGCAGCGCGCGCCGCGCGCTCGGCATCGGCGGTACGCACGAGCACACGGCCGTACAGAAAGAACGTGCCACGCTCGTTGCATGTGTCTCGGTCGCAGATGAATTGACCATCGCGCAGCGCCAGATCGTGCTGGCACGTGGGGCAGGTCGCGGCAATCGGTGTCGTCTCGTGCTGGTACATGGAATTCCCTCCGTGAACACACGAAGCCAGCCCCGCGGGGGCTGGCTTCATCGCCGACACTCCTGGCCACATCGCCATGGAATAGCATCAACGGTACCACAATCTGCGCCGAATGTAAAGCGGGCGATGTGAGGGGGTGCAGGCAGGCATTGACAGCGCGTTGAGCGCTCCGCCAGAAGGAGGTACGATTCGTTGCTCACCACAGCCCGGTACCACCCGCGCCCGCGGGCTGCCGGTGGGCAGCGGCACGGTGGAGCGCGCCCGGCAGCATCTGGTGAGCGCACGGCTCACGCTCGCCGGCATGATCTGGGACGTACCAAGAGCCGTGGCGGTGGCCGCCGCCCGCGCCTGGCGGAACCGCGACCGCCGGGACGACGCGCTGCGCCTGCGCCCGCCGCCCCAGCGCCGCTACCGGCGTCAGGCAGCAGCAGCCACGGCAGCCTGACAACGCATGCTTGGACCCATGGGAGGTTGTGAGGGGTGCAGGGCTCATGCAACGTCACGCAGCGCCCTCCCACACATTCCGTTTGTCCCGCCGGCTGCTGCGGCAAAGCCGGCGCAGCCAGCACCACGCGGGGCTCCCAGGCCTCACGTAGGGCTACGTCAACGTGGTAGCCCATCAGGGATGCCGCTGAACGAGCGCCCAACCTCTTCAGGGGGACCAGATGAGCCAGCCGCAGGATACCCGTGTGCCTGACGGACTCGCCGTCGCGCCGGACCCGCGCGACGCTCGTGGCAAGCGTCATCCCTGGCTGCTGCCGCGCACGTTGCTGGCTGTCGGCCGCGCCAGTGGGCAGCAGACGGCCCGCGCCCCTGCGCGCTGGCTGCGGCGCCGCGCCGACGATCTGACCGGTGTGCTCCCGCAGCGAGCGTGCCCGTATTCTGAGCGCGTCACCCCTGCTGTGCACCCGGCGGCCGCCGTCCTGGAGCCGGCGCTGGCACGCCTCACGACGCCGCAGACCGCACCACGCCGCTGGGCGCGCGCTGGCAGGCCCTCGCCGTCGCTGCCGCGACCCGCCGCGGCGCGATCGCCTGCGGCGCCCCGACTCACCTCGTCAGTCTGGTACGGCACGGCAGTGGCACGACCATCGGCCACGGCGTGGCCGGTGAACAACGCAGCGCGCTGCACGCCGCCTCGCGGTTGTTGACTGTCTGTGACCTGACCGGCACCGTCATGGCCAGTGATGCGCGCCCTACCCGGCGCGGCGTCGCCCGCGCCATCCACGCCGGGGGCGGCGACTCGCTGATGATCGGCCAATCGGCCCCGACTGCGTGACGACCTTGACCTGGCCTAGCTGCCGGCTATCATCGCTGATCACGTGCAGTGGGATCGGGTGGAGACTGTCACCAACCACCAGCGGCGCCTGGAGGTGTGGCGGCTCGCATGCACGACAGGCGACTGCGATTCACTGCTGGCGTAACGATGGCGCGGCCACAGGGCGATTCAACGCACATCGCCCGACGTGCGGAAAGCGACGTTGGGCGAAGACGCAGCCACTGCACACCGGGCAGCCACCGCAGACTCCTGGCGCTGTGACGGCTGGAGCAACATCGCCGGTGCCGTGCGGGCGACTGCTGGCGCTGTCAGGGCGGCCCTTGCCCTCATCGGCGCCGCTACCACGTTGATGCAGCCCTACGCGCATCGTGCGGCGGGAGGCGCTGGCGGCACCTCACAGTGCTCCGGGGCCGACGCTGCACGCCGGTGCGGGCGATCGCCCCACGCGCACCCAGGCCAGACTACCAGATCGGTCACTGCGAACCGACTCAATGATACCCGATTGTTTCAGTGGTGATGCAACGTTGCCCCGGCTGATCGGAGGGCAAGCGCCATTCCATCCTTGCGTTTTCCGCAAGACGGAGCGCCGAGCATGGTCTGGCGCTGCTGCAGCCAGCCATCGGCCGCTGCGCCGGCGTATGCATTGGCTCACGCTGGCGCAGGCTCCCAGGTGATTGTGCTGCCGTCAATATCACCTGCCAGCCGGTCATGTCGTACTGCTGTCATGATTGCTGCCACTGATGCGATCGGCACTCGAAACATGCACATCTTCCGTCGGGGTGCGGGCAGATCGGGCCAGCGATGTCACTGCCTGGTACCATCCGCGTCATGCGCCATGGGCATGCATGGAGGTGGATCAATCCAGCGAGCGGCTGTCTCGTCGCGCTGCCGCGAACCATCGGCCCGACGGAGCATCGTCGTGCATCAGTTCGTTCGTGGCTGCGGGCACCGCCTGGGATACTTGCTTCGTGTTCCCCACGAACATTCGATCACGAGCCCAGAGGACATCACTGGCTGCCACGTACTCGACCGTCAGCAGCGCCAAGCTTGTGCTGCTGCGCCAGCATGCCCGATGCAAGCCATCCGGCCGCTCATGCTGCCGGCGCAGGCGCACCTGTGCGGATTTGGTGCCAATCTGCCGTAGTTGCAGCCCAAGTGCGTCGCTGGCGTCAACGATGGGGCATTCGCCGGCACCATCATCGCCCGCTGGATCCGAGGCGGCCTGCCGATCGGGCAGCATGGGACGGGGTCGGTAGTGGTGCGTCGGCCGTGCCCTGCAGGCCAACGACACCTGGGGCGCGCAATCATGGCTGTCCCGGGCTGTGCCGACGTACGGATCGGGCTCGGGCGCTGATCAGGAGGTGATGGCATCAACCGGGCGCCAGGCCACCAGATTGGCGTGTTCCCGGTGTATCAGCCGGCCTGGCGCACTCGCTGTAGCTGGGCCAGCGGCATGCTGCGATGGACAGCGCGCGTCCCATCTGAGGTCGGCGACCAGCGACCGGCGCGCTGCCGCGCCGCACGGTGTGCGACCCGGTGGCATCACCGGTGCGGAGATGGCCGGGGTGCTGCAGGTGGCGCTGGACGCCGGAGCCGGGCCGCTCAGGCATATCGACATGCCGGGCGGTGGGGGCGACCTCGCCCGCCGTGCAGCTGGCGCGACGCGCCGCCAGGGCTGTGCCCCGGTGCCACGGCAGCTCGCTGCAGTGCAGCAATGCCATGCGGAGGAGTAGGCGCGTCGGCACATCAGAGGCCGCCGCAGCTCGCGATACAGCGCCCACACGGTCAGCGCCGGTGTCAGCGCGATGCCAGCGGCAGCACCGCGCCCAGTTCGTCACGCGGCGATGCGCCCGCACGTCAGCACATGTGGCGATGCGCCCGCACGGTCAGCGCCGATCAGCGCGATGCCAGCGGCAGCACCGCGCCCAGGTCGTCACGCGGCGATGTGTCCGCACGTCAGCACATGCAGTGATGCGCCCGCACGGTCAGCGCCGGTGTCAGCGCGATGCCAGCGGCAGCGCTGCGACCAGCCCGTCGGCGAATTGTGTCGTGCGCCGCTCCACGTCGGCGTCAAACCAGACGTGTGGCAGATAGTCCGGCGACGGCAGGTTGATCCGCAGCGGCCTCACCGCCGCCGCGACGCCGAGCTGCTCGAGATGGAGCGTCAGCTCGTCGATGCCGTCGGCCTCGCCGTCAGGGCTGCGCACGCCGAACACCCCCACCACGGCGCGCTGCAGGCGCACCGGTGGCGTCGCCGCGAGCAGGTCGTGCAGCGGGCGGCTGGCATGGTGTCCGTGAGTGTAGCTGCCGAGCACCAGCAGATCGCAGCCGAGCAGCTCGGCTGGCGCGATCTCGCTCACCGGTGCGCAGACCGTCGTGACTCCGTGGGCTTCGAGCTGTGCCGCGATCTGCTGGGCGATCGCACGATTGTGCCCGAACCACGATGCGTAGATGACCATCGCTCGCATGATATCCTCCTCACGGATGGCGCTCGCGCGCCTGGCGTGGGAGCTTCGGCCGCCCCTGCGCCGGCCCGCGGCCACACGCCGTTGTGTGACGCGCTCAGCATACTGCGCCCGGGTCGCAGCATGAGCAACGAATTCGCAACGGCCAGTGGTGAGCCGACGACCAGCGCGGGCCGGATGCCACGCGGCGCTCGCATGCGGCAGCGTGCGCTCCACGCGACACGCCGCAGCGAGTGGATGCCCCATGCCCCGGCGTCACGACGCGTGACGACACCCGCGCATGAACGGCCACGCGCCAGGGATTCCGTGTATACTGATGGCAGCACGGGACGGCGCGGCGCGCATGCTGACCGACGGCGTCACGCCCTGTGATCGTCCGGAAGGGGAGATACGATGCAATCAGGTGATGCGCTGGCGACATTCGGCGGCGGCTGCTTCTGGTGTCTCGAGGCGGTCTTTCTCGAAGTGGTCGGCGTGCGCGGCAGCGTCTCGGGGTATGCCGGCGGGCATGTGGTGAACCCGAGCTACCAAGCCGTGTGCGCCGGCACCACCGGGCACGCCGAGGTCGTGCAGCTGACCTTTGACCCGCAGCAGATCACGTACGCCGGGCTGGTGACGATCTTTCTGACGATGCACGATCCCACGACGCCCAACCGCCAGGGCCACGACGTGGGCACGCAATACCGCTCGATCATCCTGACGCACGATGACGCGCAGCACGCTGCTGCACGCGGCGTCATCGCACAATTCAGCGAGTCAGGCATCTACTCCGCGCCGATCGTCACCGAGATCGCGCCCTTCAGCGGGTTCTATCCGGCCGAGACCTACCACCAGCGGTATTTTGCCAACCACGCGCGCCAACCCTACTGCCAGGTCGTCATCGCCCCGAAGGTGGCCAAGATGCGCGCGATGCTGCGCCAGAACCATTTCGCCACGGCGCGATGATTCTCGCCGCACCTGCTGCGCGCGAAGCAGCCATTGCGTCGGCAATTGGCACGGCGCGCCCGATCCTCGACGCGCTCATGCGCGTCGGCGGCACGCCCTACCTGGTGGGCGGTGCCGTCCGTGACGCGCTGCTCGGCGAGGCGTCGCACGATCTCGACGTCGAGGTGCATGGTCTCACCAGCGACGCGATCGAGGCGGCGCTGGCGCCGCTTGGCCGCATCGTGTCGGCCGGCCGATCCTATCGCGTCATGAAGCTGTATCGCCACGGCTCGCAGGCCGAGCCGCTGGACATCGCCCCGGCGCCCGCAGGCCAGGGAATCGCGGCCTCGCTGGCGCGGCGCGACTTCACCTGGAACGCGCTGGCACTATGTCCGAATGGTGAGATCATCGATCCGTACCGCGGCATCGACGACATGCGCGCCCGGCTGATCCGGCACGTCTCGCCGGCCTTCGATGATGACCCGTTGCGCGTATTGCGCGCGATGCGCTTCGCGGCGCGCTATGGCCTACGGCTGTGCGCTGCGACGGTGGCACGTGGCCGGGCGCTGCTGCCCGAGGCTGTGAAATTGCCAGGATCACGCATCTGGGGCGAGTGGGATCGCTGGGCCAGCACGACCCCCACCCCGTCGGCGGGCCTGCGGGTCCTGGTCGAGACGGGCTGGCTGGCGGCGTATCCAGAGTTGCAGCACCTGGAGCACCCCGAGTGGCGCCGGCTGGTGGGCCGGCGCTGTGATGCCGCCGCGGATCTTGCGCAGCAGCTTGGGCTGGACCCCGTGCGACGGAGTACGGTCCTGTTCGCCATGCTGCTGATCGACTCCGATGGCGCGCCGCCGGCGGAGCAGCGCGCCACAAGCCTGCTGGCGCACATCGGTGCACCCCACGACCGGATCGATCCGATCGCGGCGCTCTGCCACGTCGGCACCGCCGCGGTGCCGGCCGATCCTCTGGCGTTGGCACGGCTGGCAGCGCGGCTCGCTCCGGCCAACATCCAGCTGTGGGCGCTGGCGCGTGCGGCGGCTGGTCGCCGGTCACACGCGGCGCTGGGGCTCGCCACACGCCACGGCATCGCCGATCAGCCCGCCGCCGCGCTGGTGCGCGGCTGTGATCTGATCGCCGCAGGCGTGAAGCCTGGCCCCGCACTGGGCGATCTGCTCGCCGCGGCGTATGAGGCGCAGCTCGACGGCGCGTTCTCGAGCCGCGCAGCGGGGATCGTCTGGGCGCAGGCCCGCATCAACTGATGCAGCGCCGGCCGATCCTCTGGCGTTGGCACGGCTGGCAGCGCGGCGCGCTCCGGCCAGCATCCAGCCGTGGGCGCTGGCACGTGCGGCGGCTGGCCGCCGGTCACACGCGGCGCCGGGGCTCGCCACACGCCACGGCATCGCCGATCAGCCCGCCGCCGCACTGGTGCGTGGCCGTGATCTGATCGCCGCAGGCGTGAAGCCTGGCCCCACACTGGGCGCTCTGGTGCGCGCGGCGTATGAGGCGCAGCTCGACGGCGCGTTCTCGAGCCGCAAAGCGGGGATCGTCTGGGCGCAGGCCCGCAGCGGCTGATGCAGCGCCGGCCGATCCTCCGGCGTTGGCACGGCTGGCAGCGCGGCGCGCTCCGGCCAATATCCAGTTGTGGGCGCTGGCACGTGCCGTGCGGCGGCTGGTCGCCGGTCATACGCGGCGCTGGGGCTCGCCACACGCCACGGCATCGCCGACCAGCCCGCCGCCGCGCTGGTGCGCGGCTGTGATCTGATCGCCGCAGGCGTGAAGCCTGGCCCCGCACTGGGCGATCTGCTCGCCGCGGCGTATGAGGCGCAGCTCGACGGCGCGTTCTCGAGCCGCGCAGCGGGGA
>JAGWYG010000164.1 GCA_018969485.1 Chloroflexota bacterium
CCCGTGGATCATCCCGTCGCCGGCGGTGTACGATCCCGAGACCTGGTACTGGGACGATCCGGCGGCGCACAGCTAGTCGGATCAGCCGCCGATCGTGGATCGTGTCCTGACCATCGCCGCGCCGCCGCGCTCCGGAGTCCGTCCGGTGGTGCGGCGGCGCACGTTCTGCGCGCGGGGTCCGGCGAGGCGTGGCCGCTCGATGGGTGCTGGCCGTGACCGCGCGATGCGAGGCAGCCGCTGGCGCCCGCCCGCCACGCCGGAGCATCGCCGCACAGCGCCGCGGCCGGTGGTCGTCTGTCGGTGATCACCGCCCTCATCTGCATCGGGTCCGTCCGAACCCGGGAGTTGTTGCGATGACGCCAATCACCATCCGCGACGTGCGCGCCATCCTGACCGCGCCGGCCGGCATCCGTCTGATCGTCGTGAAGATCGAGACCTCGGAGCCGGGGCTGACCGGCGTCGGCTGTGCGACGTTCACCCAGCGACACCACGCCGTCGCTGCCGCGGTCGAGCGCCATCTACGCCCCCTGTTGCTCGGCAGGGATGTCAGCCGGATCGAAGATCTCTGGCAGATGATGATGGTCAACGCCTACTGGCGCAATGGTCCGGTGCTCAATAATGCCGTCTCGGGCGTCGACATGGCGCTGTGGGACATCGCCGGCAAGCGTGCCGGGATGCCGCTGTACGCGCTGTTCGGCGGACGGTGCCGCGAGGCGGCTGCGCTCTATCGCCATGCCGACGGCGCCAGCCCCGCCGAGGTGGGCGAGCAGGTCCTGCAGCTCGCCGAGCAAGGGTTTCATTACGTACGCTGCCAGATGGGAGGCTACGGCGGTCGCGGGCACCGCCTGCACACGCCAGTCGGCGCACAGCCCGGCGCGTACTACGATCCCTATCGGTACGCCCGCAGCGTGCCGCCCATGCTGGAGCACGTACGCTCGCTCGTCGGATTCGATGTCGAGCTCCTGCACGACATCCACGAACGCCTGCCGCCGCCGCTCGCCATTCAGCTCGCTCGCGCCGTCGAGCCGTATCAGCTGTTCTTCCTCGAAGATCCGCTCGCTCCCGAGCAGATCAGTTGGTTTCAGACGCTGCGACAGCAGACTAGTACGCCGATTGCGATGGGGGAGCTGTGGGTCAACCCCACCGAGTGGCTGCCATTGGTCACCGCGGGACTCATCGATTTCACCAGGGCGCACATCAGCGCGATCGGCGGCATAACGCCGGCACGCAAGATGGCAGCGGTCTGCGAGCTGTGCGGCGTCCGCACCGCCTGGCACGGGCCGGGCGACGTCTCGCCGGTCGGCCATGCCGCCAATCTGCATCTCGACCTCAGCGCGCCCAACTTCGGCGTACAGGAATGCTCCCCGTTTCCTGATGAACTGCGCGACGTCTTTCCCGGCTGCCCCGAGATTCGCGACGGGTTCATGTATGCCAATGACCAGCCTGGGCTGGGCATCGACATCGATGAGCGGCTGGCGGCGCGCTATCCCTGCGTCGATGGCATCGACGAATGGACGCAGGCGCGCTGGCCGGACGGTAGCCAGGCGCGCCCGTGAGTCCGGTGCGGCGGCAGCGTGCGTTGCTCAGGTCGCAATGCTGAGCGGCGCCGCCAGCGAACGCCCGACAGCCTGAGCTACCGCCGATAACCGGGGCATCAGCGCCGCGAAGTTGGCCGGATTCAGCGACTGCGCCCCGTCCGAGGTCGCCCGATCCGGATCGGGGTGGACCTCGATGATCACTCCATCCGCGCCCGCCGCCAGCGACGCCAGCGCCAGCGGCGCCACCAGATACCACTTGCCCGTCCCGTGCGAGGGATCGGCGAGCACTGGCAGGTGGGTGCGGCGTTTGGCCAGTGCGACGATGTTGAGATCCATCGTATTACGCGTGGCGGTTTCGAAGGTGCGGATGCCACGCTCGCACAGAATCACCTGCTCGTTGCCCTGCGCGACGATGTACTCGGCCGAGAGCATCCACTCCTCAAACGTCGCCGACAGCCCGCGCTTCAGCAGCACCGGCACGCCACTCCGGCCGACTTCCTCGAGCAGTTGATAATTCTGCATGTTGCGCGCGCCGATCTGCAGGACATCGGCGTAACGCGCCACCAGTGCGACATCGGCCGGCGTCATCACCTCGGTCACGATCGGCAGGCCAGTCGCCTCGCGCGCCAGCGCCAGCAACTTGAGCCCCTGCTCCCCGAGGCCACGGAACGTGTATGGTGACGACCGCGGTTTGAACGCGCCGCCGCGCAGCATCGTCCCACCAGCATCGCGGACCGCCCGGGCGGTCTGCAGGATCTGCTCCTCGCTCTCGACGGCGCACGGCCCGGCGATGACCACACACGGGCTCTGGCCGACCGGAATACCCCGCACGTGCACCACGGTGTCATGGGGATGGAACTCCCGCGATGTCAGCTTGTACGGCCGCGAGATGCGTACCGCCTCCTGGACGCCAGGAAACAGCTCGATCTCCTCGCGCAGGGTGGGTGGGATGGCTGCACCGACCACGCCGATGATGTTGCGCTCCTCGCCGTAGGTGATCTTGCCGGTCAGGCCATATTCGCCGAGCCGCACGAGAATCGCATCGATATGCTCCTGGGTCGCGCCGACGCGCATGACAACAATCATCATCAACCTCCTTCATGCATCACCGGGGCAGACATGCCCGCAGCGCTCACGTTCGACTCGTCGCCGATGGTTCTGGGTTATCCGGCGAGGCCAGATCGGGTCGCAGCACCCGGGCGCCCCGCAAGTACACATGATGCACCTCGGCGGCGCGCAGGGTGGTATTCCAGTGAATCAGGACGCGAATGCAGCGCGGCAGGCTGCCCGGAACGGCCATCTCGTGCGTACACATCAATGCCGTCTCGGTCCAGCCACGCTCGCGCGCCGCTACTGCCGGGAAGACCGCATCGATATCTGGGGTGGTGCTGAAGAGCGCGCTGGCGATATCGGCGGTCTGCATGCCATTGGCTTGTACCATCCGCTCGAGCAGTTCATGAGTCGCTGCGAGCACCGCCTCGCGGGTATTGTGCTCGACGGTCGTTGCACCACGCACGCCGCGGGTCGCCGGATGGGCTGGCATGGCAGCCGCCGTCGCAGCAGCGGGCGCCGGACGCGACGTGGCAGTGTGTTCGCCGGCCAGCATGGCGAGCACGCCGACGTTCAACGCGATGTCGAGGATGCCGAGCGGATCGAGCGCGCCCAGTGAACCCTGCGGAATCCAGCGTGCGGCAATCAGCAGGCTGGCATAGCCAGCGAGCACCGACCGCATCACGCCCCGGTACCGATCTGTCATCGCAGCAGCGCCGATCTGGTGAACGGCGAGCAGCGCCAGCGCACCGATCCCGCTGCCGACCAGCCAGGGCGCAGCCTGCGTGACGCCCAGCGCGACCCGCAGACCGGCCGATGCGCTGGCCAGCGCGATCAAGGCCCCGGAACGAAGCGCCTGGTCACTCGTGATGACGTCGGCAGACAGGAACCGTCGGAGTGCGGCGACGGTGCCGCGATCACGCGATGGTGGCAATTCCGAGCGCTCAGTCGGCCGGGCAGTGTGTGTCACTCCCGTCATCGCATCCCCCTCATTCTGTCGATCACACGATCATGCCTCGAAATGACGCGAGGCGTGGAGCTTTCCGCTCCACGCCTCTGATGTCAAACCAACGATCAACGTCAACGTGCAGCGGTCGGATGCCTAATGTCCGGCCCGAACATAAAACTGCACACTCATGAACACAGATGACACTGACCGGCTGGGCACGCGCATTGCTCCTCACCCCGACTGCGACGACGGCAGTCTAGCATACGGCGGGCGGATCGTCAATTGGTGGGTGCCGGTATGCCAGGCCAGTTCGGCGCTGGCCTTGGCAACGGAGGGGTGGGTGGTGCTCAGGCGCACCAGCGTTTCGTGCAGCCGGGGGGAGTTGGCCGGGCAGCAGGCCCAATGCCTCATCGAGGGGGAAACGCCCGGCCGCACAGGCCGGGCAGACCCCGTAGGCGCGCTCCATGGTGAGCGCTTGGCCGCCGTGGGTCTGGAGCGTGCGGGAGTTGGCCCCGCGCTCCTCCAGCGGGTGGTCGCACGCCGGGCACCGGGGAACCGCCGCAGCAGGGGTTGCGGCCCAATCGGCGGCACTGCCCGCCAGGGCGCGATCCTCGATCATGCGCGCCCGCATCTGGTTCAAGCGCGCATCCAACGCCACCTCAATC
>JAGWYG010000053.1 GCA_018969485.1 Chloroflexota bacterium
GTATCATGTGGTGCGCGGCGGTTCGTTCAGCAGCACGGCCGATGAGATCGGCTGCGATGCGCATCTCGGCCTGAGCCATACGGCCGGCCGCGGCGATCACATCGGCTTTCGTGTGGTGCTCGAGGCACAGGGCGCGCGGCACCGCTGAGCGCCGCCCGACTGCCCGGCGCGCGCAGCATGCAGATCGGGGATACGACGCCGGTCGCGAGCTATCTGTTCGGCACCAGCCGCTACGGGGTGCTGGACATGGCCGGCAACGTGTGGGAGTGGGTCGAGGCGGCGTATCATGTGGTGCGCGGCGGTTCGTTCAGCAGCACGGCCGATGAGATCGGCTGCGATGCGCATCTCGGCCTGAGCCATACGGCCGGCCGCGGCGATCACATCGGCGTTCGTGTGGTGCTCGAGGCACAGGGCGCGCAGCATGCCGTGCGCCGGGTCGCACGCGGCGGCCGGTGCGCGCCGTCAGGCGTTGCCGTGTGGGGTATACGATTCTGCCTGATTGCCCCAGACGGCCCAGCCCGCCCGCGGCCCACGGGCGAAGAGTTCGATGCGTGGAGCGGGGCTACACTGCTCGATGAGCCGGTACTGCTCAACCGGTTTTCTGCTGTGCTCCCGCTTCCGCGACACGATGATGTTCTCCTGGCGCCGCGCCGGCTGCAGCGTGCGGGCGTTGCTGCCTCTGGTGCCGAACAGCAGCACCTCGGTGACATTCCTGAAGTAGAACCCGACGCCGCGCCGGTCGGGGCCGCCGTCCTTGCGAACCTTGTACCACACCAGATTCGTCTTGTATGTGAACCCCCAGCACTCCATGACACGCAGCCCGTCGGCCAGCAGCGCATTGGGGATCCACAGGTACAGGTGCGCGGTGGGCTCGGCGATCGTGTCGACGGGCAGTTCGATGATGTCCTGCAGCGGCATGGTCGGATACCGCGCCAGCCGCCGATGTTCTGGCGCCATCTTGCCGGTACGATTCTGGAACTGCCACGGTGGGTCTGCCAGGATGGTGGCAAATGTCCGATCTGACACCGATCGCAGCAGATCCTCGGAGGCATCGCTGGGCATGATCCACATCGTCCTCGCACGCCAGTGTGCGCTAGCGCCACGGATGCGGGGCGCAGCGTGGCGGGCATCGCGCAGCCCGTGGGCGCGGTGGGTCGGCTCGCCGATGTGCTCGTGGCAGGCGGCGTGTGCGGGCTGCCGCAGCGCCCCCGCCCGGGCGATCCTACACCGGCAGGTGCCCCGTGTCAACCGGGCGGCGGGCCAGGCCCGCGCCGGCCGCGAGCGCGCACGCCAGCACCATACTCCCCGGCCGTGGCAGCGGCTGGCCCGACCGCACGCCGCGCCTGCAGCCGGTAGTCGGGCGAGGCGCTCACGGGGCCGGTGCGCCGGGCGCGCCCCCCCCCGATGGCGCGCGTTCGAGCGCCGTCCGCCGACGGCCCCGAGGGCGGCGCGACGGGCGCGGCTACTGCGTGCCGGACACGGGCGGGCCAGCCCGCTCGTACGTGACGACGATGACGCCACGCGAACTGGTGGCGCACGACGTCACCACGAACGATGCCGGCAGCGTCCCCGCAGCAAACAGGCGCTTGCCGCTCCCCAGCGTCACGGGATAGATCATCAGCCAGAACGTATCGACCAACTCATGCGCCATGAGGGTCTGAACCAGCCCGCTACTCCCCCACACATGCAGATCTGGCCCGTCCTGCTGCTTCAGCCGCGCGACCTCGGCCGCGACGTCGCCATTCAGGAACACCGACGGCTGCCAGTCACTGGTGGTGCGCGTGCGCGACGCGACGTACTTGGTGGCTGCGTTGACGCCCGGCCAGACCGCGGCGCGATGTGGCCAGTACGGCTCCCAGATGTCGAAGGTTGTGCGCCCGACCAGCAGGTCGAACGGCAGCGCCATCTGTCGTCTCAGCAGGGTGCCGAGCACGTCATCGGTATACGGGCCAATCCATCCACCGAGCGCAAAGCCACCGCTGACGTCCTCGTCGGGCCCGCCGGGAGCCTGGATGACGCCATCGAGCGAGATATGTTCCAGCACCACCACGCGTCTCATCGGCGCACCTCTGCTGCTGCGCTGCCAGCCGGAGCGCCAGCATAGCGCAGCGCGGCGCAGCCGTCAATCGGCGGCGGTGCCGCGTCGGGTGCCAGCGAGCCGCGCCGTGGCCAGCGGGCGTGCGCCCGCGTTCGGGGATGGAATCGCGCGGCGCGCCTGGCCACCTGCGACGCCCGCACGCTGGCCGGGCAGCCCGCACCGCCGGGCCGTGCGCTTGCCGCACAGCAGAGCGTATCCCATGCTTCGCTGTAAAAACCCGGCCCCGAACGGTGCACCCGGCGCGGTGCGCCGCGCCAGGCGGCCTCAGCGCTGCAGCCACGGGATGTTGACGAGATAGCCGCTGCGCGCCTGCCAGGTTGCCGAGACGTTGCCGGCGCCGTCGCGCACCCGCACATACAGCGGCACACCCGCGCCGAGCGCCACCCGCGTGGTGGGCTGCCACAGTTGCCAGGCGGCAGCGGCGAAGCCAGGGTCAGCACTGAACTGTACCTCGCGCACACCACTGCCACCCACCTGGTCCTCGGCGATCAGCGACACCAACTGCGTGCTGCGACCGTCGGCGCGCGTATCGGTGCGCAATGACACGGCGCGGATCTCCGCCGGCAGCGGGTCGTAGACGATGTCGTCGACCAGCGTGGCACCGCCGCACAGCGCCGCGCCAGACGCATCGCGCACGCGCACGTAGGCCAGCAGCGTGGTGATCCGTGCGCCCGGATCGTCCAATACCCAGGTGGCCGATGACTGGTACGGCTGCCAGAACGCTCCGGCAAACCCGGCATCGTTGGCGATCAGCAACTGCGCCGCACCCGGAACATTGAGGCGCAGCTGGACGGTGGTGCTGCGCGTGTGCTGCGCGCCGGCCGCGATGCTCATCGTACACGGCTCTGCCGCCTGGACACCCAGGACAAATGGCGAGAAGCCCGCCGTCTGGCCGGTGATGGTGTTGGTATCGGCGTCGACGCCGAGCGTGACGTCGTGCCACCGCCCGGCATGGCGGTGGAACATGCGCAGCGCCGACTCGTCGATGCCGGCGGCAGCGACATCGGCGTCACGGTAGGGCAGCCGTACCGTCGCCTCGCCGACGTCGACGCCCGCCAGTTCGATGTCGACGTATCCCGGGATCGCCGTCACGCCGACCGGCAGATCGGCTGGCGGCGCCACGTAGCGCCGGACCGTCACCGCACCGGACTGGCGCACGTCCTGCAGCGCCAGCGCGATCGTGCCATCGGCGCCGTCCAGTTCCACAACCACCGGCCCCGGCGTCAGCGGCGCCACGACCGCCGCACTGGCGACGACGGGCGTCGGCGTCACGGTGCTGGTCGGCGTCACGGTGCTGGTCGGCGTCACGGTGCTGGTCGGCGTCACGGTGCTGGTCGGCGTCACGGTGCTGGTCGGCGTCACGGTGCTGGTCGGCGTCACGGTAGGTGGCGATTGGATGCGCGCGATGAAGCCGTCGGATGCGCCGCCATTGTAGGTCGTGTCCGGCCCGCCGGCGACCGGGAATGAATCGATATCGCGGCTGTATTGCGATTCCGATGGTTCAATAAACCCAGCAATGACAATAGTACGATCATCAATAATTTCTACGTCATATACCAGATCATTGGCTAATCCACCATAAAAACTGCTCCACACGATGTCCTGAAGATCTGATGTCAATTGTACAATGAATCCATCAGATGATCCACCATAATTACCATCAGTTAAACCATGTACAATTGGAAATGTGTTTTCCACCGATAAAATAACCGAAGTTGTGCCAACTATATATACTGAGCCATCTTGATCAATTTCTATATCCAATATATAATCATGCTGATTTCCACCAATATATCCGATTGAGCTAATCGTATAGTCAGAAAGGCTCATTTTTCCGATCAATCCATCAGTATACCCATTAAATGTCGTATCATAACTGTTCCGCGCGCCAAGGTGATTGGGATACGATGAAGTGAGTCCACTGAACAATAGTGCATTGTCATTGGTTATTTTGATACTAGTGATCGTATCTGTGCCAGTTCCTCCGATAAATCCAGAATACTCGATATTCATGCTATTACTGCTAAATATTGTGATAAATATGTCATTATTGCCTTTATGATGACTATTTGGCCCTTCAGTGACAGGAAATCCGGTATACTCAGTTGATGTTGTGTGTCCTGCGATAATTGGTCGATTATTGTTATCAATTACGATATCTGATGCATAATCATATTTATTGCCTCCAATATATCCAGAATGCAGAATAGTTCCATTAAACGATAATTTTGCATAAAATGCATCATTTTCGCCGTTGTATTGATTATTGCCATTCAGTATTGGAAACCCGTCTGTCGTACTATTTGAGGTCGTATATCCGGCAATATGCACTGAACCTTCACGGTCGATTGCCAGTGCCGTGACTGCATCCATGCTTGTGCCGCCAATATAGCCAGAATAATCAATATTCTGACCATTGTTGCTTATTTTTGTAATAAATCCATCACTCTGTCCAGAGTGTACTGTATTTGGATTTTGGTATGTTGGAAATGTTGTATTACTTTCATCTACGCGACCAACAATAATGAAAGACCCGTCTGGATTTACTGCCAGATCAGCAATATATCCGTTGCTATTCTCGATATAGCTGATGAATGTATAGTGACCATGGGTATAGTCATAGTGAGCCACGAATATATAGCTATTTCCTGATGAAAAATATGTGTCATTCCATGATCGCGGAAAGATATGACTATTCAGACGATGCCCCGCAACGTAGATATTGCCATCCCCATCAGCCTCGACGCGGGTGATGTAGTCCGTGCCATCGCCACCGAGGAACCCGCTCGACAGGATGATCGCCGGATCGATGACCAGCGGCGCGCCGGCGTCGTAGGCGCCGAGCGCGAAGCGCAGCGCGACGCTGCCATCGCCGCGCCGGTCCATCACGAAGTGGCTGGCGACGGCGCGCGTGGTGCCGTCGATCACCTGGAAGCTCACCGGCGCGGTGTCGCGTACGACGCCGTGGCGCGTCGTGAGCTCGAGTGCACCGTCGGCGGCGATGCGTGCGTCATCGGCGCCGTGGTAGACCATCTCGATCTGGCGGGGGTCGGCGCCGGCCGCGACGGTGAAGGCGTATTTCACTTGGCCGTCCACAACACGGTACTCGAGATCGATACCAGCCCACAATTGTGGGTAATTAATTGCTTCGAACACTGGAATATTCCGCCGCCACTGGTCGGGTGTGCCACGAAACACCGCCACATCGGTGGTGGCCGCATCGATGCCGACCGGCTGCACCATCCGGGCGCCGGTGAAGCCGAGGGCGATGGTGTGCGGGGCGTCAGCGGCCGATGGCGCGCGACCGGGCTGGTTGGGCGCGGTCGCCGGCGCATTGACGCTGATGCGGAGCGCAGAATCGCCCAGCACCAGCGCCCCGCCGGCGCCACCAAGCGCAAATCGCGCCGTGGCGTCGTTCCGGTCAGGGTTGGCGGTGAACCACAGCGGCAGCGGGGGCGCACTGCGCGCCACGATCGGCGCGGGCGGCGCCGGGACGCTCGTGGTGATGACCGGTGGTGCACGGTGGGCCAGCAGGCTCAGCACGACGGCCAGCATACCGGCGAGCAGCGGCCACGACGCGGCGCGTGGATGATGGGGGGCTGGTGCGAGCATCAGGGTGACTCCGTGGTGTGTCACATATATGGGCGTTGCAGGTATGATCGACAGTATACCACAAGGCCAGCCGCTGGTCAGCGCGGGGGGGGTGACGTCACGTGTTGCACGGGGGGGGATGACGACGCGCCGGCCAACTCGCGCTGGCGGCGCATGCGTCAGGGGATGCCACATCGCAGCGAGCACCGTCGCGACAGCACTGCGGCGCGGCGGTCTGGCCGCGGACGCCGCACCACGCCGTTGTGCCGCGGCGCGCCTGGCCACCTGCGACGCCCGCACCCGCGCCCGACAGCCCGCGCCGCCGGGACGTACGCTTGCCGCATCAGACGTCCGAATCCTACGCCAGAGAAACCTGCCCCCGCGAGGGAGCAACCCCTCGGCTCCATCGCAGCGCAGCCCGCCCGCGCGGGCGATGGTGGCAGGCAGCGTCGACGGCCCTGGCCCTGGGAGCCGCGCCCTGCGACGGCGCGCTGTCGGGGACGTGGTGGCGCAGCGCCTGCACGCTGCGGCCGCGGCACGGTCGCCACCCTGCGAACGGCCTCCCGCCCCCGCTGCTTCGCGGCGCGGCGATCGCGATCGCTCGCCGCATGCTCCTGCGCGCTGCAACACGGTACGTCGCACCCATCAGCGCGGGCGGGTGGGCCAGGCGAGCAGCAGCGTATTCAGCAGGCCCAGGCGCAACGCGCCGCCACCGCCACCGATCCGCCGCAGCGCATCACGAAAGGCCGGCCGCCCGACTGGCGTGGTATGTGCCGCCTGGTTGCGGATCCGCACGATCACCTCGAGCTCATCGACGAACGTGTCGATACCGGCGCAGTAGTCCGGGTCGCCCGGATCGACCTGCCCGCGCCAGCGCGCGGCAATCGTGGCGCGGGCGGTCGGCCATGCCGCCGGATCACGGCTGCGCACCCCGGGCAGCGTGCCCAGGGTCACGAAGCGCGAACGTTGCCAGGCGGTCTGCCAGCCGTCGAGATGCTGGATGCGGCGCGCCAGCTCGCGCTCGAGCACCCGGGTGACGTGCACGATCGCGGCCGAGTAGTCGAGCGCCCGGATGTCATCGAGCTGATCGCGGATGTAGATCGCCAGCGCCAGCGACTCGCGCCCGGTGCGGTCGAGCTGACCCAGGCTGCGATCGAGCCCGAGATCGGCGATGCGAGCATCAAAGCGGCCGAGGTCGTTCAGCACGCCGGTGATGGCGGCGAAGCTGCGCGTGACCTCGGCGACGGCGCTGCTGACGCGCTCGACGAGCGCGTCGTCGAGCCGGGCCAGATCACCGTCGACGAGCAGCAGCCGCACCTCGGCCTGCAGGTCGTGGATGCTGCGTGGCGGGCGCAGCGGCGGGTGTGCATCGGGCCGGCCGGCGATGTGGCAGCGCGTGGCGTCGCGGCAGCAGTGCAGGCTGCGGCTGACGACGGCGAGCCGGCCGGGGCCAAGGTGTGGCTTGGGGCAGAGCACCAGATCCTCGCCGTGCAGGCCGGCTGCCGCGCCGCGCTCGGCGACGCTCAGCTGATCGAGGAAGATGCCGTGACAGGCGGGTGGCTCGGATTCGAGCCGACGGAACGCCGCCTCGAGGATGGTGGCGATCCGCGACGTCGCGTGCTCGGGGGACGACGGCGGCACGCACCACACGTCGAGCGGTGGCGGCGCAACATGGTGGGCGAGGCCGTCGGCCGCCGGAGCAATACGGTGGTACGCGGCGTCGGTTGTGCCGGCAGGCAGCGCATGCACGATCACGCCATGGCGCCGATCGCTGAGCAGCAGGTCGGCGAGCAGGCGCTTGGCCGCCGCCAATCCGCCACGGTGCGACTGGTCCGGCGGCAGCCAGTGTGCCACCAGCACCACCTGATGCGCGCGTGGATCGGCTGCATGCTGCACCTCGAGGTACAGGTCCGGCACGACTGCCGGCGCATGCTGCCACAGCGTGTCCAGCGTGGCGCTGCGCCGCAGCCGACAGCGGCGCGCCGTAGCCGGCCACGACAGCAGCGCCTCATGGTGATCCGCGCCACGGTGGAGCTCGGCGCCCTGCTGCAGCGCGACATCGATCCACTCGTAGAACAGCCACCAGCGAAACAGCTCGTCGACGCGCGGCAGTTCGCGATCGTGCATGGCGCTGGCGTTGAGCGGAGGCTGCGCCCCAGCGGCGGCGAGGCGTGCCAGCGCCGCGCGCCAGGGCACCAGCCGGCCATACGCACGCCGGCTGCCGGCCAGATCGCGCTCCGCGAACTGGCGTGCCAGCCAGGCATCATCGGCGCGGGCACGCTCGGCGAGCGGCACCAGTCCGGCGAGGGGCGGCAATGCGAGCATGCGATCACAGCGCTCGGCGCTGCGGGCGAGCGGCTGGCGCAGCAGCGCATGGCGCCGGTCGGGCGGCAGCCACTCGAGCTCGCGCCGCAGCGCGGTACGCAGCTCGAGCAGCGCCGTCACCGCCAGCAGGTTCTCCGGCGTCTCGAAGAGCCGGCCACGGCGGTGCGCCACCACGCTGAGCGGCGGGTGATCCGGCAGCCTGCGCCAGTTCGCCGCCAGCGTCCGCGGCCAATCGACGCGCCCGTGTGCCGGAAGCGGCTCCTGCCGCGTCGTGCGGGGGAGCGCGAAGCTCAGTTGGCGCACGATCCGCGGCATCAACTCGTCGAGCAGCGTCTCTGCCGCGCCGGTCAGCGCGGCCAGCCGACGCCATGGCGCGGCGCTGTCGGGTGGCAACGCCCGATCATCGCCAGCCGGCTGCGACGCGTCGTGGCGGCGCAGCAAGCCGACCAAGCGCCACTGCAGCCAGGCGATCGCATCGCACGCCGCCGCGTCCCAACCACTCATGGCGTCGCCTCCACCGCCGCCGGCCACGGCCGATCCCCGGCGCCGTCACTGCGCATCGTCATCGGCGATCGCACGCCGCCGCAGGAACCAGCCGGCATGCGGCGCAGCACGCCGGCCAGCCGCCACCGCAGCCAGGCGATCGCATCGCACGCCGCCGCGTCCCAACCACGCATGGCGTCGCCTCCGCCGCCGCCGGCCACGGCCGATCCCCGGCGCCGTCACTGCGCATCATCATCGGCGAACGCGCGCAGCCGCCGCAGGAACCAGCCGGCGTGCGGCAGCGCCAGCGGCACGCCGACGAGCGCCGCATCAGGCGGGGCATCGAGCATCAGGGCACCACGAAGCGCCGGCTGGCGGGCAGGCGGCACATCAGCGATCAGCTGCCGCCACTGCTCGTCCAGCGTGGCAGGATCGCCAGCATGCTCCACGAAGGCGATGAGCGCCTGCACCGCACTCGGCCCGAGGCCCTGCAGCTGATCCGCCAGGCTGTCGGCCAGCGCGCCATCGAGCGCCGCGCGCCAATCGAGCTCGACGCGCACGCCGCTGAACAGATTCAGGTAGAGCGCCACCAGTTGTGCAGTGCCAAGCGGGCGAAAGCGCCGCACCAGCGTGACGATGCGCCAACAATCCGACAGCGCAGCGGCTGCCGCGCCATCGGGCACCAGCAGCCGATAGCGCGCGATCCCGTCGGCGACCCGTTCGACGCCCAGCACGCCCGGCCAGTGCACTGCCCCCGCGCCGTCCGACGCGAGGGCCTCCCAGCCGACTGCCAGCCGGCGCAGCGCGATGCCGGCCGCGATGCCCTGTTCGGCCTCCGCCAGCCGGGGCGGCGGCGGCAGCACCTCGATGAAATCGAAGCGGCGCTTCAGCGCCTCGGAGAGCTGATGCACGAAGTGGCGATCGACGCGGTTCAGCGTGCCGATGATGCGAAAATCGTGCGGCAGCGGGACGAGCGCGCTGGCGCCATCGGTAGCGGGCACCTCGAGCAGCGGGAGCTCGCCCCCACCGAGGGTTGTGAGCACGCCGCCGAGCGCTGCGTCGATCGGCGCGCGCGACACTTCGTCGATGACCAGCCAGATGCCGCGGCGCACATGCCCCTGAGCGTGCACCGCGCCGCGCACAAACCGGCCATCGGGCGGCAGTCGCCGGCCGTCGTTGGTACCGACATAGTGCTGCAGCACCGCGCGCGTCAGCGCACCATAGCTGATGGTATAGCGCACCTGGCCATGCGTGCCATCGAGGGCTGGCGCGATGCCGCCGAGTACATCGCGCACGCCCCACTCGTCGGTGGCCGTCGTCACCAGCGTCGCATAGCCCTCGACGATGCGATCGTCATCGACGAGCAGCGGGCCGCCCGGCTCGAGCCCGGGCCGGCCATACGGCCACGGCGCGCGCCACAGGATCGCCGGCAGCCGCCGCGCCAGCTCGGTCTTGCCGGTACCCGGCGGGCCGAAGAGCATCACATGGCGGCCAGCCAGCAGCGAGCGATAGATGCGCCGGACGGTATCCGGATCGACCAGCAGCTCGGCGCCGAGCTCCGCCAGGCGCGCCGGCATGTCGACCACAGCGGAGAGCGGCGGATCGTGCGCCACGCGAGACGACTCGGCCAGCAATGCGGCCAGCAGGCGGTCGGCCAGCACACTGGCGCGATCGTCACCGCCGAGCGGGAGCAGGGCGCCGGGTTCGGGATGCCAGCGGCCGGCAGCGAGGCGGATGAAGCCGGCTTCGGCGTACCAGCGCGCCAGCAGCAGCGCATCCTCGCCGGTCAGCCCGGCGAAGTGGGCCAGTGGCGCGCCCTCATCGCCGGGCCATCCCAGCAGCACCTGGCGGGCCGGCAGCATCGGCGCCCCGTTGTGCCACACCAGCAGCCCCAGCGCACACAGCCGCAGCACCGCCCGGTCGGCGCCTGCCAGATGTGCGGCCGGCACGAGGGTGCGATCGGCGGTGCGCGCCAGCAGGCGCAGCTGCAGCAGCGCCGCGAGCGCGTCCGTCCGGGTCTCGTCGGCCCCCGGCAGCGCATCGTCGGTGAACGGCCCGGTGCCGAGGTTGCGCGCGGCGGCGAGCGCGGCGCCGAGCGTCGCCCAATAGCGCGGCAGCACCGCCGGGGCGGGGGGCGGCGCGGCCGGGCTGATGCACCGCACCGCCAGCGACGGCCGATGTGCCATCGTGCGCCAGCGCGCAGCCGGCGCCGGCGCGCGCTCCGGGTGCCAGATCACGCGCAGCAGCGGCGCAGCGCCCACAACCACGCGCCACACCGTCGCCTGCGCGACGGACGTGCCCGCACCGCCGGGGACCAGCAGGCGCGCCCCGACCGGGATGCGGGCGAGGCGCGTACGCTCTGCGCGGCGCATCAGTTCGGAATCGATGCACCCGTCGCGCGTGGCGGCGTCCCGATGCTGTGGTGACAGCCGAACCATCCAGACGGGCGCCGGGGCAGCGGGCGTGGCCAGGCGCCAGTGCTCATCGACGCCGATCACCAGGCGCGGGTCACCGCCGAGCACTGCCATCACCCGGCGCCCCATCAGATCGGTCTTGCTGGCGGCGACATCGCGCGGCAGGCGATCGAGCAGGGTGGCGGTGTCGAGCGCACCGCCGGCGGCAGTCAACAGCGCCACGATCACGTCGGCCAGCCCACGGGCGTCGGGCGCCAGGCGCACCGCCCAGCGGTCGGCGCCGATGTGGATGAATCGCGGCTCGCGCTTGAGCAGCGCATACAGCTCGTGGCGCGGCACCGCCGCACCCTGGGCCGCCAGTCGGCGCACGAGGGTCTCCAGGCGCAGCGGCGCGCCGGCGTCGTTCAGCAGTTGTTCGGTGGTGACGGCGAGCGTCATCTGCGCCTCCGTGCCGATACCCCCGGCGTAGCGATGGCGTGCGCGGCGCGCTGCCGCTGTGATCCTGGCATGGCGCAGGGGCGGCGGTGCGGCCAGTGACCGGCGTCACTGCGGCGGCCGCGCGGCACACCGGACAGCGGCGCCCTTGCGGTGGCGGCACCCTGCTCCGGGCGTGACGCCGCGGGGCACCGGCCTCATGCGCCATCAGCCAGCGCTTCGCCCTCGAGATGCGCCGCATCATTGATGCGCACCACCGACCACGCGCCGCGGCGCCGGCGCACCTCGCAGATTGCGCAGTTATCGATCCACAGCCGGTTGATCTGCGCCAGATCCAGCCCCAGGACGTGGCACAGCACCACCCGGATCGTGCCGCCATGCGACACCAGCGCGACCGTCCCATCGGCCACGGCGGCGATCTCGGCCAGCGCCGCGACGCTGCGCTGCAGCACCTGGGCATACGACTCGCCGCCGAGGCGCGCCGTGTGCACCGGATCACGGTCGTAGGCGGCGCGATGCTCGGGGAAGCGCTGGCGCACCTCCGCCGGCGTCAGGCCAGCCCAGGCGCCGACGTCGATCTCGCGCAGCCCCGCATGCCGCTGCGGCACCAGCCCCAGCGCCGCGCCGACGATGTCGGCCGTCTCTGCCGCGCGCGGCAGATCGCTGCTCACCAGCGCCGTGAGCGGCGGCCCGGCCGCCAGCCGCCGCGCCAGCGCGCGGGCCTGGGCGCGGCCGCGTGCATTCAGCGGCACCAGCCCATGCCCCTGATAGCGCTGCACCGCATTCCAGTCCGTCTCGCCGTGGCGGATCAGCAGCACGCGCATCGTCGGGCTCAGCTGAAGCTCAGCAGCCAGCCCGGCGCCAGCCCCAGCACCACGATCGCCAGCGCCGCCAGCGCCATCCCCAGCCGCAGCGGCCAGTCACCGAACATCGGCGGCGCGTCCGTCTCGGCCGGGCCGGCCGCCCGCAGCAGCACGCGCAGATAGTACGCCGCCGCGATCGCCGACGTGACCACCCCCAGCACCACCAGCGCCGGATACCCCGCCTGCCAGACCGCATCCAGCATCGCGAACTTGGCGATGAACCCGGCCGTCGGCGGCACACCAGCCAGCGACAGCAGCGCCAGCGCCAGCGCCAGCGTCAATCCGGGGCTCCGCTGCCACAGACCCGACAGCCGCGCCATGCTCCACTCCGTCTCGCCGCGTGCCTCGAGCGCGATCAGCACGGCAAACGCCGCCAGATTGGCGGCGGTATAGCCGGCCAGGTAGAACACCAGCGCATCGATGCCGCGATCGCTGGCAGCGATCGGGCCGAACAGCAGGAAGCCCGCCTGTCCGATGCTCGAGTACGCCAGCATGCGCTTGACATTCTGCTGCACCAGCGCGCCAATGTTCCCCACCAGCAGCGTCGCCGCCGCCACCACCGCCAGGATCGGCGCCCACAGCGCGCGCAGCTCACCGAAACCCACCAGCAGCACGTGGGTCAGCGCCGCCAGCACCGCCGCCTTGCTCGCCACCGACATGAACGCCGCCACCGGCGTCGGCGCACCATCGTAGACATCGGGCGTCCACATATGGAACGGCACCAGCGACGCCTTATACCCCAGGCCGACCACCAGCAGCAGCAGGCCGGCAGCGGCATACAGCCGATACTCACCGGTCAGGCCCGGCCCGGCAGCCGCGATCGTCGCGAGAGTCGTGCTGCCGGTCGCACCATAGATCAGCGCGATGCCGAACACCAGGAAGCCCGTCGCGAACGCCCCGGTGAGCAGATACTTCAGCGCCGCCTCTTCGGAGCGCGGTTCGGGCAGCGCGAACCCGGCCAGCACATACAGGGTGATCGAGAGCAGCGCGAGGCTGAGGAACATCACCACCAGATCGGCGGCCTGCACCAGCAGCAGCATCCCGCCCACGCCGAACAGCACCAGCACCGCAAACTCGCCGCGCTCGATCTGATGGCGCCCGAGGAACGTCACCGCCAGCAGGATGCTCAGCGCCGCCGCCGCCAGACACACCAGGCCCACCGCGGTGCGGAACGGATCCAGCCGCAGCGTGCCGCCAAACGTCGCGCCGCTCACGCCGGCATGCATCACGCCCACCGCCGCCGCGCCCAGCACCACCAGCAGCGCCAGATACGCCGTGACCTGCTTCCGCCCGGCCGGAATCGCCAGATCGAGCAGCAGCAGCACCGTCGCGCCGCCGAACACCACCAGCAGCTGCGCCACGATGGTCCAGTCGATGACAGGTAATGTGATCATGAGTCGCTTCTTCCCTCTCGACGTGTCTCGCGCGGTGCGCCTAGCGGCTTGCCAGCGTCTGGCCGATCTGTTGGGCGATCTGCTGCACCGACGGCTCCATCATCAGCAGCAAGGCGTTGGGATAGAGCCCGATCACCAGCGTCGGCACCAGCAGCACGCCGAGCATCAGCGACTCGAGCGTATTGGCGTCGCGCAGCGGTGCGCCGGCCTCGCGCGGCGGCCCCATGAACACCAGGCGGAACATGCGCAGCAGGTAGGCGGCGGCGAGCACCACGCCGATCACCGCGATGCTGACGTACGTCCAGCCCAGCACGGGCGAGATCCAGGCGCCGAGCATGATGGTGAACTCGCCGATGAAGCCGCTCAGGCCCGGCAGGCCGATGCTGGCGAGCACCATGACCAGCGCGATGCTGCCGAGGAATGGCGCCTGGCCCCAGATGCCGCCGAAGTGCTGCACGTCGCGGCTGTCGCGCCGCGCGGCGAGCATGCCGACGATCAGGAACAGCGCGCCGGTGGTGATGCCGCTGCTGATCATCTGCAGCAGCGCGCCGCTGAGCCCCTGCGGGTTCAGCGCGAAGATGCCCAGCACGATCAGGCCCAGGTGGCTCACCGTGGCGAAGGCCAGGATGCGCTTCATGTCGCGCTGCCCGAAAGCGATCCAGCCGCCGTACAGCACGCCGATCACGGCCAGCACGCCGATGGCCGGCGCGGCCCACGCCGCCGCCTGCGGAAACAGCTGCACATTGAAGCGGATCAGGCCGTAGGCGCCGATCTTGATCACCATGCCGGCGATGTCGACCACGCCCGACGACGGCGCCGCGGTGTGTGCGGTGGTGAGCCAGCTATGGAAGGGCCACAGCGGCAGCTTCACCGCGAACGCGATGAGGAACGCGGCGAACAGCATGCGCTCGGTCTCCAGCGGCAGCTGCACCGCGCCGAGCTGCAGGCTCGCCAGCACGGTCGCCAGATCGAAGGTATAGATGCCGGTCTGCACGCCGTGCGCCTGATACAGGCCGACGATGCCGACCAGCATCACCACCGAGCCGGCGAAGGTATACACCAGGAACGTCTGGGCCGCCCGCCGGCGATCGTCGCCGCCCCAGATGCCGATCAGCAGCGCCGTCGGCACCAGCGTCAGCTCGAAGAACACATAGAACAGGAGCATGTCCTGCGCGACGAACACGCCCGTCATCGCGCCGGCCAGCAGCAGCAGCAGCGCCTGCTGCAGTCGCGGATGCGCACCGCCCGCATTCCAGCTCGCCATCAGGCTCACCGGCGTGAGCAGCGTCGTGAGCACCACCAGCCACAGGCTGATGCCATCGACCGAGACGGTGTAGCTGAGGCCCCATGCGGCGACCCAGGCGACGCTGTCGACCAGCTGGTAGCCGGCCTGGCTCGCATCGAACCGCGCCACGAGCGCCACGGCAGTGGCCAGCGCGCCGAGCGCGCTGAGCATCGCGAAGCCACGCGCCACGCGCGTCTGGCTCGCCGGAGTGAGCCAGACGAGCAGCGCACCGAGCGCCGGCAGCGCGATCGCGAGCGAGACGAGGGGAAAGCCGATCTGGTTCACGGTAGCTCCTGTACACCCGGGCGCCGTGACGCTCGCGCCACGGCGCCTGTCGTCTGCGCGGGGAGCCGCTCCCCGCAGCGCCGTCGTCGGATCACCGCATCGTCATCGCCAGCAGCGCGGCGAGCAACACCACGACGCCCAGCAGGAACACTGCCAGGCCGCGCCGCGCGTGGCCGCTCTGCACGGCACGCACGCCGCGCGCCAGCGCGACAAACGTGCGCCCGGTGCCGCCGACCAGCAGGCCGTCGAGCGCCTCGCCGTCGACGACGCGGCCCAGGAATGCGCTGCACTGGCGGTAGGGCCGGACGATCGCCCGGTCGTAGAGCCAGTCGAGGCCCCAGCCGAGCTCGGCGCCGCGCCAGATGTCGCCCAGGTAATACAGCGCCGGATCGGTCTTGCCGGGCACGATGTTGCCATCGACGACACGGGCGTACAGCCACCAGCCCAGGTAGCCGCCACCGACCGCGATCGCCGTCACGATGACGGCCATCACCGCCTTGCCGACGCTGTAGACCGCCTCGGGCTCGGCGAGCGTCGGCTCGAGCCAACTGCTGAGCCAGTGGACGCCGGGCAGGTTGAGCACGCCGCCGATCGCCGCGCCGACGGCCAGCACCACCAGCGGCCAGCGCATGCTGCCGTGCGGATCGTGGGCTGCCGCGTGCGCCTCGCGCGGCTGGCCATAGAAGATCAGCGCCACCTGCCGCCCCATGTAGAAGGCGGTCACCGCCGCGCTGGCGATCAGGATCAGGGCGATCGCCGGATTCTGCGCCGTGAACCACGCATGCGCGATGATCTCGTCCTTGCTCCAGAAGCCGGCGAGCGGGAAGATGCCGGCCAGCGCCAGCGCGCCCACCAGATAGACGCGGAAGGTGAACGGCAGGTGCTGCCGCAGCCCGCCCATGCGGCGCATGTCCTGCACGTCGTGCAGCGCATGGATCAGCGCGCCGGCGGCGAGGAACAGCAGCGCCTTGAACAGGCCGTGGGTGAGCAGGTGGAACATGCCGGCCGCGTAGGCGCCCATGCCGACGGCCGCCACCATGTACCCCAGCTGCGAGATCGTCGAATAGGCCAGGACGCGCTTCAGGTCGAACTGTGTCGCCGCCGACAGCGCCGCCAGCAACGCGGTGACTGCGCCAACCCCCACCACCCAGCTTGCCGCCGTCGGCGCCGCCGAGAACACGCCATGATTGCGCACGATCAGGTACACGCCCGCCGTCACCATCGTCGCAGCGTGGATCAGCGCCGAGACCGGCGTCGGGCCGGCCATCGCATCGGGCAGCCAGGTCGAGAGCGGCAGCTGCGCCGACTTGCCGCACACGCCGATCAGCATCAGCAGCCCGATCGCCGTCAGCACGCCGATGCTGCCGAGCGGCCCGAGCTGCACATCGACGAACGCCAGCTCGGCGGCCCGCTCGAGATACCCCGGCGTCCCCAGCGTCGCGTTCGGCAGGAATGACACCGAGCCCAGCCGCGAGAAGATCAGCATGATCGCCAGCAGGAACGCCGCATCACCGATGCGGTTGACGACGAACGCCTTGGTCGCCGCCTCCGCCGGCACGATCCCGGGCGGTACCGAGCGGCGGTCGAAGTAATGGCCGATCAGCAGGAACGAGCACAGGCCCACGCCCTCCCAGCCGAGGAACAGCAGCACCAGGTTGTCTGCCATCACCAGCAGCAGCATCGCCGCCACGAACAGGTTCAGGTAGGCAAAAAACCGCTCCGGCCGGCTGTCGCCGCGCATGTAGCCCAGCGAATAGACATGGATCAGGCTGCCGACCCCGGTGATCAGCAGCGCCATCACCGCCGTCAGCCGGTCGAACAGCAGCCCGAACGATACCCGGAACGACGCCACGTCGATCCAGGTCCATGCCACCGACTCGATCCGCGCCGCCTCGGCCGGCATGGTCTGCAAGACCCATACCGCCACCAGCGTCGCCACGAACGAGAGCCCTGCCGCGGCCGTCGCGATCATCCCCGCGGCGCGCTCGCCCCGCGCGAGCAACAGCGTTGCCACTGCACCCAGCAGCGGCAGGGTGGGAATGAGCCAGATCACCCAGCGTAGATCAGACATCCGGATCCCTCAACTCTTGCGCGGTCGGTCGACGCGATCATCCCTTGAGCAGCGTCATGTCATCGACGTTCGTCGTCTGTCTGGTGCGGAAGATTGCCATCAGCAGCGCCAGGCCGACGGCAACTTCGGCCGCTGCGACGACGATCACGAAGAACACGATGACCTGGCCGAGGATGTCCTGCCGTGCGAAGGCGAAGGCGACCAGCACCAGATTCGCCGCGTTGAGCATCATCTCGACCGACATGAAGGTGACCAGCACGTTGCGCCGCACCAGCACGCCGATGACGCCGATGGCGAACATGATGGCGCCGAGGGCAACGTAGTAATATGTTGGTATCATCGCTCTAACCTCGCTGCTGCTCGCGCAGATGGAGCACGACGACGCCGACGATCGCGGCAAGAATCAGCATCGCGGTGACCTGAAACGGCAGCAGCGCGTCGGTGAACAACGCGCGGGCGATCGCCTCGGGGGCACCGTAGCCTTCGGCGACGCCGGCTGGCGCGCCGAGCGGCCCGCCCAGCGCCACGACCAGCAGCGCGGCGAGCAATCCGATCCCCATCACCAGCGCCGTCGGCTGCTGCCAGCCCAGTGTGTCGGCGCCCTCCTCGTGGCGTTCGGCGCCGAGCAGCATCACCACGAACAGGAACAGCACGATGATCGCCCCGGCGTACACGATCAGTTGGATGGCAAACAGGAATGGCGCGCGCAGCAGCAGGTACAGCACCGCGATGGCGCTGAAGTTCAGCAACAGGAACAGCGCGCTATGCACCGCATTCTTGCTGAGAACCATCGCGACGGCGCCGGTGAGTGCGACGGCGGCGGTGATGGCGAAGACAGCGAGCTCCATAGGTTCTCCGTCCCGTTACAGATCGATCTGGGCCGGTGGGCTGGGCCGACGGTCGAGCTGTGCCAACACGGGCGGAATCTCGCCGTGTCCGCGGTCGGCCGCTACGAGCAGCAGCTCCTTGGTGAAGATCGACGACGTGCGGTCATAGAACGAGATCTCGTACTGGTGCTCCAGCACGATCGCGTTGGTCGGGCAGGCGTCCTCGCAGTAGCCGCAGAAGATGCAGCGCAGCATGTTGATCTCGTAGGTTGCAGCGTAGCGCTCGCCCGGCGAATTGGGCTGCGCCGGGTCGTTGGCTGCCGGAACGACCAGGATGGCGTCGGACGGGCAGGCGGCGGCGCACAGCGAGCAGCCGATGCAGCGCTCCATGCCGTTGGCGAAGCGCTTCAGCTGATGGCGCCCGCGGAAGCGCTCGCGCACCGGCCGCTTGACCTCGGGATACTCGACGGTGACGGGCTTGCGGAACAGGTACCCCAGGGTGGTGCGCAGCCCGTTGAAGATCGCTCCAAGCATCGCATGTCCTCGGTTTCAGCCGTGCGGCGCGTGCGCCGCACGGGGGTGGCATCACGACTGATGGGTGGCGCGCGGGATCAGCGTCACGCTGGATTGCGCGCGCGCCGGCTGGCCGATGGCGACGCCGACCAGCAGGACCACCAGGCCGATGGCGCCGGTGAGCAGCGCGGCGAGCAGTCCGGCATCGGGCAGCAGGACGTTCACGATTGCCGTCACCGCCACGTTCACGAGCGCCAGCGGCAGCAGAACCTTCCACCCCAGATTCATCAACTGGTCGTAGCGGACGCGCGGCAGCGTCGCGCGCATCCAGACCGAGACGAACGACAGCACGGTGACTTTGAGCAGGAATGCACCCAGCGAGGTGAGCCCGAAGACGGCGGCGCCGATGGTGTCGCCGGCGCTGGCGCTGACGGCTGCCGCGAGCTCGGCCAGGCCGGGGAACTGCCAGCCGCCCAGGAAGAGCATCACGGCGATGGCGTTCATCGCGATCAGCTTGATGTATTCGGACATGAAGAACAGCGCGAACTTCATCGAGCCGTATTCGGTGTTGTAGCCGCCGACGAGCTCCTGCTCGGCTTCGACCAGGTCGAACGGCGCCCGGACGACTTCGGCGGTCGAGGCGATCAGGAAGATGACGAAGCCGAGGAACTGCGGCACGATGTACCACAACTGCCCCTGCCCCGCTATGATCGCCTCGGTGCGGAAGCTCTGGGCTTGCATCACGACGCCCAGGACTGCCAGGCCGAGCGCGAGCTCGTAGGAGATCACCTGCGCCGAGGCGCGCACGCCGCCGAGCATCGAGTATTTGTTGTTCGAGGCCCAGCCGGCGATCGCGATGCCGTAGACGCCGAGCGAGGTCACGGCGAGCAGATACAGCACGCCGACGTCGATCGGCGCGAAGTGCAGGTAGTTGCCGCCCTGGCCGTCGGGCCAGTAGCCCAGCGGGATGGCGACCCAGATGATCAGCGCCGGGACGACGGCGAACCCGGGTGCGATCAGGTAGACCCAGCGGTCGGCCAGCGCCGGGACGACATCTTCCTTGAAGAACAGTTTGACAGCGTCGGCGGCGGGCTGCAGCCAGCCGCCGAGCACGCGCCGGCCGCCGGGCAGCGGGATCGCGCCGGCGCGATTGGGGCCGATGCGGTGCTGGAAGCGCGCCAGCAGGCGCCGCTCGAACAGCGTGAAGTAGGCGAACAGCGTCGTGGCGGCCAGGGTGAGGCCGATGCACTTGATGATCAGAATGACGATGCCGAGCCAGTCCATAGCGCGTGTTCTCCTCACTGCCGCAGGTTCAGGCCTCGCCGCGCGCGACATCCACACTGGTGATGACCCCGCCGCACAGGTCGGCGGCGGCGAAGCCGGCGACGTCGACGATCAGCACGGTGCCGGCAGCCAGGCCACGGTCGATCTGCGCCGGCAGGGTGACGCTGCCTCGGGCGCTGGTGAGGGTGACTGGCTCGCCGACGCCGATGCCGAGTGTGCCGGCGTCGGCCGGGCCGACGATGACATGCGGCGGGACCATGCGCGGCGCCAGCTTCGAGCCGCGCGCCCAGTCGCGCCCGTCGTAGGCCCGTGGCACCAGCACGGCCAGAGTCCCGGTGGGTACGCCGCCGGTCAGCGGCGTCAGCGGCGCCGCGACGGGCGGCAGGCCGTCGCGCTCGACGCCAGTGGGTAGCTGGACGCCAGTGCCTTCGGTGTTGGTGTACGATGTGCCGTCGTAATACACCGACTCGTTGGCCTGGCGGCCCCAGTCGCCGGCGGTGACGCCCAGGCTGGTGTAGCGCGCGCCGGCGTAGGCCGGCACCTGCGCGGCGATGGCATCGGTCACGTCGCTGCTGACGCTGTAGCCCGGATCGCTGCCGAGGGCGGCGGCGATGCCCTGCAGGATCTGCCAGTGGGCACGCTGGCCGTCGGGCGCCTGGCGGGCCTGCCGCGAGCGCTGGACGCGCCGCTCGGCGTTGGTGAAGGTGCCATCCCGCTCGGGCAGCATGGCACATGGCAGGACGACATCGGCGCGCCGGGCGGTGTCGCTCAGGAACGCGTCCTGCACGACCAGGAAGTCGAGCGCGTCGAGCGCGCTGGCGCTGGCGGCACCCAGCGTGGCAGGGTCGAGGCCCGCCACCAGCATCGCCTTGAGCTCGCCACGCGCGATTGCGTCCCAGTACTGCGCTGCGGCCAGGCCGCCCTCGCCCGGCACGATGCCGAGATCCTGCGCGCCACGGGCGTTGCCGCCCGGGTTGAGCGCGATCACCCCGCTGCCGGGTCGGCCAAACGCACCCGTCACTGCGGCGAGCGCGCCGACGGCATCGCTCACCGCGCTGCCCTGCGCCAGGCCGGTGCGGCCGATCATGATGATCATATTCGGGGCACTGATCAGCTGGTCGGTCAGCGCCCGCACCACTTCGAACTCGACGCCGGCTGCCGCGGCGAGCTGCACGGCAGACGCACCCTTCAGGCTGGTGCGCAGCCGGTCGATGCCACGGGCGCGGCTGCTCATCGGCGCGCCACCGTCGAGGATGCCGCACACCACCGCCTGGATCAGCGCGGCCTCGCGGCCCGGCGCGACTCGCACCACCCGCGCGGCGCTGCCGTCGAGCTTGGTCGGGTGGGCGTTCACCGTCACCAACTGGCCGCCGCGCGCGACAATGCCGCGCAGCCGCAACACATAGAGCGGGGCTTCTTCCTCGGGATCGGCGCCGACGAGCAGCACCAGCGTGCCCGTGCCCAGACCGAGCAGATTGGTGCCGCTGCTCACACCAAACCGTGCGCTGGCCGTCTCGAGCGCGACATCGGCTGGCCCGCCCGGGCGGTGATCCAGATGCGGCGTGCCGAGCACGCCATGCATCACATGGCGGAACAGGGCGAAGTCCTCGTTCGAGGCATCCGCGCCGATCATGCCCGCCAGCGCGGTCGCGCCGGCGCTGCTGCGCACCCGCATCAGGCCCTGCGCCGCCACGCGCAGCGCCTCATCCCACGAGGCCGGCACGAGTTGCTCGCCACGGCGTACCAGCGGCGTCGTCAGGCGCGTCGCGTCATCGACGTGACGCATGCCGAACCGCCCCTTGTCGCAGTTCCAGATCTCGTTGACGAAATCGTTCTCGCGCGGCATCACCCGCATCAGCCGGTCGTGGCGCATGTCGAGCGTGATGTTGCAGCCCACCGGGCAGTGGGTGCAGACCACCGGCACCGGCCGTACTTCCCACACCCGCGCCTTGAACCGGAAGTCGGACGATGTCAGCGCACCGACCGGACAGATGTCGGTGGTATTGCCCGAGAACTTGCTGTCGAACGGCGGATCGCTCTTCGAGATGATCTCCCAGGACCGGCCGCGGCTGTCGAAGCCCAGCACCGGATCGCCGGCGATGTCGTCCTGGAAGCGCACGCAGCGCGAACACAGGATGCAGCGCTCACGATCCAGGTAGATCGTGTCGCCCAGCGGGATCGGCTTCTCGAAGTGCACTTTGTCCTGATAGTCGTAGCGCGAGGTGCTCGGGCCGAATTGCATCGTCAGGTTCTGCAGCGGGCACTCGCCGCCCTTGTCGCACACCGGACAGTCGAGCGGGTGCGACGACAGCAGAAACTCAAGTTGGCCGCGCTGGGCGAACTGCACCTTGTCGGTGACCGTCTTGACGACCATGCCGGCAGCGACCGGCGTGACACAGCCGGGCTGCAGTTTGCCCATCATCAGCCCAAGCTTCGGCGTGCCGTCGGGGTTGAGCACCGGCTGCCGCGTCGCCTGGTCGATCAGCGGCGTCCAGACCTCGACCAGACACATGCGGCACATGCCGACCGGCTTGAGCTTGGGGTGGTAGCAGAAGACCGGAATCGCCACCTCGGTCGTCCGCGCGGCGTCGACGATGTTGGTGCCGGCTGGCACGGTGACCGTCCGCCCGTCGATGATCAACGTCACATCTGGCATCGTGATTCACACCTTCATCAGTGCGTGACCAGCGGAATGGCGTTGGCCCGCAGCGTGGCCGCGCTGGCGGCGGCGCGCTCAATCGCCTGCTCGAACTCGCCGGGAAACAGCCGCAGTGCGCTGCGGATGGGGACGACGGCGCTCTCGCCGAGCAGGCAGAAGCAGTTCCCCGCCATCTGGTTGTAGACGTCGTGGAGCAACGGAATATCGCTGGCGCGCCCGCCACCATGGTTCATCCGGTGCAGCACCCGCACGAGGAAGGTGGTGCCCTCCCGGCAGGGGGTGCACTTGCCACACGATTCGTGCTTGAAGAACTCGTCCATCTTGTAGGCGAGCTCGACGGCGCTCACCGTCTCGTCGAGGATGATCACGCCGCCCGAGCCGAGCATGGTGCCGGCGGCGGCGAGCGATTCGTAGTCCATCGGCGTGTCAAGCTTGTCGGCGGTGAGCCACGCGGACGAGGCGCCGCCCGGGACGATGATCTTCACCGCCCGTCCGCCACGCATGCCGCCACCGTAGTAGTCGGCTTCGACGAGCTCGCGCAGCGGCGTGCCGAACGGGACTTCGTAGTTGCCCGGCCGCCGGACGTGCCCGCAGATCGAGAAGACTTTGGTGCCGGGGCTCTTCGCGGTGCCGTACTGGCGGTACCATGCGGCGCCGTGCCGGATGATCATCGGCACGTTGGTGAGGGTCTCGACGTTGTTGATGATGGTGGGCTTGCCGTACAGCCCGGCGATCGCCGGGAATGGCGGCTTGAGCCGCGGCTGGCCGATCTTGCCCTCGAGCGATTCCATCAGGGCAGTCTCTTCGCCACAGATGTACGCGCCGGCACCCCGGTGTACGACGATGTCGAGATCGTATCCGCTGCCCATGATGTTCTGGCCAAGATAGCCACGCCGGTAGGCGTCGGCGACGGCCCGCTCGAGCGTCCGCGCGCCGGCGGCAAATTCGCCACGCACATAGATGTAGGCGGTGTGGCACTCGATGGCATACGCCGCGATCGCGACACCCTCGATCAACTGGTGCGGGTTGCGGTCGATGATCTGGTGGTTGTTGAAGGTGCCCGGCTCGCTCTCGTCGCAGTTGCACAGGAGGTAGCGCGGGTAGCTGTCCTTCGGCAGGAACCCCCACTTGACGCCGGTGGGGAAGCCTGCGCCACCACGGCCGCGCAATCCGGCGTCACGGACGAGCGCGACGACCTCGGCTGGCGTCTTCTCGGTGAGGACGGTGCGCAACGCCGCATATCCACCGTGGCGATGATACACCTCGGGATCGCCAATGTCGGGGATGTCGAGGTCGCGCAGGACAATATGCTCGGTCAGTGGAGGCATAAACTGCTGCTCGCTTTCCTGGCCGGCTCGCGACCGGCTGAAGATGGCCTGCGACGGCGCCATGCTATCATCTCCGATCACTTGTGTCAAACTGCACAATGGGCCAGTGGAGGAGAGGAGAGAGGAGAGAGGAGAGGGAAGAACAGGACGGAATCCTGCCCCCGCCCCTTCGTGCCTTCGTGTCTTCGTGTGATCCCGTCTCCCGCTCCCGGCCCTTCGTGCCTTCGTG
>JAGWYG010000165.1 GCA_018969485.1 Chloroflexota bacterium
CCACTGGCATCAGTGTCCGCCAGAGCCATCGCATTGATTGATCCTCGCCCGATACCGGCCGCGACTACCCGCAGGTCGTCGCGCCCGAACCACCCGCCCACGATGCACGGTACCGACGCCAGACGCGCTGCGGGCTGCACGATGGTGTGTCGGCGATCGCCCGCGCCTACCGGTCACGGCACGGCGCGTGCGGGGCACAACGCACGGCCGGCCTTGTCGGCCTGCCTCAATGACAACCCGTCGCCAGGCGCCGCCGGGGTACCGCTGCGCATGGACGACCAGCCCGGCGCCTGGTGGGCGGCGACCGTCCTGCCGATGCGCTCACCGCTGATGGCGTTCATCCTGTACCGCCTGCGTTCGTGGCCTGCGCCACCAGATCACCGGCGCACGCGAGCCAGGCCGAGCGCCGACGCCCCCACCATCATACCGCAGCGACGCAAGCCATCGCACCGCGCCCACGCCGGCGCCATGCACCCTCATGCAGCACGTGCTGCCGGCATGCCGCGCGTTGCGCCCCGGCGGCCGCGGGTCACCGTCACGCGCAGAGACAGCCGGACGGCCGATGCCACAGCGCCAGGGCGCCGCGTCGCTCCTGATAGCTGCACGGCGATCCCGGCCGAGTCATGGGCCGTCGCGACCCTGTAGCGCGGATACCGCTGACTGTGCAGCGCAATGTCGCGCCGCGACGACGCGCTGCCCTCGCGCCAGGGCCCGTGACCGCGCCGCACGGCAGCGCAGAACCCATCGGCGTACGCGCAGGTCGCCCCGCTGCAGGCCGCGGGGGCGGGGCACGGATCGTCGCTGCTTCGCGTGCGCGTTGTACCGGCCATGGGCGCACGCCGATCGCCTGCGCGCCGCGCTGACGCGCCGAGGGCGCGCCATGCCTCTGCGGATCACGAGGCCACCGCCGCCCCCGCTGCTGTGGTGCGCATCCCCACCGATGCCTGCGCAGTCGGCGTCCGGCTGCCGACGGCGTGCTCTGCTGTCGACGCGTAGCGCTCAGCACACGTGCAGCCAGATCGTCGCGCGACGCCGCTGCGCGTGCGGCAGCGACGTATTCGTTGGACGGCACTCGGGAGCACGCTGCACACGCGTCAGCGCGCATGGTGCGCAGCCATGGGCATCGGCTCGAGGACATGACCACGCGGAAGGCGATGCCGTATGGCCAGAAACACGCCATGCCATCAGAGTCTCCCGCGCACGGTCGGCGATCCGCCGCAGCGTGATCGGGCCGGCCTGCGTCATCACACTGGCTGTCCGGGCGTCTGTGTTATGATATGTGCGCTTGGATGTTCGATTCTGGTCGCCGGGCGGGCCGACCAGACACACGCATGATCCCGCCGACCGGATGATCTGACCTGGTGCATGGGTCAGTCGGGCGCGGGCCAGGCTGGCCATGCATGGGCATCACGCCCGTGAAGAGGAGTTTGACCATGCGGATCAACGAGATTCTGGTGTTACACCACAGCCACCTCGACATCGGGTACACGCACAGCCAACCGATCCTCTGGGAGCTGCAGCGCGACTACATCGACCAGGCGCTCGACCTGCTCGATGCCACGGCCGACTGGCCCGCCATCAGCCAACCGCGCTGGACATGCGAGGTGACGATGCCGGTCGAACGCTGGCTCGCCACCGCGCGTCCGCATGACATTGAGCGATTCCGTGGCCATATCGCCACCGGCAGGCTCGGCATGTCGGCGATGGCGCTCAACACGACGCCACTCTGCACCGCTGAACAACTGGTGCGCCAACTCAGCCCGATTCGGGGATTACGCGCGCTGCTCGGCGCGCCAATCCGTACACTCAACCAGCACGACGTCAACGGCATCCCCTGGGCGCTGGCAGATCTGATGATCGACAGTGGCGTCGAACTGCTCACGATGGCGATCAACATCCACCTGGGCCGTGCGGTCACGCCGCGCCCCGGCGTGTTTCGCTGGCAGGCGCCCTCCGGCCGTGAACTGCTGGTGATGAACGGCAATCACTACACGATGTTCGACCAGCTCCTCCATACGTGGGACAACCGGGTCGAGCGCATGGCAGAGGGTCTCGACGAGTACACCCGGGTGCTTGAGCGTCTCGAGTACCCCCACGACTTCCTGTATCTCACTTCGACGAATCCGCCCGGGCTGTGGGACAACTCGCCACCGAATGCCGAGGTCGCCCGATTGATCCGGGCGTGGAACGATGCCGGTCGCGAGCCACGCATCCGCTACGTGACGCCCGATGATCTGCTGGCGCGACTGCGCAGCATCCCTACGGCCGATCTGCCGCTGCAGCGCGGCGACTGGACCGACTACTGGAACTTCGGATGTGCCAGCACAGCATACGAGACGCGCATCAACCAGGGGAGCAAGCCGCGCCTGTTCACGGCCGAATTACTCGGCGCGCTGCGCCAGACTCCCACGCATCCGGCCCGGATCGACGTCGCGCGACGCGCCTGGCAGGCGCTGAACCTCTACGATGAGCATACCTGGGGCTATGCGAATACGGTTCCCGGGCACCCGCATGGCCGGGCCCAGGAGCGTCTCAAGGTGCATCACGCCTATGAGGCCCGCGAGCTTGCCGATTACCTGCTTGTGACGGAGTTGGACACGCTGGCTGACAATCCACCAGAATGGCGTGGCGAAGCAGGCGCATTGCTGGTCAATCCCACCGGCACCGCGCGCGATACCTACGTGCGCATCCCGGCCGACTGGCGCGTGGCGCGCAAGCGGCTCCGTGCCGAACAGTACGGCTACACGCAGATGTACGAGCGCGACGCCGGCGACTGGTGTGGTCCGGTCAGGCTGCCACCGTACGGCTGGCTCCAGTTGCCGCTCGACGCACTTCAGCCGGCCGAGCCGCATCCCGGCATCCGGGTCGACGGCTGGCCAGCGCCGCTGCGCCCGGTTGGCTGGCGTGGTACGCCGCAGCAGGTGCCCGGCGACCGCGCGACGATCGAGAGCCCGTTTCACCGGCTGCAGTTCGATCCGGTCACCGGACGCATTCACAGCCTGTGGGATGTGCAGCAGGAGTGGGAGGTCCTCGACACACAATCGCCACTGACGTTGTTCGAGTTTGTACGCGAGCGGACCGATGGCCTGCACGATGACCGGGTCGAGGCATATTATGATCGCGATCTCGCCAAAGAGAAGCATGATCAGCCGTGCTGGAAGGTCGACTGGCATGCGGTACGCGAACGCGCCACGCGACCACTGGCATGCCGCGTCGAGCGCGACGCCATCAGCGCCACGCTGGTCCTCGAGCTTGAGGCGCCAGGCGTCACTGGCCTGGTCCAACGCTTCACATTACGTGCGGACACACCCCTGATCGAGTGCGAGGTTCGCTTCGAGAAGCTGGTGCGCGCCGAGCCGGAATCGATCTATGTTGCGGTGCCGCTGAATCTGCCCGAGGACTGGCGCTGCCACTTCGACAGCGCCGGCGTGCCGATCGAGCTGGACGCCGACCAGCTGCCGCGAGCGTGCCGGGACTGGTTCACGGTCGAGAGCTACGTCTCGATGCATGCGGGATCGCGCGGGGTGACGCTCTACTGCCCCGATGCGCCGATGATCCAGGCTGGTGATTTTCACTTCGGCCGATTGCAGGACAGCATCCCACGGCCAGCGCGGCCAATGATGCTGGCATGGCCGATGAACAACTACTGGAACACCAACTTCCCGCGCATCCAGCCGGGGCTGGTACAGTTCCGCTATGTCCTCGAGACGCATGGCGCATTCGTGGCAGCGCACGCAGCCAGCCATGGGCGGCTGGCCACCACGCCGGTGTTTGTGCATCCGCTCGCCCAGACGGCGGCGGTGACCGCAGGCCAGCTGCTCACGGTCACGGGGGACGGTGTGCAGCTACTGCACGTCAAACCAGCCGATGACGCGCGCGGCCTGATCGTCCGCTTGGTCAATCTGGGCAGCCGGCCAGTGCATGCGCGCGTGCAGCCGGGCGCCGCGCCGGTGGCGGCCGCGTGGCTCACCGACGCGCTCGAGCACGATCGGGCGCCGCTGGCAATCGAGGCAGGGGCAGCGGTGGTGCCGCTGGCGCCGCAGCAGATCACGACGCTGCG
>JAGWYG010000054.1 GCA_018969485.1 Chloroflexota bacterium
CTCTTCTCTCTTCTCTCTTCTCTCTTCTCTCTTCTCTCTTCTCTCTTCTCTCTTCTCTCTTCTCTCTTCTCTCTTCTCTCTTCTCTCTTCTCTCTTCTCTCTTCTCTCCTCTCTCCTCTCTCTTCTCTCTTCTCTCCTCTCTCCTCTCTCCTCTCTCCTGGGCGTGCTACAATGGCGCGGTCGCGCGGGCAGCGTGCCCGATCCCGCGCCGCAGGAGCGTCTCGTTCGAAGACGAGGAGTGAACCCATGACATCGCCGTTACGCGTCGCCGTGATCGGCGTCGGCGGCATCGCCCGCACTCACATGCCTGGTTGGCAAGCATCGCCCCACGCCGAGGTCGTCGCCGGCGCCGACATCAACCCGCGGGTTCTGCAGGCCTGGGGTGCCGAGTACGGCGTCGCGCGCCTGGCCGAGCGCATTGAGGATGTGCTGCACGATCCCGACATCGACATCATCGACGTGTGCGTCCCCAACATGCACCACGCGCCGATCGCCATCGCCGCGCTCGAGGCGGGCAAGCATGTGATCTGCGAGAAGCCGCTGGCGCCGACGCCCGGCGAGATCCGGCGCATGATCGCGGCGCGCGATGCGTCGGGCAAGCTGCTGATGACCGCGCAGCACTTCCGCTTCGCCGGCGTCTCGCAGGCGATGAAGCACGAGATCAACACCGGTGCGCTGGGCGACATCTATCACGCGCGCAGCTGGATGCTGCGCCGCAACGGGCTCATCCCCACGCCCGGCTTCGTGCACCGCTCGCTCAGCGGTGGCGGCCCCTGCATCGACATCGGCGTCCATGTGCTCGATCTGACGCTGTGGCTGATGGGCCACCCGAAGCCGGTCGCGGTGAGCGGCGTCGCACGCGCCGAGCTGGCGCACCGCCCCGGCGCGTTCTCGGCCTGGCAGTCGGCGCCGATCCCCACCACCTTCGATGTCGAGGACTTCGCCAGCGGCTTCGTGCGCTTCGAGAATGGGGCGACGCTGGTGATCGAGGTGAGTTGGCTGCTGCACCACGCGATCGAGGGCGAAGACATGCAGATCTGGCTGTATGGCCGCGAGGGCGGAGCCCACTGGCCGCGCGCCGAGTTCCTCTCGAGCAACAATGACACGCGACAGCTGTACAACCGGACGCTGCAGCTGAAGCGCGATCGCATGGAGCCGCATGCGCTCGAATGCGTCGAGTTCGCCCGTGCCGTCGCCGAGGGGGCGCCGTCGCCGGTGCCACCCGAGCAGTCGCTGCAGGTGATGGCCATCCTCGATGGCATCTACCGCAGCCAGCAGGCCGGTCGCGAGGTGCCGATCGAGCTGGATGCGTGACCGTCGTGATCAGCCGGGCGTCTGCTGCTCGATCAGCCAGCGGCGCCCGGCATCGCTGATCTGCCACACGGTGCGCGGGCCGGACACGATGAACGTGCGCCCGGCGAGCACGCGCCGCGCCCAATCAGCGGTGTAGTGCCAGCGCAGCCAGTCCGGCTGATAGGGCAAGGGCTCGAGATCGGCGGCGCTGAGCCATGGGGCGACGCGCTCGGCCAGCACGGCCATGATCTCGCGCCAGGTGGCGCGGCCACCGAGCTGCACCAGCGCTTCGAGGATCAGCCGACGAAACATGACTGGCCCGAGTCGCTCGCCGGCCGGGCTGGCGACCCGGGTCACCACGATCGGCGCCCATGCCGCACCGGCGGGCGGCGCACTGTCCCCGGATTCCGCGGGCGCGCCGGCATCCGGTGGCGCGGCTGCCCATGCCGCACCGGCGGGCGGCACCGTGGCCGCTGGCAGGCCATGCGACCATCCTGACGGCCGCGCCGCGCTCGCCGCGTCGTCCGATGCGGCATCGCGATCCACGATGCGCGAGCGATCCACAGCCACAGCCCATGCGTCGGCCAGTTGGCTGATCTGCCGATGCAGCTGCGACACGACCGCGGAGTCTGGCATTCCCGGTGGTGCCTGCGTCGGATCGCGCTGCCAGATCGCGGCGATCTGGCGCGCCGTAGCGCGGTCGAGCTCGGCGGCGAGCGCATCGAGCAGCACCGTGAATGCCCGGGTGACCGCATCGTCGACATGCATCGCAATCTCCCCCTATGCCGTCCAAGCTGGTCGGCATCATAGCAGGGATGTCGCCAGATCGCGCCGCCGTGCGCATGTGCGAGGATAATCGCCCTGAATGATGTCCGGACGGGCTTGACAACGTGCCCATGGCACGCTATAGTGGAGAGCGTCACGGGGATGACTGGTCTCGACAGGGGAGGATGCTTCCAGGTTGCGAGCCGAGCCGCCCAGTCTCGTTAAAGGGGCAACGGCATTACCTGCCAAAACCAACATTGTGGCCTTCCAGCCTCGCGCTGCGATGGCCCTCGCTGCCTAGTCAATAGGTAGCGCGCTCGCCGGTGCTCACCTCGATGGTGCCGGGTCGAGCGTCAGAAGTCGGGGTGCTCCCGGAGGACGCCTGCGGATCCGGGCTAAGCAAAGCGGGATGGCTCAACGGTCGCTTTGTCGATTGAGCGACCTCGAGTGACAGCAATCAACCGACTACGCTCGTAGATACCTGTGGCTGACGTCACTGGACGGGGGTTCGACTCCCCCCATCTCCACCACCTGCGCTGACGCGCGGTCCATTCGGCTGCGGCGACATCACGCCCGCCCATACGGATGGTCCGCGCGCCGCCAATGCATCCGAACGCCCGCCTCGCCCTCATGATCTACCACCTCCCCAGGAGCCAATCGTGTGCTCCCGTGCCCAGCGATGCCACGGGCTCACAGGCAACCACCGATATCCGCGTCATCCGGTCGGGAAGAGGTGAGGCAGTTCCGACGATCGTCCTCATAAACTCAGCAGCTCCATGCCTTTCTATCAACCCGGAAAAGATGTTAGGTACATCGGTCGAGTCATCAGAGTATGCTTCTCTCATGCATTTATGTTACTACAACAGTGTGATTGGCGCATATCATTGAACGCTTCGCGGTTTTTGTTTAATTTAGGCAGAATGCCGCTACACAATAGCTCACTCACGACATTATTTGCCGACTCAACCGAGTTTGTGAATAATTACAATAGTCTATTGAATAACATCATTACGACCGTCGCAATGCGTAGCGGTCAGAGTTATGAGATTCTTGCCAAAACCGCGCAATGTGACACCATATTCTCGGCACAATCCGCACTCGAGCTGAACTTCATTGATGAGATCGTTGAGAGTGTACCAACCACATCAACCAGAATCGATGATCGCCCGGCCGTTTGAGCGGGGAGGCACACTGCAGCGCGTAGCCAGTGTCACGCCAACGCCGGCCGGACGCGCTCGGGCACATGACCGGCGGCAGGTGCCAACGCCTCGGCCGGCGCGCCTGCCGAGGCCTGTGCTCCGCCGTGGGGCAAATTCGCATACGCACGGATTGACAGCGGCCATGCACTCATGATACGCTGGGGGTGTTAACAATCTGTGTGCTGGGGGTGCCAGGGGGGAGCCTGGCTGAGACTGCGGCCCGAAATCACCGCCGCTGACCCTTCGAACCTGACCTGGATCATGCCAGCGTAGGGAAGCGTACCACCTCGACGAGATGCGCCGACCAACCAGGTTCCTGGGGTCGGCGCATGGCATTGCCGCTCCCTGGCACACCGTCGTGCGAAGGAGCAACCTGTGACGAATCGATGGTGGATCGCGCTGCTGGCCGCCGGATGGCTGGCGGGCTGCGCACAGGCCCCGGCTGCGCCGGCGGCGACGGCAACACCGACGGCGACGGCAACACCGGCGGCGGTGGCATCCGGCGAACCGCTGGTCATCATGACCCACGACAGCTTCAGCGTCAGCGAGGCAGTCATCGCGGAGTTCGAGCGCACGACCGGTGCGCGCGTCGAGATCCTGCCGTCGGGCGATACCGGCTCGGCGCTGAACAAGGCCATCCTCAGCAAGGACGCCCCGCTGGCCGACGTGTTCTTCGGCGTCGACAACACGTTCATGAGCCGGGCGCTGGCGGCCGGCATCTTCGAGCCATACGACTCGCCGGCGGCGGCGGCCATGCCCGCCGATGTCCGGCTGGATCCGACCGGGCGGCTCCATCCGGTCGATGTCGGCTACGTGATGATCAACTATGACCGCGCGGCGCTGCGTGACGCCGGGCTGACCCCGCCCGCCACGCTCGAGGAGTTGGCCGACCCGCGCTGGCGTGGCCAGCTGATCGTGCAGAATCCGGCGACATCCTCGCCCGGCCTGGCGTTCCTGCTCACCACCATCGCGCATTTCGGCGAGGACGGCGCGTATACCTGGCGCGACTACTGGCGCGCGCTGCGTGCCAACGACGTGCTGGTCACCGATGGCTGGGAGGATGCGTATTACACGCACTTCAGCGGCTCGAGTGGCGCGGGGCCACGGCCGCTCGTCGTGTCGTATGGCACCAGCCCGGCGGCCGAGGTGTTTTTCAGCGAAGGTGCACTGAGCGAGCCGCCGACGGCCAATCTCGACGTGCCGGCCTTCCGGCAGATCGAGTTCGTCGGCATCCTGGCGGGCACGCCGCGCCGCGCGCTGGCCGAGCGCTTCGTGGATTTCATGCTCGGACCGTCGTTTCAGGCCGATATCCCGCTGCAGATGTGGGTCTGGCCGGCGGCACCGGGCACGCCATTGCCCGAGGTATTCACCGCATTCGCCGCGCGTCCGGCGCGGGCGGTCGAACTGCCGCCCGAGCGCATCGAGGCGGAGCGTGAGCGCTGGATCGGGGAATGGACCAGCCTGGTGCTACGATGAGCGGCGCAGCGCGGCGGGGAGCGTGGCGCGCCGGCGGGCCGCATGATCCCGGCAGCGTGGCATCGCAATCGGTGCACTCGGGCGTCCGGGCGTTTGGGGGCGGTCGTGGGAATCGCGCGGCGCGCCTGGCCAGCGGCAGCGCCTGGCGCCCGAGCCCTGGCCGGACATCCCGAGGCGCCTGGACGTGCGCTTGCCGCAGCAGAATGCCGTATCCTATGCCTCGCTGTAACAACCTGCCCCCGAACGGGGCGCCCGGACAGGCCGGAGGCAGATGGAACGGTCTGGTACGGCACTGATCGGCCGCGTGGCGCGCGCGCTGCCGTACGCCTTCGTCGCGGCCTGCGGCCTCATTCCGCTGCTGGCCGTCCTGCACGCGAGCTGGCGCGGCGGCGCCGGCACCGATGCCTGGCCACACCTGGCGGCGGTGCTCGGCTTCAGCCTATGGCAGGCCGCGCTCTCGACGCTGCTGGCGCTGGCGGCGGGGCTGCCGCTGGCATGGCTGCTGGCCCGCTTCCGCGTGCCCGGGCGGCGCGTGATGCGTGCGCTGGTGCTGCTGCCATTCGTCATGCCCACCGTCGTGACCGCCGCCGGGTTCGTGGCGACGCTGGGGCCGCGCGGGCCGCTGGCCGAGCTCTGGCGCGAGTTTGGCGGGACATGGCCCACGGTCATCCCGTCGCTGGGCGCCGTGCTGCTGGCGCACGTCTTCTACAACTACGGCGTGGTCGTCCAGATCGTCGGCGGCGCGTGGCGTGCGCTCGGCCCGCGCCCGGCCGAAGCCGCCGCGCTGCTCGGCGCGACGCCGTGGCAGGTCTTCAGCCGCGTCACGGTGCCGCTGCTCTGGCCGGCGGTCGCATCGGCCGCGCTGCTGGTCTTCATCTACACCTTCGGCAGCTTCGGCGTGATCGTGTTTCTTGGCGGCGCCCGCATGGCGACGGTCGAAGTCGAGATCTGGCGCCAGACCGCACAGTTGCTACGGCTCGATCTCGCGGCGACGCTGGCGCTGCTGCAGCTGGGCGTCACCACGCTGGCCACGGCCGGGTACACCTGGCTCACCGGCCGGGTGGCGCCGCAGACGCCGCAGGTATCGCCAGAAGCGCCCCCGCCGCGCCGTCGCCGCGAGTGGCTGGCAGTCGCGGCCGGCTGGGCGCTGGTGCTGGCGTTCAGCCTGCCGTTGCTGGCGCTGGTGCTGCGCTCGTTCGCGCCGCTCGAGCGGGGCGCCAGCGGCCTGAGCCTGGCGGCCTGGCGGCTGCTCGGCGAAAATCCGCGCGGCTCGTACTTTTTCGTGCCGCCGGCCCAGGCCATCGGCAACTCGCTGCTGATCACCGTCGTCGCCAGCGCGCTGGCGCTCGCCCTCGGCGTGCTGGCCGCCTACAGCCTGCGCACGCCGACGCGGCGCGTATGGCGCGAGGCGCTGCTGATGCTGCCGCTCGGCATCAGCGCCGTGACGCTGGGCCTGGGGTTTGTGCTGGTCTTCGGCCCGCTCGGCCGGCTGCGCGACCTCTGGCTGATCCCCGTCGCCCACGCCCTGCTGGCATTCCCGCTGGTGCTGCGCAGCCTCGCGCCGGCGCTGCGCAACCTCGATCCACGGCTGCGCGAGGCGGCGGCGCTGCTGGGGGCAACGCCGTGGCGTGCAGTGTGGCGCGTCGAGCTACCGCTGCTGCGCGGCGCGCTGATCGCCGGTGCCGCGCTGGCGGCTGCCGTGTCGCTCGGCGACTATGGCGCCGCGCTGCTGCTCGGCCGGCCCGATGCCCCGACGATTCCGCTGGTCATCGGTCGCCTGCTCGGTCAGCCCGGCGCAGCAAACTACGCCCAGGCGCTGGCGCTCGCCAGCATCCTGCTGCTGCTCACCGGCGCCTGCGCGCTGCTGGTCGATCGCAGCGAGCGCTGACGCGCGGCATGCCCCTACGATACATCATCGTAGATTCTTCAGATTCCTGTCAGACGGCGTTCATTGCATCCATCGTGCAGATCAGCGATACTCGCTCCAGACGACGATCATGATCGCCGCGCGCTGCTGTCGGCGCGTGGCCCATACGCCGGAGCGGAGTGGCCATGAGCACCATCGAGCGGATGAACCGGACGCGTGCAGTGCGCCCGCCGGTGCGGGTGATCCGCACCGTCGCGCGCGACGATCACCCCACGCGCGCCTACATTGACCTCGCGGTGGTGGCCGAAAACGTGCGCGTGCTGCGTGCGCACGCCGGCGTGCCGGTGATCGCCGTGGCCAAAGCCGACGCCTACGGCCACGGCCTGCACGTCGCAGCGCACGGTCTGGTCGCCGGTGGGGCGGCGATGATCGCGGTGGCCAACCTGAAGGAAGCCGCGCTGCTGCGCACCGCCGGCATCTCGGCGCCCATCCTGCTGCTCGGCTACCTCCCGCCATCACAGGCGTGCGACGCCTTGCGCTGGGATGTCACCTGCACCCTGTTCAACGACGAGGTCGTCGCGGCCCTGCTGGCAGCAGCCCACGAGACCGGGCGCGTGGCGCGGGTGCACGTCGAGGTGGATACCGGCATGGGGCGCCTCGGTTTCGCACCCGCGGCGGTCGGGCCGCTGCTGCGTCGGCTGGCCAATGAGTCGATGATGGATGTCGTCGGCCTCTACACACACTTTGCATCGGCCGACGAGCCCGATGAGCACTTCTCGCTGCTACAGCTTGAGCGCTTCACCACCCTGCTGGGCGCCGTCACCGCCGCCGGGCTGCGGCCGCCGCTGGTGCACGCCGCCAACAGCGCGGCGATGCTGCGCTTCCCGGCGGCGCGCTTCGATGCGGTGCGGCCGGGCATCGCCTGCTACGGCCTCGCACCCGCCCCCCACGTGACCCTGCCCGCGCGCGTGCGCCCGGCGCTCAGCCTCGAGAGCGTCGTCGCACAGCTGAAAGAGGTCGCCGTCGGTACGCCGCTGTCGTACGGCGGCACGTTCGTCGCACAGCGGCCGACCCGGGTCGCGACGGTGCCGATTGGCTACGCCGATGGCATCCAGCGCAGCCCGGCGTGGCGCGAGGTCCTCGTCGGCGGCCGGCGCGTCCCGGTGGTCGGGCGGGTCTGCATGGATTACATCCTGCTCGATGTCACGGACGTGCCTGATGTCGCCGAGGGTGATCAGGTGGTGCTCATCGGCGCCCAGGGCGACGCCCGCATCGACGCCGGCGAGGTGGCCGACTGGCTCGGCACAATCGCTCATGAGGTGCTGACGACCATCGGGCCACGGGTGCGCCGGACGGCCGTGTGCTAGCGGGGAACGGCGCCGGTGGCTGTTGCATGGCCCCCGCCGTGCACCACGCCTGTGGCGCGCGGCACCCCGCCGTGGGCTGCGTGGCCGTTCCGGGGAATTGCGTGCAGCCTGACAGCACCGGCTGGGATCGGGCGGCAGTCTTGGCCGGCATGCATGCGTTTGATGGGAGAGGAGAGAGGAACACGGGATGGAACCTTGCCCGCCCCTTCGTGCCTTCGTGTGACTCCATCCCCTCACCCCCGTCTCCCGCCCCTTCGTGCCTTCGTGCCTTCGTGTGACACCCGTCCCCTCACCCCCGTCTCCCGCCCCTTCGTGCCTTCGTGTGCGCCCGTCTCCCGTCCCTTCGTGTCTTCGAAGAAGCAGGCCTGGGAGTTCATCACGTGGGCGGTGGCCTCCGCCGAGGGCCAGAACCTGTTCTTCCGCCAGACGGGCGTGTTCCCGGCCTACAAGCCGGCCTGGCAGGACCCGCTGTACGATGAGCCGGTGGCGTTCTTCGGCGGGCAGCGCGCCTATCGCATCTGGACCGAGATCGGCGACAACATCTCGGCGATCTTCCGCACGCCGTACGATTTGCAGCTCGACGACATCGTCGGCGCCGAGCTGACCAGGGTGCTGCAGGAGGGCAAGGATCCGGCGCAGGCGGCGCTGGACGCCGAGGCCGAGGCGCTCAGGCGCATCGAGGGAACCATCGGATGACCTGGCGGGCGCATCGCCCTGCCCGCACCGTCCCGGGGCGTGACAGGCCACGCTGCCACAGCACGCCGAGCGATGGAGACCACGCATCGCATCGCGAGCCGGGATATGCTCAGCCGGGGCCGGTGGGCTGCCGGATGTCTGGCTCCGGGACGGCGATGATACCGTCGACTCACGCCCGGCGCAGGCATTCCATCATCACAGCGCGTTCGTGGTCGTCCCCCGGCGGCGCGGGCGCGCACGCCACAACCTGTCGTGAATCACCCGCCGGTATGAGGGCTACGTCAAAGTCACCCCCGGCGGGGCTCGGGGGCAGAGCTTCAAGAACGTTGGCGCAGCCCGCGCCGGTGCGCCGGTAGCGGTCTTGACTCGCCATGGAAAACCAACTATACTCGGGGTGGGTTTCGGCGCTCTCTTCGCTCATGTGTGCAGAGTGCGGGCAATGGCGCTTGCAGGCTTCCGACGACGGTGGTACGATGACCGGTCGCTCCCGACCAGCATCATCCAGGGGCACAGTGGCTGCGGCGCGCCAGACGCCGTACGGCCGTAACCCCAGCCGTGACGGCGGCCCGCAATCCCCTGCCCACCTCCAATCGCACGACACACGATGAGCGAGGCATCGCAGGCCATATCGCAGCGCGCCCGAGACGCACAGATCTCCGCCCGGCCGCCAGGGCGGTGGGCACCTGGTCGCCACGATGATGCACGCGTGCATGCGTCGTCCTGGCATCGATGACGGCTGGTATCCGATGAAGGACAGAAGAGGTCGAACGATGGACGACAAGCTGAATCGGCGAGGATTCTTGCGGCTGCTGGCGGGTGCGGGCGGGCTTGCGATGCTGGCAGCCTGCGGCCAGGCCGCCGCGCCGGCCGAGCAGCCGGCCGGCGAGACGCCAGCAGAGGCACCGGCAGAGGCGCCGGCGCAGGGCGACACCGTGGTCACCGAGATCACCTTCTGGTGGTGGGACGGCGTCGGGCAGATCTGGGCCGACGAGTACGCCAAGGTCAATCCGAAGGTCAAGGTCAACTTCGTCAACACGCCATTCGCCGACGCACACGACAAATTGCTGACCTCGTTCGCCGCCGGCAGCGGTGCTCCCGACGTCGCCTCGCTCGAGATCGGCCGCATCGGCGGCTTCACCGCCAAGGGTGGCCTGGCCGACCTCAAGGCCGCGCCGTTCGATGGTGGCTCGCTCGAGAAGGACATGGTCGCGTACAAGTGGACACAGGGCTCGACGCCCGACGGCCGCCTCGTCGCGATGCCGTGGGACATCGGCCCGGCGGGGGTGTGGTATCGCGCCGACCTGTTCGAGGCCGCCGGCTATCCGAGCGACCCCGAGGAAGTCGAGGCGCTGATCGGTGGCGCCGAGAACACCTGGGACAACTTCTTCGCCTTCGCCCAGGAGTTCAAGGAGAAGTCGGGCGGCAAGACGTCGCTGTTCGCCGATGCCGGCACCGACATCTACGGTGCGGTGTATCGCCAGCAGGGCGAAGGCTACGCCGACGGCACCAAGGTGCTGATCGAGGAGAAGGCCACCCGGCCGTTCGCACTGGCGGCGCAGGCGCGCCAGCAGGGCATCGACGCCAACATCCCGTGGTGGGGCGCCGAGTGGGCCGCCGGCGTCAAGGACAACGCCTTCGCCGGCATGGTCATCGCCTGCTGGATGCAGGGCGGCCTGACCCGCGACCAGCCCCAGACGGTCGGTCAGTGGCGCATCATCCGCGCCCCCGAGGCCAACTACAACTGGGGCGGCTCGTTCGTGGCCATCCCCGAGCAGAGCAAGAACAAGGAGCAGGCCTGGGAGTTCGTCAAGTGGGCGGTGGCCTCGGCCGAGGGCCAGAACGTGCTGTTCAAGCAGTCGGGCGTGTTCCCGGCCTACAAGCCGGCCTGGCAGGACCCGCTGTACGATGAGCCGGTGGAGTTCTTCGGCGGGCAGCGCGCCTATCGCATCTGGGCCGAGATCGGCGACAACATCAAGGCGATCTTCCGCACGCCGAACGACCTGCAGCTCGACGACATCGTCGGCGCCGAGCTGACCAAGGTGCTGCAGGAGGGCAAGGATCCTGCCCAGGCGGCGCTGGACGCCGAGGCCGAGGCGCTCAAGCGCGTCGAGGGGACCGTCGGCTGATGTGGCGGGCGCGTCGCGCCTTCCGCTGATCCCCGTGCGGCGCGCGGCCGGTGTGGCGACACATCGGCGCGCGTCGCACCGCATCCCGTCGCTTGACCACCGACATGCTGCGTGGCACGGCCCCGCTTCCCGATGAGGAGCACGATGGCGACACAGACAGTCTCGATGGACGCGCGCGCACGTGCGCAGGATCGCCGCGTCATGTGGCGTGAGGCACGGCGGAATGGCTGGGCCTATCTGTTCATCTCGCCGTTTTACCTGCTCTATGCCGTCTTCGGCATCTTTCCGGTGCTCTATGGCCTGTGGCTGAGCTTCCACAAATGGGATGGCATCTCGCCGATGCAGTGGAACGGCGCACAGAATTACCTCAAACTCCTGACCGACGACATCTGGTGGTATACGATCTATAACACCATCTGGCTGTTCTTTGGCGCGACGGTGCCGCAGCTGTGTCTGGCGCTGCTGCTCGCGTTCATCATCAACAGCTCGTACATTCGTGGCAAGGATTTCTTCCGCGCAGCGTACTTCATGCCGATCGTCTGCTCGGCGGTGGCGGTCTCGCTGATCTTCGGCTCGATGTTTGGCGAACGCTACGGCATGCTCAATTTCGCGCTGAGCGCCGTCGGCATCCCGCCAGTCGACTGGCTGGGCAGCGCTGCGTGGCTCAAGCCATCGATCGCGATGGTGACGGTCTGGCAGTGGACCGGCTACAGCATGATCATCTTCCTGGCCGGATTGCAGGCGATCAACCTCGAGCTGTACGAGGCGGCCCGCGTCGATGGCGCGCGCACGCGCGATGTGTTCTGGCACATCACCATGCCGCTGCTGCGCCCGGTGATCCTGTTTCAGGTCATCCTGTCGATCATCGGCGCGATGCAGACCTTCGATCTGCCGGTGATGCTCGCCGGTGGCACGCAGTCATCGGCGCCGGGTGGCACCGACCGCGCCGGGCTCGTGGCGGCGGTGCTGCTGTACTGGACGGCGTTCAAGTACACCGAGTTCGGCTATGCGGCGGCGATGTCGTTCGTGCTGTTCTTCCTGATCATCACGTTCAGCTATACCTACAATCGCTTCCAGGGCCGCAGCCCGACGGAATAGGAGGATCGGCATGGCGACGACGGTACAATCCCGACCGCGTGGCGGTGGTGGCCGCGATCGGCTGGCCGGGCCGTTCGGGATGGCAGCACTGTATGTAGTCCTGGCGGGTGGCGCGCTGCTGACGGCGTTTCCGTTCTACTACATGCTGGTGACGTCGACCCACCGTACCTCGGAGATCCTGCGCATTCCGCCGCCGATGTGGTTCGGTGCGGCATTGCAGCAGAACTATGCCGAGTTGCTCGATGCGCTGCCGTTCTGGGCGTCGTTCTGGAACAGCGTCGCGATCGCGGCGGTACATACGGTGCTGGTGCTGCTGTTCTGCTCGCTGGGCGGCTATGGCTTTGCCAAGTTTCGCTTCCCGGGCCGTGATGCGCTGTTCGCGTTCCTGCTGGCGACCCTGATGGTGCCGGGCTTTCTCGGCCTCATCCCGGTGTTCATTGTGTTCCGCCAGCTCGGCTGGATCGATACCTGGCTGCCGCTGATCATTCCGGGGATCGCCAATGCGTTCGGCATCTTCTGGATGCGGCAGTACATCGAGAGCTCGGTGCCGGCGGAGTTGATGGACGCCGCGCGCATCGATGGCGCCCACGAGGTGCGGATCTACTGGAACGTGATTGTGCCGGTGATCGTGCCGGCGCTGGCGGCGCTGGCGATCCTGACGTTCATCGGCAAGTGGAATGACTTCCTGCTGCCGCTGCTGATCCTCAAGGAAGAGGAGAAGTACACGCTGCCGGTGGCGCTGAGTACGCTGCGCAGCCTGCGCGGTTCGGAAATCGGCGTGCAGATCCTCGGCGCGACGGGGGCGATCCTGCCGATCCTGGTGGTGTTCATCAGCGCGTCGCGGCAGTTCATCTCGGGCATCACGGCTGGCGCGGTGAAGGGCGTGTGACGACGGGAGCCGGTGATGGTGCGATGGCGGGCGCGATGGACTGGCGGACTGGCGGCACTACTGCTGATGACGGCCTGTGGCGCCACCCCTGCGCCCGCCGCGGTCGATGAACCGGTGGCGCCGGTGCAACTGCGCACTGCGGCGCTGACGACGCCCGCCACGTGCTCGGCGGGCTTCGTGCCCCACGCGCTCGAGCACACCACCCGCAGCGGCGCCCAGGTCGCCGCGGTCTACGAGTCGAATGGCGCGGGCGTGGCGCTCGGCGATCTCGATGGCGACGGTCGCGATGAGGTGGTGCTGGCCAACCTCGCCGGCGATGCCTCGCTGCTGTGGAACCGCGGCGCGCTGCGCTTCGCCCGCCAGGCGCTGCCGGTGACCCAGGCGCGGGCGGTGGCGGTGGTCGACGTCGACGCCGATGGCCGGAGCGACCTGGTGTTCACCCGGCGCTTCGAGAAGCCGCTGTGGCTGCGCAACACCGGCCTGCCGGGCGATGCCCGGTTCAGCGCGCAGCCGTTGCCCGACGTCAACAACACGTTCTACAGCATGGCCTGGGCCGATCTCGACGATGACGGCGACCTTGACCTGGTGGCCGCCAGCTACGATGCCGAACAGCTCAAGCACCAGGGCCAGATCTTCACCCAGCGCGGCGGCATCGGCGTGTTCGTCTACTGGCGCGAGGGCGCGACGTTTCGTGCCGAACGCCTCGCGACCGCCGCCGAGGCGCTGGCGATCGCACTGGTCGACCTCGATGGCGATCGGCGGCGCGATATCTGGGTCGGCAACGACTTCAACGTGCGTGACCAGATCTGGTTGCGGGCCGGCGCGGGCTGGCGCGCCGGCTTGCCGCTCGACTCGATGACCGAGAACACGATGAGCCTCGACTGGGGCGATGTCGATAACGACGGCCAGTTCGAGATCTTCGCCAGCGATATGAAGCCGGTCGACAAGGATGTCGCCACGATGGCGCGCTGGCTGCCGATGATGAAGAAGATGACCCGGCCGCTCACCAGCGATGATCCGCAGCATGCCGAGAATACGCTGCAGATACGCGGCGGCGATGGCCGCTGGCGCGATCAGGCGTATGAGCGCCGCGTCGATTCGAGCGGCTGGAGTTGGTCGGCGAAGTTCGGCGACCTCGATGCCGATGGCAGCCTGGATCTGCTGGTGGTGAACGGCATGATCGCCGCCGGCCTGTTTGATCATCTGCCCGGCGCCGAACTGGTCGAGCCGAATATGGCGTTCCGCAATCGCGGCGATGGCTCGTTCGTGGTGGCCCACGACTGGCGCCTGGGCTCGACGGCGAGCGGGCGGGGCATGAGCATGGGCGATCTCGACGGCGACGGCGATCTCGATGTGGTGGTGAATAATCTCGAGTCGCCGGCGATGCTGTTCGAGAACCAGGTCTGCGGCACGCGGCACCTGACGGTGGCGCCGCGCATGCCGGGCTCGGCCAATCCGCTGGCGGTGGGCGCGCGGCTGACGCTGCGCCTGACCGACGCGACGCTGGTGCGCGATGTGCGCAGCATCAGCGGCTATCTCTCGGGCGATCCGGCGGCGGTGCATTTCGGCCTGCCGCCGGGCGCGGTGATCGAGACGCTGCGCATCGATTGGCCTGATGGCCGCGTCTCGGTGCTGCGTGATCTGGTGCCCGGGCAACATCTGCACGTTGCCGTGACATCGTGAGGAGGCTGTGATGGTCACTGCTGCGCTGACGCGCGCGCGGCTGATCCGCGTACCGCTGTGGGAGTTGCTCGATCCGCGCGAACATGGCCCGGCGATGGCGTGGAGCGCCGCGCTGGCGCTGGTGGCGGCGGTGGTGGTCCGTGCGATCGGCTGGCCGCTGTGGCAGGCCTCGGCGCTCGCCATCGGCCTGATGGTGCCGGTGTTCTGCGCCAAGTGGCTCGCCGACCGGCGGCGCTTCGGTGGCACCGTCACCGTGCTCGGCATCCTGGTGGTGCTGCAGGGGTTTCATGGCCTCGAGCATGTCGTCCAGTGGATCCAGTACCACATCCTGCGCTGGCCGTCGTTCATCTCGTCGGGCCTGATCTCGGCAGCCAATGCCGAATGGGTGCACTTCGTGTGGAACTGGGGCGTGGCGGCGACGGTGTCGTTCCTGCTGTGGCGCGGCGTCCGCAACCGCTGGATGTGGGCGCTGCTGGCCTGGGCGCTGGCGCATGGCGCCGAGCACACCTACATGATGGTGCGCTACCTGCAGGTGCTGGATGAGTTTCGCGCGCTCGGCGTGAGCGGCGTGAGCGCCCAGGGCCTGCCTGGCTTCTTCGGTCGCGATGGCTGGCTGGCCACCAGCCCGCTCACCCAGGACACGTTCCTCTGCCGGGCCCCTGGCGTGACGACGGCGGTACGTCTTGACGTGCACTTCTGGTGGAACATCGGCGAGACGACGCTGCTGCTCATGGCGGCCCACGTCCGGATGCACCGCGCTGCCCCGCCGTCGGCCTGACGCGCCGCCCCGGCTGGTCGCGGCTGCGGCGTGATGCGTGCGCCGCTGCGGCTGCGCCGGCTGCGGGGTGTGGCGGCGCCACGTGCCCCGTCGCGCGGGCCAGGGCGCCCCGAATGCGCCCTGCCAAGCCGCCAGCGCTGCTGCGCCGCAGGCGCGACGGCGCGGTGCCTGTGTCCTATAATGGGCCGCATGGCAACAACCGCGATACTGAGGAGCACCACCGACGATGCGCAAGATCACGTTCATCGGCGCCGGAAGTACCGTGTTCGCCCGGACCTTGATGGGCGACATCCTGAGCTTCCCCGAGCTCGCCGATACCACCCTGACCCTGTTCGACATCGACGAGGAACGGCTGCGCACCTCCGAGACCGTCGCCCGGCGCGTCGCGTCGGCGCTCGGCGTGACCCCACGCATCGAAGCCACCACCGACCGGCGGCGCGCCCTGGCCGATGCCGACTACGCCATCAGCATGATCCAGGTCGGTGGCTATCGCCCCGGGACGGTCGTCGACTTCGAGGTGCCCAAGCGCTATGGCCTGCGCCAGACTATCGCCGATACCCTCGGCATCGGTGGCATCATGCGCGGCCTGCGCACCATCCCGGTGCTGCTCGAGATGTGCCGTGACATGGAGGACGTCTGCCCCGATGTGACGTTCCTGCAATATGTCAACCCCATGGCGATGAACTGCATGGCGATCGCGCGGGCCAGCCGCATCCGCACGATCGGCCTGTGCCATAGCGTCCAGGGCACCGCCGAGCAACTGGCGCACGACATCCAGGTGCCGATCGAGGCGATCAACTACGTCTGCGCCGGCATCAACCACATGGCGTTCTATCTGCGGTTCGAGCGCGACGGCGTCGACCTGTACCCGGAGATTCGGCGCGTGCTCGCCGAGGACCGCGTGCCCGACTGGAACCGGGTGCGCTACGAGGTGTTCCGCCGGTTCGGCTACTTCGTCACCGAGTCGAGCGAGCACTTTGCCGAATACGTGCCGTGGTTCATCAAGCGCGACCGCTCCGATCTCATCGAGGAGTTCAACGTCCCGCTCGACGAGTACATCCGGCGTTGCGAGCGGCAGATCGCCGGCTGGCACGAGATGCGCGCGCGGCTCGAGCAGGATGCCACGCTCGATGTGCGGCGCAGCCACGAGTACGGCTCGTTGATCATCCACAGCATGGAGACCGGCACGCCGCGCGTGGTGTACGGCAATGTGCCCAACGGCCACCTGATCACCAATCTGCCGGCCGACTGCTGCGTCGAACTGCCGGTGCTGGTCGATCGCAGCGGGCTGCAGCCGACGGCCATCGGCGCGTTGCCGCCGCAGCTGGCAGCCCTGATGCAGACCAACATCAATGTCCAGCAGCTGACCGTCGAGGCGGCGCTGACGGGCCGCCGCGAGCACATCTATCACGCGGCGATGCTCGATCCCCACACCGCCGCCGAGCTGAGCCTCGACCAGATCTGCAGCCTGGTCGATGACCTGATCGCGGCGCATGGCGACTGGCTGCCGGCGTATCACTGAGCGTGCGGGGCGGCACCTGATGGCCCGCCGCCCCCCATGGCGGCCCGGGCGCGGCGCACCGCGCGACGCGGCGACGCACGGCGCTCCTCTGCGTTGCTGCCGCGCCGCGCGGGAGCGCGGAACCCGTGGGCGCGCGCAGACGCGCCCCGGCGCCGGCCACGGCGGCACGCATCCGGCGCCACCGGGGATGCGCACGCACGCCGCAGGCATCGCCGCTGCCCGCTCCCGGGGCGCCACGGCCCGGCCCCGGGAGCGCATGCAGGCCGGCAGCAGCGCGGTCGCACCGTCAGGCAGACGCCCGCGACGGCCGGCTCAATGCACTGCCGGGCGCAGCTGTGGGATCACCTGCGAGCCGAACACCTCGATGAACTGCTGCTGGTTGCGCCCGACGTTGTGGATGTGAATCTCGTCGAAGCCCAGGTCGACGAACTGCTGCAGCGCGCGCCGATGATCCTCGAGATCAGCCGAGATCACCATCCGGTTCTTGTAGTTCTCGGCGCGGACCAACCGCGCGATCTCGGCAAAATCCTCGGGCGAGCGGATGTCCTGCTTGGGGAACGGCATGCCGCCATTCGGCCACTCGGTGAGCGCATTCTGCAACGCCTCCTCGTACGTCTCGGCCCACGACAGGTGCAACTGCAGCATCTTCGGCATCACCGCCGGATCCTTGCCCGCCTGCCGCGCACCCACGCTGAACTTGCCCAGCAGCATGCGCAGCTTCTCGAGGCTGGCGCCCGGCGTGATGATTCCATCGCACTGCGCGCCCGTCCACTCGGCCGTCACCGGGCCGGCCGTCGCGACCAGGATCGGCGCCGGCTGCTCGGGCAGCGTCCACAGGCGCACGCGCTCCATGCGGAAGTACGTACCATCATCGTGGCGGGCCACCTTGCCGGTGAACAGCTTCTTGATGATGCCGATCGCCTCCTGCATCATCTGCAGACGCACGTGAGGCTCGGGCCAGTAGCCACCGAACACATGCTCATTGAGCGCCTCGCCGCTGCCGAGGCCCAGCCAGAAGCGGCCAGGCGTCAGCGCCGCCTGGGTCGCCGCCGCCTGCGCCACAATCGCCGGGTGATAGCGGAACGACGGGCATGTCACGCCCGGGCCGAAGGTCATGCGCTCGGTCATCGCGCCGAGCGCCGCCATCCACGACCAGACAAACGCGCTGTGCCCCTGCTGCGGCACCCACGGCTGAAAATGGTCTGCCGCCATCACCCCGCCGAAGCCATGGCGCTCAGCCAGCGCCGAATACTGCAGTAGCTCGGTCGGATGAAACTGCTCGAGCGCTGCCGCATAGCCGATGATCGTCATCGTCGAATCTCCTCGTCACCTGGCGGCGCCGGGATGCCGGCACCGCACCAACCCGGTCATGCCTCACGTCCCTGCCTGAGCCAGCGGGTCGTGCATGGTCCGCTGCACGCCCGCGAAGCCGGCCAGCAGGCGCTGCGTCGCCGTCGGCCGGGGAGTATCGATGAGGTATCGCAGATCGCCGGGGCGATCGATATCGCGCGCCAGTCCGCTGGTGCGCAGTTCGAGCACGTCGAGACCGGCGGCGCGCGCGGCGCCGCGATGGCGTGCAGCGCTGTCGGGGCCGAAGGCGAAGGCCATCGCCTGCGGCGGTGCCAGCAGCAGCGCACCGGTGCCACCGTCGTCGGCGCTGGCCAGCACGATATGCGGCCGGCGCAGTCGTGCCGCCAGCAGCGCCTCGATCTCGGCCGGCACGACGGCCGGCTGATCGGCGGGGATGACCAGCACCGCCGCCGCGCCGGCAGCGGCCGCCGCCCGGCTGGCCAGGGCGAGCGCGCCGTTGAGCTCGCCGATGGTGTCGCCCAGATAGCGGGCGCCGCGGGCGTGCGCCACCTGCGCCACGGCGTCATCGCTGCCGATGACCATGCTGCCGGCCAGGCCATGGGCCGCCGTCAGCGCCGTCAGCACATCGTCGAGCATCGCCAGCGCCAGCGCACACCGCTGTGGCGCCGTGAGCACCGCTGCCAGGCGGCTCTTGACCGCCGCGAGGCGCTTGACCGGCACGATCGCGATCACCGGCGCGTCGTGGCTCATGGATGCGCGCCCGCGGCGTGGCGTCGCGCCGCGTCGAGCGCCGCCCGCGCCAGCGCCGCCTTCTCCGCCGGGCCGCGCATGATCGTGTCGGTCACGACCACCGCGATGCCCAGCGCCTCGATCGCCGGCCGCAGCGCCCGGTCGGCATCGTCGATCACCAGCACGTCGATCAGGCCGTGATAGCACTGCGCGACGCCCAGCGCGCTGACCGCGAACCCCTGGGCGCGCATCAGCGGCGCCGCCGGCCCCTTGATCGGTGCGCCGGCCACGATCGGGCTGACCGCCACCACCGGCATGCCGGCGGCGGCGATCGCGGCGCGCATGCCGGGCAGCGCCAGGATGGTGCCGACGCTCACCACCGGATTGCTCGGCGCGATCAGCAGCGCCTCGGCGTCCGCCAGCGCCGCCAGCACCTCGGCGGTCGGCCGTGCGTGCTCGATGCCGTGGAACGCGACGCCGAGCACCGTATCGCGCGCGCGCCGGCGCACCAGGTATTCCTGGAAGTGAATCGCGCCGTCCGGCGTGATGATGTGCGTCGCGACCGCGTCGTCGGTCATCGGCAGGACGCGCACCGGGCAGCCCAGCGCCGCGCGCAGCTGTGCGGCGATCGTCGTCGGCCGCGCGCCGGCGCGCAGCAGCGCGCTGCGCATGATGTGCACCGCCAGATCCTGGTCGCCGAGCCTGAACCAGGTGTCCACGCCCAGCCGCTGCAGCATCGTCAGCACGGCGGTGGTGTCATCGCGCACGCCCCAGCCCTGCGCCGGCTCGATGATGCCCGCCAGGGTGTAGAGCACGATGTCGACGTCGGGCGAGATCATCAGCCCGTGCAGTTGCACGTCGTCGCCGGTATTGACGATCGCGGCGATCGCATCGCCCGGCATCAACTGCGCCACGCCCTCGAGAAACCGTGCGGCACCGACGCCGCCCGCCAGCACTGCGATCATCGTCACACTCCTCAGAACAGGGTGGTACACGCCGGGGGTTCGGCCGATGTCAGGATGGCGTCGAGCAGCGGCAGCCAGGCCGGATCCGACAGCGTGGCGCGGCCGTAGCGCACCAGCCGTTCGAGGCGCGCCGCGCCGATCAGCAGCGAGCTGAACATCGCCAGGCTCAGCCGCACCTCGCAGTCGGGCGGCGCCGCGCTCGGTCGCAGCGTTCCGTCGGCAAACGCCACCGTCACCGCACCGCCGATCCCCGGCACGAGCGTGTCGTCGATCACGAAGCGCACGCAGGCCGTGCCGGCGCCGAAGCGCGCCGTGCCACACGCCGCCGCCAACGCACGCGGCTCGATCACACGATACAGCAGCCCGACCCCCGCGATGCTCGAGCGGTGGAACACGTGCGGGATGATCTCGTCGCTGCCATCGCGCGGATCGTCGGTCAGCAGATGCACCGCATCATCGTGGGTCGACCAGATCATGCGCTCGCACTGGTCGGCCTGGCGCCGCACAAACCCGAGCAGCGCCATCAGCGCGTCGTGATCATCATAGACTAGCTCGCGCACGTCCAGATCGTGGGTGAGGAAGGTCGCGCCGCGCCGGAACAGGAAGACCAGATAGCCGCGCAGCGTGCCGTCGGCCTCGTAGCCCACGACGGTGCGCTGCTCGTCGGCGACGATCTGGCGCACTTCGCCGGGGCGGCGGGCGAGCAGCCCGTTGGTACGCGCCTGCGCGCGGGCATAGCACGCCTCGATCGCGGCGGTGTCGGCGACATCGAGCAGCCGCACGCCGTGGCGCGGCCCGCCGTCGGGCAGGGCGGTCAGCCGCAGGCGGTACTGGTGAATCCTCGCGCCGTAGCCGAACCCCATCTGGAGGTAGAAGTCCGGACGGAACGGGTACAGGATGGCGATGTGCTGCCCGCGCGCCTGCGCCCGCGCGAGAAACGCGACGACCATGTCGTGGGCGACGTGCGTCTTCTTGTGGGCGATGTCGACGGCCACCATGCCGACGCCGGCGGCGGCGATCTGCTGGCCGCGCAGATTCATCGTGAAATCATGGCAGCGCATGCCCCCCAGCAGGCGACCGGCGCGCCATGCGCCCAGATATGGAGCATACGGATCGCGGTGCTGCTCGCGCAGCCGCGCCACATAGCGCGCCCGCAGCGCCGCGTCGTCCAGCCCGAAGCTGGGGAACGACCGCCGCACGATCCCGGCGAACTGCTCGAGTTCGGCATCCTCAAGCTCACGAACCTCGGTCATCAGGCACACCTCACACGATGCGTCGCACCAGCGTCGTCAGCGGGCGGCGCGGGCGGCGCTGCGGCGCGGCGGCGGCGTACCCCAGCGGGATGAGCGCCTGAGGCAGCCAGGCCGGATCCAACGCGAGCGTCGCCGTCACCACCGCCGGACAGAACAGCGGCGCACACATCCAGCCGGCGTCGCAGCCGTGGGCCACCACCGTCAGCAACAGGTTCTGGATGGCACAGCCCAGGCTCTGGACTGCCATGGTGTGCTCGGCGGCGGTGCGCACCGCATCGGGATACTGGTCGAGTTCCTCGAGGTACAGGCACGGAATGATGATCACCGGCGCGCCACGGATCCGCTCGCGCGAGATCATCAGCCGCCGCTCGACGGCCAGCGGGTCGTCGCCGTCGAGCATCAGCTGCCGGCGCCACTCGTCGCCCATCGCCGCGGCCAGCCGCTCGCGAGCCGCGGCGGTGTCGAGCAGCACGAAGCGCCACGGCTGGCGGCCATGCGGCGACGGCGCCTGGCAGGCGGCTGCCAGCGCCGCATCGACCACCGCCGGCGGCACCGGCGTGGGATGGAACCGCCGGACCGAACGCCGCGCGCGCACCACCTCGGCCAGCGCATCGGCCAGCTCGTGCCGCGCCATCAGCGGAACAGATCGCGCTCGGGCGCGCGCACCAGCGCGCGCGCGCTGCCGGCGCCGGCCCGGTAGCCGTAGCCACGGATCAGCGCGACCGGCACCGCGTCGACTTTGCCCATCACCAGCTCGGCGGCGCTGGCGAGCTCGTCGGCGACGGCGATGTTGGTGACGTGCATCGTGTAGCCGTAGGCATCGGGCTGGCCGGCATAGTCGTGCAGCGGCAGCATCCCGGCGACGCCGATCGCCACGTTGACCTGCCCCTCGCGCCACGCGCGGCCAAACGTGTCGGAGATGATCACCGCCACCGTCGCGCCGCTCGCGGCGCACAGCGCGTCGCAGATGCGCCGGGCCGATGCGTCCGGATCGACTGGCAGCAGCGTCAGCCACTGCCCGCCGCCGACATTCGATTCGTCGACGCCGGCGTTGGCACAGATGAACCCGTGGTGCGTCTCGGTGATCAGCACGCCACGATCCATGCGCACCACGCGCCGGCTCTCGCGCAGCACCACCTCGTAATGCCGCGCGTCCTTCGCGCCATGCACCGCCGCCATCTGCGCCAGATGCGACGGCTCGACCGTCGCCGGGTCGATCAGCCGCCCCTCGGCCTTCGAGACGATCTTCTGCGTCACCACGACGATGTCGCCGTCGCACAAGGCCTGGCCGTCGGCCGCCAGCGCCCGCCCGATCAGCGCCGCGACGTCGTCGCCCGCCGCAACCTCGCCGATGCCGCGCACCGGTATGATCACCACTCCTGTGGTCACGTGCCCTCCCGCCAGTCCGCCGGCCCCGTGCGCATTGTACCACCACCGGCGCCGCAGCACGCTCCCCTCCGGTTGCCCCACCATGCGGCGTCAGCGCCGCCGCCACGCCCGGCCGCAGGCCCCTCCGACCACCCATGATCGCCGATGATGATCGCCGATCGGGCGCATCGCTGCTATGCTGTGAGTACATGCGCGATCATGATGAGGTTTCTCTCAATGACACAGCAAGCAGTGATCATTGCATTCATCGGACGTGGTCAGCGCGACACGTCCGCCTCTGGTGCGCCGTACGTCAGAACACACTATGAGGTACGTCATGGAACACAACCACTCAAGACGCTGTTCTCTCTCAACGTCCTGCGCCATCAGCATGATCCCCAGCGCATCCATATCCTGGGCAGCCGTTCGAGCTCGTGATGATCTACCCTTGGACACCCCAGCGATGGCCTGCCGCGACGAACTGTGCCAGGCTGCCGGCGAGGCCAATCAGGCTGATGCTGCGCCCGGCGTCAGCGATGCGCAGCTGAGCCGGCTCAGCGCACTAGTACATAGCGGCTGAAGTCAATCCACGCGCCCCCTGTCTGGAGGGCGTCTGTTGAACACGAGGCGACAGATGCGTGGCCCCAAACCGACCCGACGGGAACTCGACACGGCGATGCGGAGCGAACTGGAGCAGCTTGTCCGGCGCCACACGACGCCCCAACAGTTGGCGCTGCGCGCCCGAATGGTGCTCGCCTGTGCGAGCGAGGCAAACAATGCCCAGATTGCCGGTGAGCTTGGCGTCAACGTCGATACGGTCCGGCTCTGGCGCGCCCGCTGGCGTGCCTGTGCCCCGGCCAGCCTGGAGGATTTCCCGATCATCGAACGGCTCAGCGACGCCCCACGCTCGGGCAAACCCGTCTGCATTGCGGCCGAGCAGGTCTGCCAGATCCCCGGACTTGCTTGTGAAGCACCCGAACGGGCTGGGCCGTCCAATGAGCCACTGGAGCGCCCGTGAGATTGCCGATGCAGTGAAGGCCTGTGGCATTGTCGAGCAGATTTCCGACCGCCACGCCGCCCGACTGCTCAACAGGGGGACCTCAAACCGCCTCGCCCGTCGCTTCCTGAACCTGCTCCGCCAACTTCGCAACCTGGGCGCGGTCCTGCTCGTTGGCTGGCATGACAAACAGGGCGAGCAGATGACCAAGAGTGTCGACAGCAATATGAACCTTGCTCCCTTTTCGGCGCTTGGCGCCATCGTAGGCTGCACACTCGCCACGTTCCGGGGTCGA
>JAGWYG010000166.1 GCA_018969485.1 Chloroflexota bacterium
GGGGACGGGCTCACACGAAGCCACGAAGGCACGAAGGGGCGGGGACACGAAGGCACGAAGGGGCGGGGGCACGAAGGCACGAAGGGACGGGGACACGAAGGGGCGGGGGCACGAAGGCACGAAGGGAGTGGGGCATCCTCACGCCTCACACAGCCGGATCGGGCCGGTCGGGGGCCGCCAGCGCCGCCGCCAGCGCCGACCAGCCGGCGGCATCGCCCAACGCCCGGCACCAGGCGCTGCTGCGGGCGTCGGGCATCAGCGGCCCGGCAGCGATGGCACACTGGCTGACGATCGCCGTGAACGGCGCGATGATGTCGAGGGCCAGGCACAGCGGTGCCCGCCAGCCACGCCGCACCAGCAGTCCCGCGAGATCGTCGATCGCACTCACCGGCCCGCTGCCGTCCGCAGCGGACTCTCGAGGATCAGCGTCACCGGTCCATCGTTGCACAGGCTGACCTCCATGTGGGCGCCGAAGATGCCTTGGACCGCCGGCACGCCGCTGGCGCGCAACGCTGCGGCAAATGCGTCGACCAGCGGCGCCGCGCGATCGGGGGCGGCGGCATCGCTGAAGCCAGGGCGCCGGCCGCGCCGGGTGTCGCCGTACAGGGTGAATTGCGATACCACCAGCGCGGCGCCGCCATGCTCCAGCAGCGAGCGGTCGAAGCGTCCGGCGGCGTCGGCGAAGATGCGCAGGTGGGCAATCTTGTGCGCCAGCGCCAGCGCATCGGCCTCCTGGTCGTCGTGTCCGATGCCGATCAGCACGAGGATGCCCTGATCGATGGCGGCGACCAGCGCGCCGTCGACGCTGACTGATGCCCGTGAGACCCGCTGAATCACTGTGCGCATGGCGTCCTCGTGCTGAGTGATGCTCCGTGCCGATCGGCGCGTCATGCGTCGTCGCGCGGCGCCTGGGCGGTCGGCGCACCCTGCAGCGTGCGATCGACCGCCTCGACGACCGAGTGCGCCGCGATGATGTCGATGCCCTCGATGGCGCCGTGTGGCTGCGGCGCCATCACCGCCCGCTGGAAGCCGAGCTTGGCCGCCTCGCCCAGCCGCCGCTCGCTCTGGCCGATGCTGCGCAGTTCGCCCGACAGCCCGATCTCGCCGATGACGACCGCCGCCGGATCGACGCGCTGGTTGCGGAACGACGACGCGATCGCCAGCGCCACGCCCAGATCGGCGGCGGGTTCGCTGATCCGCAGGCCACCGACGATGTTGACGTAGATATCCTGGTTGTAGAGCGGCAGGCCAACCCGCTTGCCGAGCACCGCGATCACCATCAGCAGCCGGCTGGCATCGAAGCCGTTGGCCGTGCGGCGCGGCTGCGCGCTGGCCGTGTGCGCGGTGAGCGCCTGCACCTCGACCACGATCGGCCGGGTGCCCTCGAGCGTCACCACCACGCTCGATCCGGGCGTGCCGGCGCGCCGCTCGGCCAGGAATGCCGCCGACGGATTGGCCACCTCGCGCAGCCCGTCCTGGCTCATGGTGAACACGCCGACCTCGTCGGTCGATCCGAACCGGTTCTTCACGCCGCGCAGCAGCCGGTACTGGTGAAAGCGCTCACCCTCAAGATACAGCACCACATCGACAATGTGCTCGAGGACCCGTGGCCCCGCGATCGCGCCCTCCTTGGTGACATGACCAACCAGCACGATCGGAATGCCATGCTCCTTGGCGACGCGCAGCAGCCGCAGCGCACCTTCGCGCACCTGGCTCACGCTGCCCGCTGCCGAACTGATCGCGTCGAGGTAGACCGTCTGGATCGAATCGACGATCACCAACCCCGGCCGGACGCGGACGATCGTCTCGAGGATGGTCTCGAGATTGGTCTCGGCATACACCAGGAGCTCGGCCGGGTCGAGGCCCAGGCGATGGGCGCGCAGCTTGATCTGGTAGACCGATTCTTCGGCCGAGACGTACAGCGCCGGACCGATGGTGGTGGCGAACGCTGCGGCGGCCTGGGTCAGCAGCGTCGTCTTGCCGATGCCGGGATCGCCGCCGATCAGGATGAGGCTGCCGGGCACGATCCCGCCGCCGAGCACGCGGTTGAACTCGTCGCCCAGCAATGGCACGCGGCGAAATCCGGCGTCGGGGATATCGCGCAATCGCAGCGGCGCGCCGGGCAGCGCACCCGGCGCCTGGCTGCGCGCCGCCGCCTCACGGCGCTCGGCCTGCTCGACCAGGCTGTCCCACGTGCCGCAGTCCGGGCACTTGCCCATCCAGCGCGACTGGTGCGCGTTGCATTGCTGGCACACGAAGACGGTGCGCGCGCGCGCCACGTGGGCCTCGCTTCATGGCCCGGGGGTGCGGCGCCGTGCGCGACACCCCCGGGCACGCTGCCGGCTCACGCCGGCACGTCGGCTTCCGGCGACGGCTCGACGTCCACGTCGGCGTCGCGGAGCTCGCGCGCCGGCCGCAACTGCAGGTATGTCTCGCCGTTCTCCAGCGTCGCGACGTTGACGATCACGGTGTCGCCAGCGCTGAAGCGCCCCTCGAGCAGCCCGTCGGACAGCGGATCCTCGATCAGGTTGGTGATGATCCGACGCAGCGGGCGGGCACCGAACGCCGGATCATAGCCGCGCTTCGCCAGCAGGTCGACCGCATCATCATGCACCTCGAGCAGCAGGCCATGCTCTTTCAACTGGACCTGCACGCGGCGCAGCAGGATGCGCGAGATCTGGTGGATCTCGCTCGTCGTCAGCGGGTGGAAGATGATCGACGCATCGATGCGATTGAGGAACTCCGGGCGGAACAGTTGCTTGAGCGCATCATCGACCTTGCGCCGCACGTCGTCCTGATCGATTTCGGCCGACATCCCCTGGGAGAAGCCGATCCGCGACGCGCGCCGGATGTGCTCGGTGCCGACATTCGACGTCATGATGATCAGCGTGTTGCGGAAATCGACCCGACGCCCCTTGCCGTCGGTGAGATGGCCATCCTCCAGCACCTGCAGCAGCAGGTTGAACGCGTCCGGATGCGCCTTTTCGATCTCGTCGAACAGCACCACCGAGTACGGCTTGCGCCGCACCGCATCGGTCAGTTCGCCACCTTCGCCATAGCCCACATATCCCGGCGGCGAGCCGACCAGCCGCGACGTCGTGTGGCGCTCCTGGAACTCCGACATGTCGATCTTGATCAGTTGCTCTTCGGAGCCAAACATGAACTCCGCGAGCGCCCGGGCGAGCTCGGTCTTGCCCACGCCCGTCGGGCCGAGGAAGATGAACGAGCCGATCGGCCGGCGCGGATCCTTGAGGCCGGCGCGCGCACGGCGCACCGCCTTCGAGATCGTGACGACCGCCTCGTGCTGGCCGACCACGCGGCCGTGCAGCACCGATTCCATCTGCAGCAGCCGCGCCGTCTCGTCGCCTTGCAGGCGCCTGACCGGAATACCCGTCCACATGCCGATGACCTCGGCGATGTCTTCTTCGGTGACGTACGGGCGCTCGAGGGCGCGCGCGTCGCTGGTGATGCCGAGCTCGGCTTCGATCTTGCCGATGCGTCCCAGCATCAGTTCCTCGCGGGCCCGCAGATCCTCGGCCAGGCCGAGTTGCTCGTCCTCCAGGGCGGCCTCGCGTTCCTTGCGGATGGCTTCGAGGCCGCGCAGCGCGTCGCGCAGCGGTGGCGGCGTGGCCGGCCGCGTCATGCGCACGCGTGCTGCCGCCTCGTCGATCAGATCGATGGCCTTGTCGGGCAGGAAGCGATCGGGCACGTAGCGCGCCGACAGGTGCGCCGCCGCCTTGATCGCCTCGTCGGCGATCTGCAGTTGGTGAAAATCCTCGTAGCGGCTCTTGATGCCACGCAGGATCTCGATGGTCTCTTCCTCGCTGGGCTGCTCGACCATCACCGGCTGGAAGCGCCGCTCGAGCGCCGCATCGCGCTCGATGTACTTGCGGTACTCGTCGAGCGTGGTCGCGCCGATGGTCTGCAG
>JAGWYG010000167.1 GCA_018969485.1 Chloroflexota bacterium
CACCAGCACCGGCGCGCTGGTCGAACCCTGCGACGGCGCGACCGCCAGCAGGCTCGGGCCGCCGTCGGTGACGGTGAACGCCTGGGGCAGGATGGCGCACTGGCCATCGGGGTTACACACCTCGACGCTGTACACGCCGCTGGCCATGCCCGCCGGCACCTGCGCCAGCAACCGCGTGGCACTCACCAGGCTCACCGATCCCAGGGCCGTCCGGCCGCCATCGGCGTCGATCAGCCGGGCCGTCGGCGCGCCGCGGAAGCCCGCGCCGCGGATCTGCACGTTGATGATCGCGCCACCATCGCCGCCGGCCGGATCGATCCCGGTCACGCTCGGCGCAGTCCCGGGCATGGGTGTGGCAGTCGCCGTCGGGGTACGCGTCGCCGTCGGGGTACGCGTCGCCGTCGGGGTACGCGTCGCCGTCGGGGTCGGCGTGAAGCTCGCGGGGTCCGCGAGCGAACCACCGTTACGATAGGCCTGCAGCGTCGTCGCCGAGCCCTTGTCCTGCCAGACGACTTCGAATGTGGCGGAGCCGACACCGATGAACGGAATGTTCGAATCCTCGGGGCTATTGCTGATCCGGTCCGCAGTCGTGTACGCATCGCCGGTCGGATCGTACTCCTGGAACCAGACTTCTTTCTTGCCCGATGAGCCGCCATTCTCGTCGGCCCAGGCGAAGTACACCCGGCCGGTGACGCTGCTGTAGCGTACCGACGGGAAGCCGGCGTACTTGCCGGACTGCGTCGAGAGCCCGGCCCGGCTGGACCAGGTGTCGCCGCCGCCCTGGGCCCGGCGCCAGTAGACGTTGTGATCGCCGACCGTCTCGCCATAGACGATGTAGACATCGTTGCCGACGGCGGCGATGTCGGGATTGACCGCCCGTCCGCCCGACGTCGTCTGCGAGGCGTTGCTCACCGTCCAGGTGCCCGAGGTCGCGCGGCGCGCCCGGTAGATGCTCGCCTGGGATTCGCCGCGCACGTAGGCGATGTGCACCTGGCCATCGCTGGTGACGGCGATGCGCGGCCGGTTATTGAACACACCGCAGGCACCTCCCGGCTGCTCAATGCCACCGAGCGCACCGCTGGAGCTTATGCGGCGGTAGCGCACCTGATATTCGCTGCATCCGGCATCAGAGATCCACGCGATGTGGGCATTGCCGCTGCCGTCGACTGCCACGGTTCCGTGATAGTTCTTGCCCGAACCGCTCGAGATCAGCTGCGTGCTGCCCCACGACACCGAGGTGCCGCTGATGGTGCCGCGCCGATAGTAGATCTGCCGGTCATCGGAGAACGTCAGGTGCAGCGCGTTGCTGGCATAGACCAGCCACGGCGCATCCTCGCCGCCGGCCTGGTCGCGCTCGCCGACCTGCACCGGCGCCGTCCAGCTGCTGCCGGTTCTGGCGGTGTAGTACAGCTCGAGGTTGTCGTAGTCGGTGTAGATCGCATGGATCGTGCCGCTGCCATCGACTGCCGCCGCCGGCCAGGTGTTCTTGGAGGAACCCGTACTGATCTGGCGGATATCGTCATCGAAGATCGCGCTCGGGCCGAGGGCCGCCTGCGCCGTCGACGCCGGGGCGAGCGGCAGCAGGCTGGCGATGACCGTGGCCACGAGGATGATGATCGGCCACGTCGGGAGATCGAGGGCGGGTCTTGAACGAGTCATGTGTTGCTCCGCTTCTCCAGTGGCTACGCCTGCAGGACTCCCGATACACCCGCACGCGATATCGGTCGGCTGCAGCGAATGGGCTGGTGCGCGCGTGAGGCACCGCACGGCACGTGATCCCGCACACGCCACAGCCTGGCGCTCGGGTCGACGGCGTGCTGGCGGCGCACCCACCACGACGCTGCATCGATCATCGCCGGAAGGTTCGTCCACAAGTAAGCACGAGGCATGATATCTGGAACGAAATCGCTGTATGATGGGTGACCAATGCGCGCCGGCACGCGAAACGCGGCATGCGATCGCCCCGCCGCTTCGCCAGCGGCGCGACGGCATCGCAATACCCGCGCCCAGGCGGTCCACCGACGAGGCGCGCGCCACGCCATCGGCCAGGCCCCGGCGGCAGCCAGCGCCTCCAGCACCCACCAGCACACCGACGGCAGCCGCAGCTCAGCGAAGCGTACGCAGCAACGGAATGCCGTGGCTCGTCGCCGGTGCGAGCGGCACGGCAGCCAGCGTCACGACGTGGTTCAGCCGGTTGTAGCCGGTATCTGTCTCCCAGATCGCGGCATTCGCCAGCTGAATGGCATACTCGGGGCGGTTCGCCAGCGCCGCCGCGGGATCAGGCAGATGCAGGAGCAGCTCATAATCACCGGCCGCCAGCAGCGCCGGCACCACCACCCGCGCCGCCACCGTCTGGCTGCCCGGCAGCCACGTGCGCGGCTCGAGCCGCAGCGGCAGAGCCGTCACCGCCCCACCCGCCTGTGGGCGCAGGATCAGGTACACCGGACGCAGGTTGATCGGTGCCGCATACCCATCGTTCGCCAGCGTGAGGCGCACCTCGAGCGCCATGCCCGGCGCCGCCACCGACGGCAGATCGGCGGTCACCAATCGCAGCCGATACCCCAGACGCCGGGTGATCGCCGGCATGCACCCGCCCGCCTGCCAGCCGGCCAGCACGTCCGGATGATACTCGGCGTTGAGGTATGTCCAGTGGAACTGCTCCAACTCGGCGAGGGCAGTCGCACACGCCGAGCGCGGCGGATTGGCTGCGCAGCTCTCGCCGCCCATCGGCGTGTACCGGCTCTCCGCCGCCAGGTACGCCCGCTCCGCCGCGAGCGCCACGTCATCGAACGTCCCCTGATCCGTCGCATCGGCCAGGAAGCAATCGTTGTGGATGCCGATGCGCGCCTGACGCGTCGCGCCAAACGCGGCAGCATCGGCGAGCGGGGCTGCCGAACCCACCAGCCGCTGGCGCGCCGCCACGTAGCGCAGCGCCACGTGCATCCCCGCCGGCAGGATCGCCAGTTCGTCGTCGACGACCTGCCGCCGCAGCGCGACCATCGCGTCCGAGACGACGTCCGGGGACGCCGGATCATCGACAAAGTGATCGGTGTAATACCACTCGCCCCAGGTGCCGATGAAGCCCGCCTGCCACACCGCGATCACGTCGGCATTCGCCGCGATGATCGGCGCGAGCTGTGCCAGATGCGCCGCCACCGTCGCCGGTGGCGCGTCGCCGAACGGCGGCCGCTCGCCGGTGAGCGTCGGGTCATCATCGGTATAGGCGAAGCGCAGGATGCACTTCAGACCAGCCTGGCGCACTGTCGCGAAATTGGCCGCCAGATGCTGCAGCAGGCTCGTCGGGATGGCGGTATCCGTCAGGCCGTCGAGATAGACGATGCAATACAGCAGCGTCACCTGTTCGGCAGTGCGATACGCCGTGAGCGTCGCCAAGTCGTACGGCGCCGGCGCACTCGCCCGCGTCTCGATGTAGCGGTACCAGCCGCGCTCGGGGTTCGCCAGCGGCGCCGCGCTGGCAGCGTAGGTGACCCGACGCACACCCCGCGGCGTCGGCGCGTGCGCCGACGCCGGGACGACCAGGATCAGCAGGGCGGCCCACACCGCCAGCACACGCACACATCGCTGGTTCATCGGGCACATACCAGATCACCTCACCTGTGCCAGTCGCTGGTGCCGACGCGAGCCCTGCTCAGCGCCGCAGCACCAAGGTATACAGGCGTGGCGCCGAGCGCCGCCCTCGCGCTCCCCGGCTCCGGTGGCAGGGCGGCGGTCGTCCCGCTGCCGTCGATCGTCAGGCGATAGGTCGAGGCCACAACGCCATACACCTCGGGCGCACATCAAGTCGTTCAGCGCCGCAGCACCGGCGCGAACAGGGTGAAGGTGAACTGCGGCGCCGCCGGCACCCCGCTCGTGCCGGCCGGCACCGCCGCCGGCGCCACCGC